>JAUNSN010000016.1 GCA_030539175.1 bacterium | reverse complement strand
ACGTGCGTGGTATAGCGACTACGCGGGCTTCGTCTATTCGTCCAATCCGTGGTTCATACGGGGAGGCTACGCGGGTAATGGTGCCAATGCGGGCGCGTTCAGCTTTCACACCTACAGTGGCAGTGCGGACTCTTACTTCGGCTCGCGGGCGTCGGCCTTTGTGGCACCATCGTAATTTTAAGCTGGCGCATACCAGCCCAGCCCGTAAGGGCATCTACAGCGTCTTTGAACAATTTAAGCTCATACGACCTAAAAAAGTAACCATAAAAACTAACTATACATATATTAAAGTAAGGAGGTTTTTATGGCTTTTTCTGATAATTTTTTTAAGAAAGTAGAAAAGAAGACAAATGTTAATAAAGATACAATTCTTTCATTAGCGGGTAAAATACAAAAGGCTAATATGAATGATGAAAAGGTATTAAGAGAGGTTATTCATGATATATCACAAATGACAGGTAGAGAGGTTACAAAAGAAAAAGAGGAAAAAATAATTGAAACTGTTTTAAATAATAAAGTACCAACTAATTTAGATAAATATATAGACTAATATGTTACCAGTTGTAGGTATTGTAACTAAGAATAAAATCATTGATAATCAGAAACACCAATTAGTTAGTTTGCCTAACTTAAAGTATTTAAATGAAGTAGCTAGTACTATTGGTATTTTAACTTATGATAATAAAATAAACAAAGAAGTAATAGATCTATGTAATGCGATAATATTTCCTGGTGGAAGTGTTATTGAACCATATTATTATGATATATTAGAATATGCAATTAAAAAACATATTCCAGTATTAGGTATATGTTTAGGATTTCAATTAATTTGTTTGTATTTTAACAATAATAAAAATAATATTTTAACAGAAGTAATAAACCATAATTTACCTGATAACCAGACTCATGAAGTTAATATTATTAACAATACTTTTCTCTCTTTTCATTTGCCACCTAAATTAAATGTTAATAGTCGTCATAAATATCAAATAATAAAAATTAATAATCCTCTAATCATATCAGCGTATTCTAATGATAATATTATTGAAGCAGTCGAGTATATAACTAAAGATAACTTTATTTTAGGATTACAATGGCATCCAGAAGATATGGATAATATGCAAACTATCTATGATATGTTTTTACTTAGAGCAAAAGATAACATGTAAACTCCATGTTTTTCTTTTGCTCTAAATGTGTTTTGTGTAGTTGTATTTTGTGGGGAAATATAGTATAATATACTACGGGTGATAGCGATGAATTACCCTAAGGGAATTAGAATAAAAAATAATAAAAGTATTAATTATGCTAATAGAGGGATGACATTAGAAAATGATATAAATCAAACTAATGAATATTATAAGGAAATAGAAAAAGCAATTATATATAAGCGACCTACTCCTATTCAAGTAACTAAAGTACATTATCCTAGTCAAGGTAAGGTAATAATCAAAGAAGCATATTTTTTGCAACCATCAACTCTTGATTATTGTGGTATATATAATGGTAAATATATAGATTTTGATGTTAAAGAAACAACTAGTAAGACTAGTTTTCCAATTAAAAATATTCACCCTCATCAATTAAAACACATAGAACAAATAATAAGACATAAAGGAATAGCTTTTTTAATAATAAGATTCACTAAGTTAAATGAAACATATTTATTATTTGCTAAAGAATTAATAGAATATATAAATAAAACTGATAAGGCTTCTATACCATACAATTATATTAAAGATAAAGGGCATATAGTTGAAATTAAATATAGTCCTAGATTGGATTATTTAAAAATAATAGAAGAAAAGTTGGAGGAATGAAAATGGAAAAGAAAAAACAAAAAACAGTAAATAAAGCCAAAACAATTAAAAAAAAGAATTCTAAAAATATTAAAAATAATAAGCCAAAGAAAGATATAAAAAATATTGTAATAACTGTGTTATTAGTTGGTTTAATAGCTTTAATAGCGCTTAGTGGTATATTTATGGGGTATATAGTATTAAATGCTCCAGAATTTGATCCAGATGCTTTAGATCGTGCTGAATCAACAATTGTCTACGATAAAGATGGTAACGAGTTAGTTAAATTAGGCGCAGAAAGAAGAGAAAAAGTTACATATGATGAATTGCCACAAGTTTTAATAGATGCATTAATTGCGACAGAAGATTCAAGATTTTTTCAGCATAATGGTTTTGATGCGGCTAGATTTTTAAAAGCTTCCATTGGTCAATTAGCTGGTAATTCATCATCAGGTGGAGCATCGACCATAACAATGCAAGTTGTAAAGAATAACTTTACATCTTCAACTTCAACTGGTATTCAAGGGATTATTAGAAAATTTACGGATATATATATGTCAGTATTTAAATTAGAAAGAAATTATACCAAAGAAGAAATAATAGAATTTTATGTTAATAATTCAGTATTAGGAAGTAACAATTATGGAGTAGAGCAAGCATCACAATCATATTTTGGGAAGAGTGTTAGTGAATTAAGTTTACCTGAAGCAGCTCTTATAGTTGGTTTATACCAAGCTCCTAATAAATACAATCCTTACTTAAATGCTGAAGCAGCAACAGAAAGAAGAAAAACGGTTTTATATTTGATGAAAAGACATGGATATATAACTGAAGAAGAGGAGAATATTGCAAATTCTATACCAGTAACAAGCTTATTGGCTGGTAGTTCATCAACTGCTAATCAATATCAAGGGTTTATTGATACAGTAGTAGATGAAATAGTTGATAAAACAGGTAACGATCCTTACTTAGTACCAATGAAGATATATACAACAATGGATAAGTCAGTACAAGACGGAATAAATAACATTTTGAATGGGCAAACATACAGTTTTGTTAATGATGTAGTGCAAGCAGGTATTGCAATAACAGACGTAGAATCTGGGGCAATATTAGCATTAGGGGCTGGCCGTAATCGAGAGGGAGAACGGGTATTTAATTTTGCAACTATGTCAAAGCGTCAACCAGGTTCAACTGCCAAACCAATATTTGATTATGGACCAGGTATGGAGTACAATAATTATTCAACATATACATTGTTCGTAGATGAGCCATGGACTTATAGCAACGGAAAAACGGTTAATAACTGGGACAGAGCGTATTATGGAACTTTAACATTAAGAAATGCTTTAGCCAAATCGCGTAATATACCAGCCTTAAAAGCATTTCAACAAACAAATAATGAAAAAATAATAGAGTTTGTAACAAGTCTAGGAATAGAGCCAGAAATAGAAAGTAATCGCATTCATGAAGCACATGCTATCGGTGGATTTACAGGTGTCTCTCCACTGCAAATGAGTGCCGCATATGCAGCATTTGCTAATGGTGGGTATTACACAGCACCATATTCGGTTACTAAAATTGAATATCGTAGTACTGGTGAAGTAGAAGAGTTTAAGCCAAAGAAACAACGTGTTATGTCTGATTCTACAGCATATATGATAACAGATGTATTAAAGTATGCAGTTGACTATGGTTTTCCTGGTGGAGCAAAAGTGTCAGGTATGGAAGTAGCTGCAAAAACAGGAACATCAAATTTTGATGATCAAACAATGAGCAAATACAATTTGCCATCAAATGCAGTTAACGATTTATGGACTGTGGCTTATACTCCGACAACATCAATTGCTCTTTGGTATGGATATGATACAATTAGTTCAGATTATTATAATGGAAGTGGCTCAGATAGTCAAAAGAATAATTTAATGGCAGCGATAATGAAAATTGTCCCAAGAACTAACAAAACTTTTACAAAGCCTGATAGTGTAGTTGAGTGTAAAGTTGAAATGGGAACCAATCCAGCCCAATTAGCTAGCGAATCCACCCCAAGTGATGCAGTCGTAACGGAATTATTTAAAAAAGGTACAGAGCCAACCGAAATATCTACAAGGTATGATAAATTATCAAATGTTACAGGTTTAACAGCAACATACACAGCTTCAAAGAAAACAGTGAATTTATCGTGGAATTATACCGCTCCATCATCCATAACTGATAGTATCATCGCAGAAAGAGGAAAATTAGGTTTTGGTGTTTACTTACAAGATTCATCTGGAAATCAAAAATTACTAGTTTACACAAATAGTATGTCATATACATATACTGTTCCATCTAGTACAACCGGAAGTTTAACATTTGTTGTTAAAGTAGAACATGAAAATTATAAAGACAATGCTAGTAGCGGCGTTTCTAAAACCGTTAGTGTTGGTGGTAGCTTGACTGAAGATGATGACGATAATTCAATTACAACAGCTAAAATAACATTAAATGGAGATACGGCAGTTAATTTAAATATTGGGGACATTTATACAGAAGAAGGTTATAAAGTAATGTATAATGGAAGTAACGTTACTACTAACTCAACTGTTTCAATTACAGTTAAAAGTAATGGTAAATCACAATCAGTATCATCATTGTCAAGTGTTTCTAGTTTGATAGATACTTCATCAGAAAACGATTATACTATTGAGTATACTATTAAATATAAATCTACAACGAAACGTTTAACTAGAACAGTAATAGTAAATTAAAGAAACATTCAATTTAATTTGAATGTTTCTTTTTAATAAATTATTTTTTCTTATAATATAAACAACTTTTTATAACCTTACAATTTTCACACAATGGTTTAATCGCTTTACAATGATAT
This sequence comes from bacterium, assembly GCA_030539175.1. Classification (GTDB taxonomy): domain Bacteria; phylum Bacillota_I; class Bacilli_A; order RF39; family UBA660; genus JAUNSN01. The sequence goes on along the minus strand of JAUNSN010000016.1, from coordinate 23,929 downwards.
CTACCAAACAAAACTAATTGTAAGTGAACTTTAGACCAATGTACTTTTTTTATTTTCCTCATAAGAACCATTTCCGTCGCCAATACATCATCATTCTCGTTTGTAATACCTAGTCGCTTACAAACGCGAAACACATGTGTATCAACAGCGATATTAGGAATATTATAGGCCTCAGATAAAAAGACATTTATAGTTTTTCTACCAACACCAGGTAAGGTTTCTAAATAATTTCTGTCAGCTGGAATTTTAACAAAATTATTAAATAATAAACTTTTAGCTATTTCATTAATATAAACAGACTTTTTCTTATAAGTACCAACAGGCATAATTATTCTTTCAATATCAGAAATAGAGGCATTACTTAATTCTTTGGCAGTTGGGTACTTCTTAAACAATTCTTTAGTTACCGAATTAACCCTTTTATCAGTAGTTTGTGCACTAAGAACAATAGCAATTAATAATTCAAAATCATTATTATAATTTAATTCGCACTTAGGATAAGGAAACATTTCGTCTAAATAATTTAAAATATTATTCATCATCTAACCAATTATAATCAAATACTTCAACTTTCTTTCCCTTTTCTTTTCTTCTTTTTTCTTTATCCTTAATAATATCTTCTTTTCCTTTAAGTCCTTTCTTTTTCCAATCGTACAATATTGTATCAATATATCTAAAATTAGTCGTCCCATTGTAAATCGCCTCCTTTAAAGCTAACTTAATAAGCTTATTATCAAATTTATCTTCTATCCAGCCATTAATTATTTCATATTCCATAGGTGATAAAGCTCGCCCAACCTCTTGCTCAAACAAGTCGTAAATTGAACTATCATTAGTATTATCTTCACTGTTTTCTTCTAAGAATAACCCAATTAGTTTATTATAAAAAGCATCAAGTACGATGTATTCTTCCATTTTTTTGCCAGTCGTACTTTCAACCTTAATATCAATAATTTTCTTCTCATGTAAGTTATTAATAAGCTCCATAATTTTTAACTTATCAAGTTCTAAATCATTGATGAAAGTTTCAATATTATAAACAATTTTATCGCTATAATTAATAAAATAAATCAATAAAATTAATTCATCAGCAGTAATGTTTAATTTATGATAATTCCTTATAATAGAATCATTAACAACATAATTTTTTCCACATAAGATTTTCAAAATATCATTACTTTTCATTGCCATCACCACCATATTTCTTTAAACAATATTTTATAATATCATTTTTGTTATTGTTTAATGTTTTATATATAATCTTTTTTTCAATATCATTAAAAATTTCCGTTAAATATTTATCAGGTTTCTTTTTTAAGATATTTGCCACTTCAACTGGACTAATAACAATATCTCGTCTATTATAAATAGGCAAACTATTATAAATTAAGTTTAATTTTTTTTTATCTAATTGCTTAATATCTGCTACAATAGTAGATAAATATAATCCAAAGCTATATATATTATAACTATCAAAAAGTTCTAATTGTAACAATTGTCTAATTTTTCTCATTTGTTCTCTTTCAAGTTTAGAAAACGGATATTTATCATCAACTTCCAATATGCTCCAAATACCAATAACGTTGTTAGTACTAATATTATTAGTTAATTTAGTTATTTCTAAATGCTTATGTAAACCCAACTCTAACAGTAAATCAATCCCTTTTGCTTTATTAATACTAGCAAAAATTTTCATTAATTCTTCTTTTTTTCTAGTATAAGAAAGCTTTTTTAGTAAGTAACCATACTTCTTAATATAAAACTTAGTTTTTTCATCAATATCAAAATCTAAAGTTGTAGCAAAACGAATTGCTCTAAGTATTCTTAAAGCATCTTCTTTAATTCTATAGCGTGGATTACCAACAGTTTTTATAACCTTTTTATATAAGTCATTTTTTACATTTAATAAGTCTATTATTTTTCCATTCTTATCTATACACAAGGTATTAATAGTAAAGTCTCTACGAAGCAAATCAGTTTTTAAGTCATTAACATATTTGATTTTAATAGGTCGGCGATTATCAACATATTTAATATCTTTTCGAAAAGTAGTAATGTCATATTTATTACCCTGATAATATACTTTAACTGCTCCATATTGTTTATCATCTACTAAAACATTATCAAAAATATCAAGTATATCTTTTGGTGTAGCATTAGTACAAATATCAATATCAAGGCTTTCTCTTTTTAAACAATAATCTCTAACATAACCACCAACAATATAAGCTAAAAACCCCTTTTTTTCTATTATGCGTAGAACTTCTAAAGCTTCCTTCATCAGTGTATCACCACCTTCATTATATCATGTAAACAAACATTTAACAATAAAAAACACTAAGCTCAACAAGTTGAAGTTTAGTGTTTTTTTATTAATTTAAAGCATCTTTTAATTTGTTTCCAGCTTTAAAAGAAATAGCAACTTTAGCAGGAATTTGAACAGGCGCACCAGTTTGTGGATTGCGACCTACACGCGCTTCCTTATGTTTAGCACTAAAAGTACCAAAACCAACTAGTGTAACTTTCTCTGCCTGTTGAAGTCCTTGCTCAATGCCAGCCATAACGGCATCTAAAGCACGAGTTGCTTCCGCTTTAGTTAAGTCCGCTTTATCAGCAATAAAATCAACTAAACTACTTTTTGTCATTTTTTTAACCTCCAATTTCTATTATGTAAGTCATCTACTATTTACTTACATGATAAAGATATCATTTTTAAGCAATAAAATCAAGCCATTTTACGTAAAAATGACAAAATATATAATAAATTTGTTATTTTATAAAAAATAACTGAAAAAATAGTGGAAATATTGACTAATTTAATCGCGTTAAGTATAATAACAACAATGAAAGGAAAGGTTTATATGGAAACTAATAGTTGGCAAATGTCGTTAAGTAATGCAATACAAATGGAAAAAGCAGGTATTACAGAAATGGCAATATACTACTATCAAAAAGCAATTAAACTAGGGGTCGAAAAATTTTCAAATGAGGAACAAGAGGCTATATTATCTAAAATATATATTTTAAGACATCAATGTGGTCATATGGAGAAAAATTATGATATATATAAAGCAGTTCAGCATATTGCAAAGCACTATACAGATGATTGTAGAGTTTTAGATTCGAGTTACTTTAGCCCCGATTTTGACATAGAACAATTTTTTATAAAATGGCATAAGAACTGGAAATTAATAATGAAAAATGCCAAATTTACAAAAAAGAACATTGTATCAAAATATATTGGTAGTCCAATAGATGAATATATTATCACTAGTCGTGGATGTGGATATCGAAGTGATAATGGAGGAGTCAACCATTTAAGAATAGTAACAATAGGAGGTACTCATAATATTATTACCATGTATCCATATGCGAAGCCAGTAAAAAAAAGAAAAAAAAGTTAAGCATAAACATAACTTTTTTTTTCATATAAATTACGACTAGTCTTTATTTCGTTATAACCTTTAAACAGAATGACTTTTTCATTTTTTAAACTTTCTTTTACATCAATAACCCTTTGATTAGAAGAACCTCTATAACTTAAGTCAAAACTTTTTTTCTCTAAAATAAACTTACCATCCACTAACACATCAATCGCCTCTAACAAGTGTTTAATATTATTATCATTCTTACTCATGAATAATAACTTTTCAAAAGTAAAACCAGTATAACACCACACATTTAATCCGCACATTTTAGCAAAATTAGCGATATCAGCACAAGCCTCAGCTTGAAAAAATGGATCACCACCAGATAGAGTAATTCCGTCTTGCTCATCAATATATAAAAGTTTCTCTTCTATTTCTTCAACACTAACAGAATATCCGCCATTAAAATCATGGGTATTAGGATTGTGACACCCTTTACAATTATGACAACATCCTTGTGTCCAAATAACAGTTCTTAACCCTTCTCCATCGACGATACTATCTTGTTGTAAATCTCTTGCCAACCTTATTTCCATCTTTATTCACTCCTATTCACTATGTTTAACTCTATCTTTTTCTTCATCTTTTTTACTATTGTTAAACCTATCAACGGTTCCGACCAAGTATCCAGTAATACGTCTAATTCTTTCAAATAAAACACCATCTGCCTCAGTCCTATTACATCCTGGGCAAGTATCACCAATAACACCATTAAAACCACATACAGGATCTCTATCAACTGGATGGTTAATAGCGCCATAACCTATATTGCTTTCTTTCATAACCCGCACCACTTTTTTAAACGCCTCTAAGTTTTCGCAAGCATCGCCATCAAGTTCAATATAAGTTATATGACCAGCGTTGGTTAAAGCATGATAAGGTGCTTCTAACTTAATTTTTTTAGTTGCAGTAATATTGTAATATACAGGAACATGAAATGAATTAGTATAATAATTTCTATCCGTAATTCCAGCTATTTCACCATATAAACCTTTATCTATTGACGTAAATCTACCACTAAGTCCTTCAGCTGGTGTAGCTAATAAGGTAAAGTTCAACTTTTCTTCTTTGGCGAATTCATCACATTTATCACGCATAAATTTAATAATTTCTAAACCTAATTCTTGTGATTTGTTAGACTCTCCATGATGTTTACCAGTTAATGCCTTTAAACATTCAGCCAAACCAATAAATCCAATAGATAATGTACCATGTTTTAATACTCGCTTAACCTTATCGTTAGGCTTTAATCCTTTAGAATCAAGCCATAACCCTTGTCCCATAAGGAAAGGAAAATTTTTAACCCTTTTATTACATTGAATTGCATACCTTTCTAATAATTGATTTTTAACTAAAATTAACATATCCTCAAGCTCTTTGTAAAAACTATCTAAATCAATTTTAGAGCCATTAACAATTCCATGTTTAATACCAAGTCTTACTAAATTAATTGAAGTAAATGATAAATTGCCACGATTAGGGAAAATAGCTTTATTAGGATCAGCGACATTATTTGCAACTCTAGTACGACACCCCATATAAGCAATTTCTGTATTGTAATCCCCTTCTCTGTATAACGCTAAATTAAAAGGTGCATCAATAAAAGAAAAATTAGGAAACAATCTCTTAGCCGAAACTTTACAAGCAAGTTCAAATAAGTCGTAGTTAGGATCTTCTTTGTTATAATTAATTCCCTCTTTTACTTTGAAAATGCTAATAGGAAATATTGGTGTTTCGCCATGTCCTAAGCCACTATCTGCAGCCAACAAATAATTTTTGACAACCATTCTTCCCTCACAACTAGTATCCGTGCCAAAATTAATGGAACTAAAAGGAACTTGCGCCCCAGCTCTTGAATGCATGGTATTTAAATTGTGAATAAAAGCCTCCATGGCTTGATAAGTAGTACGGTCAGTTTTATCGATCGCTTTACTATATGCCTTTTTGAATATTCTATAAATTACATCATTATTTTTTGTAAATCTATCAAAGATACACAAATCAAAATCAATAGAATTAATTTTATCTATTTCTTTCATAATGTCATCAATTTTAACAAAACTAACAAAACCTTCTATATCTAAAAAATCATAAATTAATTGTTTAAATTGTTTTTTAAAAGTTTTTAAAACACCCTTAGCCATAAAATAATCAAATGCTGGAATGCTTTGTCCACCATGTTGATCATTTTGGTTAGCTTGAATGGCAATAGCGGCCAAAGCGGTATAAGACAAGATATCGTTAGGAGTCCGCAAATGTCCATGTCCAGTAGAAAAACCATCCTTAAATAAATCATTCAAGTCAATTTGCAAACAAGTTGTCGTTCCCATTGGAATAAAATCCATATCATGAATATGAATATATCCCATATCATGTGCCTCAGCATAAGAATCTTTTATCAAATATGATTTTGCAAATTCTTTAGAAAAACTAGAACCAAATTGCAACATAGTTCCCATTGCAGTATCTCCATCCACGTTAGCATTTTCTCTCTTCAAATTTTCTTCTCCAGAATCTTTAAATCCTAAATTTTCAGCAACTTTAACAAGGCCTAACATTCGCTTATTCAAAATTTCTCTTGAATTATTTCTTTTTTCTCGATAATTTGAATACTTTTCGTAAACATCCTTATAATTTAAATTCATTAGTTGTTCTTCAATAATATTTTGAATAACTTCAATTCCGATAGTTTTTTGTCCAGAATGCCTTTGGGTAATAGTATCAATTACCGCATTATACACATTTATGATATCCTCAGCATGATATTTGGTATTTGTCGATTCATTAACTTCCTCATCACTTTCAATAGAATCGAATCCCTTTTTGATTGCTATTCTAATTTTATCTTCATTAAAAGAAACCCGCTTTCCATTTCGCTTAATTACTTTTAAATTTTCTAGCTCATTTTCAACTTTTAACATTTTTTACTCCTCCTATTTTTAAAATTTAAACCATGATTTACATTAATAATATCATGGCAAAATATGCTTGTCAACAACTTTTACAACAAACATCTAGCAGCGTTTCTCAAACAAGAAAAACATCAGTAAAAATAAGGATTTTCGTACAAAAAAAAGAAAGTGTCAATAAAAAGAAAAAGACAAATATATAAGAAAAATTAGCAGAAATACGCAAATGAAAAAAGATAAAAAAAACAGCAATAAGAAGTTTTTAAAATTTTTAAAAAAAGTAAAAATAATCAAAAAAAACAAGAGCCTATAAAGCTGTACTAACACCCAAACTTAATTATTAAAATTTTATGCCTATTTAATAACTCCATTTGATACTTGTTTAATAAACTCTTCGGGATTACTATCTGTATTCAATACGTATTCTATTTCTTGACCATCAATTAATGTTTCAATAGTAATTTCATAATATACATTAAAATCAACCTTATCGTAATTATTTGACACTGCATCAAAAAAGGAATTAAATACATGAGCTCCAGCAAATTGCAACAATGGGGTTCCGCCAAAAGTTACGGCTGACAACAGCATACTTTTCATTTCGTTAGATTCAAATTTTTTAGAAATATTTTGCATTCTTATATCACTTTTATATGATATTTGTTTAATAATATTTGTAGGAAACTTTATTGTTCGATTATTATTGTCAACAAAATATATTAAATCTAATGAATTATCTAAAACGTTATTAACTAATAAGACTTCAGTATTTAAAGGTATTTCTTTTAATCCTAAAACGAAACTTGCAAACATGAAATTATTTTTATTTAAACTATTTGTCATTTCAGTATTTTCATTTTGAAAATTTGTTAATGGTTTTTTATTATCTTGCTTTTTATCATTAAAAAATAAGGAAATTATTAAAAAGACTGCCGAACTTAAATATATGTAAAAAAACGGTTCTATAATTATATTTACTTCAGATAAATATTCTATCAGTTGTTGCATTAAATAATATGTCCACACATATGTCAATAGTGATAAAATTATCATAAAATTTGCATTTTTATTGGTTATAACCATATATAAGGAAACTGCTATTGTAATAATGTAAACATAAAAACTTTCAAACGAAAAAAGCGATAAAGTTCCTCCTCTATCAGAAGTAGCAATGTATCCAGTTAAAGTAAATGTAGCTACAATAATAGATAATATTATAAATAAAATTTTAAATGTTTTATAACTATTCGTATCAGTATTTTCCATAATATAACACTTCACCTTCTATATTCAAAATTATAACATTTCTTCTGAATTTTGCATAGTATTTTATGGCAAACATTGTATGGAATTTAATTGTCAAATCTCTTAAAAAGTAAGTAACCGTTCGTTACTATTCACAGCTATTTTTGATAAAGTTTACTGAAATCCATTATTTAACGAGATTTAAAACAATTTTCATTATATTCTATTGGTGATAAATAATTTAAAGAAAACTATTAATAAAGAAATAGACGATTTTGTCAATAGAGTTTATTCAAAGAAAAAAAGATGTTTTTGAGTTATAATACTTGAGTCATCTTTTTAATCATTTAAAGGAATATCTTTATTTCCATATAAATAATAATTTACTATATCATTTAATATTTGAATTAAATAATTATAAAGTTTATCGTCTATTTGATTTTTATTAAGGTAACTATTCTTTAATTCATTAATTAAATTATTATATAATTCTTCAATATTCTGTTTATTAATTATTTTTATATTCTTAATATCATTAATAAGAGGTTCTATTTTACCAATTTCGTAATTAATTTTTTCTTCAACTAAATTTTCTAATCTTTCTAATTTTTCATATAAATTTAAGGCTAATTTGTATGGTGTAATATCCATTAAATTTTGTTCTTCACATTTATTCATATACATATTTAATTCTGAAATTGAATAATCGGTAATGTTATTTTCTTTTAACATGTTACATAATTTAGAATTTAATATATAGTCTTTTAAGGAAATTTTATTTAAATTAATTGTATGCTCAACTTGATATAAATCATTAGATAAATCAACAAGTTCATATGCTCCATTAATAAAATCAAACATAATCTTATTATAGTTATCATCAAATTTCTGCTTCTCAGTATATATTTCTAATACATAGTCATTAATATTTTCCATATGATTTATTTTATACCTCTTTTCTTATTTTATAATAAAATATGTAAGCATTAAAAATACTCCATCAATAAAACTTGTTATTAAAAATAATATAAGAGCATTAACATAGCCTTTACTAGATGAAGAAGTAGGTGCTTTTTTTACTAAAATTTTACTCTTTTTTTGTTGTTTTGACATTTGTTTTTTCTGAGCAATTAATTGATTTTTTGTTCTTATTTGACTTGCTATTTTAATCTCTGTTTGAGTTCTTTTAGTAAATGATTGCGATTGTGTTTCTGATTCTCTTTGAATTTGCTGTTGTTCTTTATTTATCTTTTTTTGTGAACTTTGCGCTAATGAATTTATTTTATCAATTTGTTTTCCATTATCCAAAGTTCCTGCATACATATTATCTATTAAAGGCGTATTAGCACCACTGACTTTATTTTCTTGAATGATTTTTTTGTTTGCTCTAACAAGATTATGATCATTTTTATTAAATATTGACCAATAAGTTGAGCGTTCAAATTTAACTCCAGCATTTTTATATATTGCCGATATTTTACTTTGCATATTTTTCTTTATTGATTTAATGTCTTCAAACTTTATTATTCCGTTACTTGCTGCTTCTTTTGCTTTTTCAATAAATCCCTTAGTGAAATGAAAATCATGTTCAGTCATTTCTATCTTTTGAGGTTTTATTGTTTGTATTTCGTAATTCTCGTTACCATCCTTGCTTTTACGAATTTGTCCTTTTTCGATTCTTTTAAGCATTTCTGCGGTTTCTTTTATTTCAATTCCATTATTTTTTAAATCTTCTTCGCTTAAATGTGCTTGATCCCCAAATATATCAATAAATCCAGGTGCAATACTATCTATTTGACCAAGAACATTTTCTACCTTATCTCTTTTTTGCCTACTTTCAGTTAATGTAGTTTCATTATACATAAATTCAACACCAACTGGCTTTTTAATTCCTTCAAAACAACTCATTATATCTTCAACAGTTATACCAAATTCTTTTTCCCATTTCATTGCATATGGTTGATTCTTAGTATTACCCGTTTTGTTTTTCTCCACTAATTCATTAAATACTTCAACTATATTAATTAGTTTAGTTCCATCAGGCAAAGTTCTATTATGTTCTTCTATATATTTCATTGACTCTTGAACGAATTTTTTCATATCAGTTAATATCTCTTTTTTATCTCTTGCAGTTTTTCCAGCATTAACTAATTTTTCTATATGACTATAATCAAATAAAGCATGATATCTCATATGAAGATTATGCTTTGCACAATAGTGTAACGCTTTTTCTGTAAGATATGGGTCAAAATACATACCTGAGCCATTTGAAGCCATAATGTTATCATATTTACCAGTTGCTATTATTAAAGTATCAATTGAGTCATCTCTACTGATTAATCTACTTAATGAGGTCATTTCATCATATCCAACACTTTTTATATTTTCAAAATCATCTCTCATTAATCTATTAAACTGAATTATAAATGAATTTCCTTTTGAGCTTTTCAAAGATTGTAAAGTTTTGTTTAAACCATTTTCTTTTAACGAAGTTAGTATTTGTTGTTGTTCTTTATTGTTAATTCCCATCTTTGTTAATATAGATATTGCTCTTTCCATATCATTCATTGATGTTTTATCAATATAACTATCTAATGTATCAAGATATGCATCATATAATTTTCTTTTAGCAGTTTCCAAGTCAATTGAATCATAATTTTCTATTATATTATGTAATGTCATATTTGGAAACTGAGAACATATTTTAAAATAATTATATAATTCTTCTTTAGAAGATAATTCTGTAATGATTAACAAATCAATTTGTTGTTGACTCAAATAAAGGCCATTTTTTTCTGTACCCAAATCTAAAGTAAATTGTGATAATTCATCTGAATTTCTAGCCTTACTATTTTCGACAATCATTTTTCTATCTTCTATCATTTGTTCAATAATACTATTTATTTGGTTAATAATGGTTTCAAAATCATCTGATGATTGCAAAAACATTGCTTTTGCTTTCTTTAACTTTTCATCATCAATTAAATATGGATAATTATTATTAACCTGAATCGAAATATCATCAAGATAGCGAATGATCAAATCATTTCTATTATCGTTAGGCACAAGAATCAACTCCTATCTTGATACCATTATATAATAAATTAAAAAAATAGTCTATAATTCATATTATTATTTCATTAATTAGTAAATTATCAACTTATTCTTTCGTGGAAAAAATTTAAATTACCTTACCTAATGTCCCGTTCAGTATTTAGTCGCTACGATCAGTGAATGGCAATGTTTGTTTTATGTTAAATTTAATATAAAATTTTGTGGAAAAATAATGAGTTTACACTAACAGCAGAAATTAAAGTATTTAAAATAAGTGATAACCTGAAAAATAATTATATTGTTCATTGCTGTGGGTGCCTTGAACAAAGTGAAAGGAATGGAACTTATTATGAATAAGAAAAAAATGTAATTTTAGAAGATTTAGAAATATGCAGGCTATTAATTACAACAAAAAAAACTTGTAAAAAATGTTAATTTATGCATGGATCCAATTTTTTACAAGCTAAAGCAGCTCTTACTTTATTAATTACATATTTCTTTGTATCTTCATATGACATTTGTAGAACTACAGATAATTCGTTGTATAATAGTTTTTCTGCAATTTTAAAATATTCATTATCTTTTTCACTAACCTTCTTCTTATTTAAGATTCTATATTCATTTCGCAAATAAGTTGTCTTAATAATCTTAATTAAATTTTTATGATTATTAATATCACTAAGTAATTGTTTATATTCTCCTTCAATCATTTTTTCATTAGTATTATCAATTACATCAATGTTAATTATTTCATTAATTAACTCTTCAACTTGTTGCTGAGAAATAATAGGTCTGATAAATTTATTATCAATAGGGACGCTAATAGTTAGGCTATCATCATCAATTGGTTTAATGACATAATATTTACCTCTATTATCAATTTCTTTAATACTATTAATAATACACACATTTCTGTGATATACAACGAAATCATTAATATTAAACATAAGCATTCCTCCTCACGGTAATATTATTGTACCATTTTTTTGCTGTTAATGTAAGAAAAATGTTATGTTGTAGGGAAAAAATTCAATTTTTATTTAAATTTAGTGGTAATATTATACTTTTTAATATTTCTAATATAATTTTATACAGAACTATTGCAAGATGATTATGAATTTATAAAGCTTTAATAATAAATAGCGAACTGTCTTACATTAATAAAAAAGGTTTCTATATGAAACTAGTCGAAATACGAATAAGAATATCAATTATATGTATTATATTGAATTAAAATAATACATTTTCAGATTTATATTCACGAATTATAATTGTTAATAATAATATTGTGAAAATAAAAGTAGATATAATTGTTAGACATATATATATAACATTAACATTTCCTTTTACTATATCATTAAAAAGGGAATAAATGTTCAAAAAAGGAATAAGTGAAAATACAAGAGTCGTTTTTATATTCATCATAGAAATAATGATTCCTGGAAAAAAACTGATAATAGATACAGGGGCTAAAGCACTTTGTGCTCCTTTGAAAGATTTTGATTTACTTGCTATTGATATACACAGTCCACTTATAAAAAAGGAATAAATTATAATAATTAATAAAGACAATAATATATTATTACTAGATAACATTAAATTAACATCTTTGAAAACGTCAAAAATATTATTAGCAACAACTAAAGATATTAGCATTAACAACAAACTAATAACACCTATTATTATAGAAACAAAAGATACACTCAAAAATTTACCTAAAATAATATCTCTACTTTTTATAGGGAAAGTAAGCAAAGTTTCTAAAGTACCCCGCTCTTTTTCGCCTGCAGTTGTATCTGTTGCTGGATATGTAGCTGACGTAGTAATAGCCATTATAATAAACATAAATCCGTTAAATATTATCGTAAAGGCCAAATCATTTTCTTCATTACTTATATTTTGATCAATTGTAAAAACGTTTAAAAATGCATCAGGATTTATGTTGTTAATAATTAGATATTCACTTTGTAAATGTTCCTTATATGTCATATAAAAATTACTTACTAAACCCATAGCATAACTTGTTGTTTCATCCATATAACCATTTAATTCAATATTATTGCCATCCTTAATGACATATAAATCTATTTCATCATTATCATAGGCTATTTTTAATTCTTCATTATTTTTTTCTAATATTTCAATATTATATTCTTTAGCAATATTTTTTTCAATTTCACTAAGTTTATAATTAAAACCAATCTTATTGTAATCTTCAACACTTTTATTCAATTTCAAATCATACACAGTTGATATTCCAATAATAAATAAAGGCGCTAAAATAGGCGTAATTAGCATCATAAATAAAGATTTTTTATCTCTGAAAACTTCTTTGACTTCTTTTTTTATGATGCTGTGTAAGTTATTCATTGCTAATTCCTCCTAAAATATTGAAGAATGCAGCTCTTAAATTTGTTGTTTTTGTTATTCCTCTTATTTCTGCTGGAGTTCCTTCTTTAATAACTTTTCCCTTATTAATCATAATCACATAATCACAAATATTTTCTGCTTCTTCCATATAGTGAGTGGAATAAATAACAGTTTTCCCAATCTTTTTTTCTTCTTTGATAAAATCTAATATTACTTGACTTGAAATTATATCTAACCCACTAGTTGCTTCATCTAAAATATAATAATCTGGATTGTGAATTAAACATCTTGCAATGTTAACTCTTTGTATTAATCCAGTAGATAAATTTCCTATTTTATTATGTAAAAATTCTTTGATATTTAACCTGTTGGTAATTTCTATTATTCTTTTTTCTAATATATCTTTATTAATCTCATAAATATCACCACACATTTGTAGCAATTCATAACATGATAAAGTATTATATATTTTTGTATTTCCAGATAAATAAGCAAATCTTCTTTTTATTTCTATTTCATTATCTTTATAATTCATACCATCAAATTCTATTTTTCCACTGGTAGGTTTTAATATGCCGCCAATCATTCTCAAAAGAGTCGTTTTCCCTGCTCCGTTTGGTCCTAGCACTCCCAAAATTGTTCCTTCTTTGACCTTGAAAGATATATTACTATTGGCATAAAATTCTTGTTTTTTATTTTTTTCAATTTTAACAAACTTCTTTTTTACATTTTCTACTATTAACATATTTTCCTCCCATTTGCTATAAAATATAATTATCCAACAAATAATCGTTATCTTTCTTATTTCCTAATCTTCAAATACATTATCTACTAAATTTTGTATATGTTCTTTTCTGTTTTTAGTTTCGTTTTTATCTATTTCTATTTTGATTACATCTCCTTCGTTAGCGTTAGGAAGCAAAACTTTTGGAAGATTTACACATTTCCCGATTTCAATCTCAACAACTGCATATTCCCCATCAAATCTATCAATTATAACTTTCATTACATTCTCCTTACTTTGATGAACTAACATTTAATGAAGTTCCATCACTTGTAATAATTATGGTTCCATTTAAATCAGTTCTATAAATTTTTGCACCTATGTTTGTCCATCTATCAATTATTGATTGATACGGATGATTATACTGATTATTGGCCCCAACCATTATTATTGCATACTCTGCTTTGACTCTATTTACAAAGGTTTGGCCAGACGAAGTATCGCTCCCATGATGACCAATTTTAATTACATCAGCAGTCACATCAGTAGTTATTTCCCTTTCGCTTTTAGTTTCTGCATCACCCATAAACAGAAACTTTCTATTACCATAGTTAATTTTTATCACTGCAGAATAATTATTTAGATTGCTATAAGAATCACTATTTGGAGCAATTATATTTATGCTTAAGTTATCGCTTGTTAAAATGTTCACACCTGCTTTTGCGGTGGATATTGTAAGAGCCTTAGCCGATATAGTATTTAATAAGTTTTCATAAGTTTTACTTGTCGATATAGCTTTAGGCATATATATTTTTCCTATATCAAAATTATTTATAATGTGTGCTAAGCCCCCTATATGATCGGTATGCGGATGAGTTCCAATTAGATAATCTATCTTTGAATAATCAAGTTTAGTTATATAATTTGAAACTATTTGTCCTTTTGAACTTTCTCCAGCATCTATCAACATAGTTTGTTGATTGGGCAATTCTATAAAAATTGAATCTCCTTGACCAACATCAATGTAATGAACTTTTATAGTAGAATTCTGCACATTATTTTCGTCGGATTCGGGTATTACTTTGTTATCGCCGTTTTTATTTGCTTCGTTTGTTAAATTTTCAAAGTCACTTTCCAATTGGTTTTCAGTTAATGATGATTTATCTTCTTCAGGTATTTTGTCGGGATCATGCTTTTTATAAATAATTTCTGTTTGTAAATATTCATCATATCGTTGTAAATAATCATTAGAGTGACACATATTTACCAATTTGCTACAACATAATATTAAAATAAATATAATTATGAAACCTAAAAAATCTGTCCACCATTTTTTCTTTTTAATTATTGGTATTTTTTCTTTAATTTTAAAGTCAGATATAAATAAAGTAGGAACAAAAAATGATAAAGCAATTAGCAACTTAGATGATTTATAAATAAATAAATCATAAATATTTGCATATATTTCTGGTGCCGCATTTAAACTAACGACAACTAAAATTAAACACCAAAAATAATATACAATTGCAAGCGCTTTTATCCACCACTTATCTGATTTAATCCCCCACAATTTGTTAAATATTTTCATAAAAACTCCAACTTTCATACTATAATTAGATAAATTGTTATAAACAATATTTATATGGCAATCATATGGTCTAATTTACTTTGACAATTGACCTGTTTGTAAATTTTTAATAAGGTTAATTTCTTAAATTAAGTATACTATATATTATAAAAGTTTGGAATATAAAGTTAAAAAGATAGGAAAATCTATCTTTTTTGAACCAATACTATTATTAATCCGTAATGTCGAATTCAAATGCTCTTTCGCTATCTATGAGTGTTTCATAATATTTTAAAGTTAAATCGTGATCTCCTTTTGGAATTTCGAAAGCTATTGTTCCAGTTTTAGTTCCGCCAGCATTTAGATCACCACTGCTTAAATCAGAGTTAGTATCTCCACCCCAAATTGCATAAGAATTTTCATCTCCTGTCCCATCTTCCATTTTCCAGTCTAAGCCATTGTAAGATATTTTTTCTGATGATTTGTTTTCAATTTTAATAGTTATTATTATATATTCTTTACCATCTTTTGCTTCAAAATATTCCTTACCATTAGTTCTTTCGATATTTGTAATTGAATAATTAACATCTTTATAAGTTGCAATTTCGTTTTGTTTAAATTCTTTTTGTCTTGCTTCCTCTTTATTACCAGAGGCAATTGCACTAATAATTATAATGACAACAATTCCTAGTATTACAAATAAAGCGATAGGCTTCTTCATTTTTTTGCCACAATTTGGACAAGCTTTTGCAGATTTGCTTACTTCTTTACCACAGTCTTTACAAATTTTCATATTTAAATAACTCCTTTCAAGAACATTATATCACAAAAACTTCTGGCAAGCACCATGTTTTTTAAAATCACTACGAAAAATGATAAATAGCATTGACCTATGATTATACAAAATACAAATCATCTTAAAGCCTTATTGATGTTGGGTTTAATGATGATTTTTTAGTTTATTAAGTGCGGAAGTCGGGAAATGCTTCAATTAACTAGAAAATTTAGTGATTTAGATGTCTGGTCATATTTGCTTAATGGTAAAGAGGATTTTTATGTAATAATTAGGGATGTAGAAAACAATTTAACATATCAAGGCTATCCTCAAGCATTTTCAAAAGATCACACTGAAGCAGAATTATTGTTAATAAATGTAAAAGTGTATAGATATGAAGATAGTGAATTTTTATATGAAATTGATTCAATGTATCATAAATTTAAAAATGATAAGATTAATTTTTAAATTCAACTAATTAAGGAGGAAACCGATGGAAAATAAAGAAAAAAGAATAATAAAAGAAGGTTGCGAAAAAAAAGGTGGCATAAATCCTACTCTTCCAAAAACAACCCCACCACCACCCGCACCAAAACCAGTTCCTAAAAAAGAAAAGTAATTTGTTTACAATATTTAAATATTTATTACTTTTTTTGCGATTAAATTGATTAAACAAAAAAAATATAGTAAAATTATATAGAGAGAATTGAGGTGATGGGATATGAAAACATTTATAAAGTGGGCTGGTGGAAAAGAAAAAGAATTGCCTTTTATAATGTCTAATTTACCTCAACAATTTAATAGATATATTGAGCCATTCGTTGGTGGTGGTGCAGTATATTTTGCTATCGATAAAAAGAAATCCATTATAAATGATAAGTCTGAAGAATTAATTAATTTATACAAATTTATTCAGTGTGGAAATAAAGAATTTTTATCTAAAATCGAAGAATTGTATCATAATTGGTGCCTATTAGAAAAAGTAATAATTAACAACTCTAAGGAATTATTAAATTTATATAAAAATTATTGCAATGAAGAAAATGTAAATAAATACACTAAAATAAAATATAATGATAAAATATGTGATTTTGTTATAAGACATGCAGAAGAATTTAATGGTGTTTTAACTGAACAATTTAATATTAAAATTGATAATTTCATTCATGAAATCCAAAAAAACTTATATTCAAAAATTTATAGAATGAACAAAATAGAAAAGATTAAAGGATTATTATCAGATGAAAGTATATTAGATAATATGGAATCATCCTTAAAAAGTGCTTTTTATATGCATTTTCGTTATTTGTATAACTATAAAAATGAACTGAAAATTAATGAAGAATTTTCTTCAGCAATATTTTATTTTATTAGAGAATATTGCTATGCTTCAATGTTTCGTTACAACAAACAAGGAAAATTTAATGTTCCATATGGTGGCATAAGTTACAATAGAAAAGATTTTAATAAAAAAATCGAATATTTAAAATCAAATGAAATTAAAAATTATATGAGTGACACAAAAATATACAATTTAGATTTCGAAGATTTTTGTAATAAAATTCGCTTAAGTAGTAACGATTTTATGTTTTTAGATCCCCCTTATGATACTGAATTTTCAACCTACGCTAAAAATGATTTTAATAAAAATGATCAAGTAAGATTAGCAAACTACTTAAAAAACACGAAAGCAAAATTTATGTTAGTAATTAAGAATACTGAGTTTATTTATAACTTGTATAATGTTAAGGGATTTTACATTAAATCTTTTGATAAAAAATATTTGGTTAGTTTTCAAAATAGAAATAATAAAGATGTTGAACATCTAATAATAACGAATTATGATATGGGGGAATGATAATATGAAAGAAGAAATATTAAAAGAGCAAAAAAATATAGCAATTCAACAAATAGTTGATTTAGGTATTAAAAATTTTGCAGAAGGATTTGAATTGCGATATACAGCTGAAGTTGATGATCCAGAGGGAGTAATTAATTCAAAAAAGAACAATGTTTTTATTGCAGAATTAGGAAAAGAATTTATGTTTTATTCTGCTTTTGTGAGATCGTTTGATTCTAGTTTTGGGAAAGTTTTAGAAAATATTGGTAACTCTATTGCTAAGCTATCTTATGAAGTAAGAGGTCGTATAGATTCATACTTATTACCACAACAAACACAACACATAGATTATCTTTTAGCAGAATACGATAGGCATGTTAAACCATATATTGAGGATTATGAAAATTTTTCGTGTGTACAACCTAAGAATAAAGAGAGTTATTTTAAAAGCCACGAAACAGACAATTACTTTTATAATTCTGATAAAAAAGAACATTATATTATTGAATTAAAAGCAGGTGGAGATTTAGATAACAAAAAAGCTAAAGCTGAAAAAAGTGAATTGCTGCAAGAATATTTTTTACTTAAAAATAAACTTTTAGATACAGATGAAAACATTAGTGTTTTCTTTGCAACAGCTTATAATAAATTTGGCGAAGGAAATAATTGGAAACAAGAAAGAGTTCAACAGTTTTTTGCCGATAAAGAATTATTAATAGGAAAAGAGTATTGGAACTTTGTTTGTGATGATGAGAATGGTTTTGACATTGTTTTTGAGCAATACAAAATAAGTTGTCAATATATAAAAGATGCACTAGAAAGAATTAAAAAATTGTATTTTAAAACTTCCGATAATGATGAAAGTATAAACTGAGGTTAGTTTTTGCCAAGAGATAGTGACAAAAAAATCCAAAGCAAAATAATCGTCTGATAGGAGATTTTATAATAAAATATTTATTAAATATAATACATCTCCAGCATATTCTTATATAATTTATATATCATAATCTCTAACTTTTGTATGTATTTGCACTAGCAGTGCAGGCCTTACTTTCTTTTATGAAAAAGAAAGTAAGCAAAGAAATCAGGAAAGGCTTGCTTAATGTTCTTTCTTATAAGAAAGAAGCAAAGAATTTTATAATAATCCAACACTTTTTATTTTGCAATACTTTGTGATTAAAAACTAATGACCTTTCGTTAGAAATTTGGTACAATTTGATTAAAAAAATTTATAGGAAGCTGTTTATGAAAAAAGATTTAAAGAGAACATATATGATATCAAGACTAATAATTGCAATTGTGACATTTATAATATTTAATATAATGTTTATAAATGAAGATAGTTCTTGGAAGGTTTTGCCATTTATATTTTCAATAATTGCATTTGCTTTAAGTTTTCCAAGTTCTATAATAAGTAAAAAATTATTAACTATTGGCTCCAATATTCAAAAAAAATATTAAAAGTTTTATATTATTCTGTTGTATTGCCATTTATTTCGATTTTAATAATTGTTATAACCTATTTTATTTCATTTTATATTTTTAGTATTCTGACATCAAACGAATTTGATATAGAATTAGGTCAAGCTCTTTTCTTTTTATTTATTATAGCAGTGGAAACTATTTGTATTATACTACCATACATTCAAACATTACTTGTTTTAATTATTAAAAGTTTTATGAAAACAAAATAATTATTTTTGAGCAAATTTTAGTTTCTATGATTTGCTCTTTTTCTAATAATTACAAAATTCATTTTTAGAATTCAGGGTATGGGATTTTCTCATATACGAATTTGTTGCATTACAAGTTCAGTACTGGCTAGGACATAATATGTGCTTATGTACTCACACATTTTAAATATAAATTAGTTCTTCTAATATAATTTCTTCAGTCATATTTTTATAACTATCCATTAAAAAGTTAAGTCTTTTTTCTGACTCATTACTAACTGAAACAAGATGATTGGTTAATTCATTTTTCATAAGAAGTGTAGTATAAAGTGCTTTCTTATGTTCTTTTAAATAGTTAAGTCTTAATAGAGCATATTTATTAGTCCCTTCGTTATTTTTGATAACGCACAAAAAAATCAAACTTTTCAGATTGATTTAATCAATAACGTCGTTGGTGCGACGATTTTACCTTTTGGAGCGGTTAAGCTACAACTTACGAACTCGCTCTCTTTCTATAAATAGTATATATGAATTATTATCAAATTTCAATGGAAGTATAGTAAATTCTCGTTATATGTTGTATAATTTGATTAGAAAATTTATCGGAGGTGCTTAAGTGGAAAGTAATGAATTAATTGATATAGAACCAATATATAAAGACATAAAATCAAAAATTATTGAAGCTAGAGGTAAAATGTTAAAACATATTGATACTACTATGACAGAAGTGTATTGGTATGTTGGAAAAATAACATCTGAATTATTATATAAAAATTCAATTTATGGCAAACAAATTGTTGAAAGATTATCAAAGAAATTAACCAAAGAATTTGGAGGAGGTTTTTCACCTGTTAGTATTAGGAGAATGCGTAGGTTTTATGAATACTATCCAAAATGGTCGACAGTGTCGACCGAATTAAGTTGGGCACATTTTCAAGAATTAATTAGAATTGACAGAACAGATGAAAGACAATTTTATGAAGAAGAATCTATTAAATCAAATTGGGGATGTAGAGAATTACGTAGACAAATAAATACTAAGCTTTATGATAGATATCTAGTATCTCCTGATAAAAGAAAAGTATTAAAACTATCACAAAAAGGTCTTATTGAAAAGCAACCAGAAGATTTATTAAAAAGTCCATATATATTTGAGTTTGCCGGATTAAAAGAAAACAAGAATTATTTAGAAACTGATTTAGAAAAGGCTTTATTATCCCATTTGACAGAATTTTTACTTGAACTAGGTAGAGGTTTTGCATTTATAGGAAATCAACAAAGAATAAAAGTTGGTGAAGAATATTTTTATCCAGATTTAGTATTTTATAATAGACTTGCAAAGTGTTTTGTAATTATAGATTTAAAAATAGGAAAACTTACACACGGGGATATTGGTCAAATGCAAATGTATGTAAACTATTATAAGAAAACTCAAATGATCGAAGGAGAAAATGAGCCAATTGGTATACTTTTATGTGCAGACAAAAATGACACAGTAGTTGAAATGACATTAGGTGATAATGTTAAAAATGTATATGCTTCTAAATATTTAACATATCTACCTTCAAAAGAAGAATTAATAAAAATTATACAAGATGAAAAAGAATTAATTGAAACAGCACAAGCTGAACAAAGAAATTTAAAATCAGATGAGTAAATTTAATTATAGTATTAGGAGGAAACCAAATGAAAGTTTTATTTGCTGGATGTACTTTTGACGATAATACATTAAGTGTTTTGAAGCAAAAGGGAATTGAAATCCATAACACAGTTATTTCAAACCTAAAAAGATTAATTGGAAAAGATAAAATTGTTTAAAGGGTTCGGGCTTTTCCCGTATACGAATTTGTGGCATTACAAATTCAGTACTGGATAGGACATAATATGTATTTATGTACTCACACATTTTACTCATATATAAAGACAATGTTGCATTGTCTTTATAAGTTTTAACATATATTATTTTTCTTAATGTTACTTTTCAAAACATTTAGTGTTTCAATTCTAACTAGTAAAGTTTTTTCATCTTCAAAATATCCTAGATAATGAAATCTATTTTTTGCTCTTGTTAAATAATCAATGTTTTCTTCTAAAACTCTGATTATATTTTCTATATCAATATCTTGTTTTTTAGTTTTTTCTTCATTGACTACTGGAATTTTAATTTCATATCCAACAATTAAATTTCTAATATATTCTGATTGAGATAGATTCAGTTTTGAAGAATTCCTTTTTAAAATATTTTTTTCATCATCATTTAAAAATACATTAATTTTATTGTTTCTTATTCTCATAATTTAAAATCTCCTTTCTTAAATTTTAGGGTATGGGATTCCCATAGTAGAATTTGTGTGGGAGTACAAATTCAGTGCTGGCTCCAAGAATCTTATACTCCCATACTCACATATTTTAAATATAAATCAGTTCTTTTAATATAATTTCTTCTGCCATATTTTTATAATTATTCATAAGTTTTACCCACTCTAATTGGTTATTACTTATTTCATTAACTTTGTATTCAAGAATAGTAAGAGTAATAGGATATGTAATTTTGTAAATAGTGGGTTCTATAAATTGTAGATTAGTATGTAATAAATGTTTTACTTTGCCTTTTTTAGTTTTGTAAGTGTAATCTTTAAGTAGTTCTAGTAATTCAACATTAGGTTTTAATTCTTGTAATACTTTAAATTCAAACATAAAATATGTCCTCCTTCCTGTGATAAGAGAACAAGTCTTTTATATAAAATAAAAATTGCCAACCACTAGGGTTAGCAACTAAATACTCATTGGAGCGATAACCAATAAGGTTTTGCGATTATGACGCCACTTAACTCATATATTTGATAAATCTATTTTACCATGGATTTTTTATTTTGAAACAATAAATTATAAAAAAATTGATTAATATGTTAAAATATAATTAAATTAGTTGTCAAATTATGTGAGGGGAAGTGATTATGATAAATGTAGATGAATTAAAAGAAAAAGGAATATGCCCCACTTGTTATAATAAAGAACATGGTGGTGTTTATACTGATTTAGGTAACAGATTATTGTATGAAGATGACATTATAGAGTGTTTTTTTGAAGAAAGACCAAGAAGTATAGGACATACAATTATCTTAGTTAAAAGCCATTATAATGATATGAGTTTTCTACCAGATGATGTTTGTGAATATGTATATAAGGTTGCTAAAAAAATGATGAATATATTAAAAGAAGTTTTAAAAGTTGAAAGAGTTTATTTATGTACAATGTGTGATGGAAAAATAAATCATTTTCATTTACAATTAATACCTAGATATCCAAATGAAACAATAGGATCAAAGAATTTTGTTAAAGAAAGAAAAAAATATATAGAAGATATAAATACAATTGAAAAGATAAAAGTCTTATTAAATGATTAAATTATGGAGGTAAATACAATGAAATTAGTTCAAATACAAAAAGAAGAAGAAAATATATTAAAAAGATTATTACAATTATATTTACACGATATTAGTAATTATTTTACAATTGACTTTGATGAAAGTTCAGGATTATATTTGTATGATAATTTAGATAAATATTTTGATAATTCAAACAATTATGCTTATTTTATTAAGAATGAACAAAGTTTACTAGGGTTTATGTTAATAGATTCTAATGATAACGAAATGATTGTTCAAGAAATATTTATATTAAATCAGTATAAAAATAAAGGTATTGGAAAAAATGCAATATATAGTGTTTTTAACAAACATAAAGGTAACTGGCTTATAAAATCGTTACCTTGTTCTGAACCATCAGAAAGATTTTGGAACAGAACTATTAAAGAATATACTAATAATAAATATGAAGTTGAACATATCGGTAAATACAATAGAGCAGTATTTAGATTCAATAATTTAGAAAAATGTTGAGGCAATTATGAAAAGTGAACATTATTATAATTTAATTGAAGTGTTTAATAAACTAGATAATAATATAGAGAAAATATTAGATGCTGGAAGTGGAAAAAGTAGTTTATATGCTTTAACTGAATATTATAAAACTTGTATTGATGCTATAGTCTATCCAGGAGATAATAGAAAAATTGATTCTATAAAATCAAATATTAACAAACAATATAATTTAATTGAAATTGATATATGTAAAAATAATATAACAAAAAAATATGATTTAGTACTTGCACATTTATTATTGGGTGAAGCAATGAAATGGAATAATAAGTTTGAGTTGTTACTAGAAAAATTATTAAATATAAATAGCAAGTATTATATCATTTATGATTTTTTAGAAGATATAAGCATTGATTATAATTATTTAGAAAACTATTTGCTTCACAATAATTTTGAAATAGTT
>JAUNSN010000058.1 GCA_030539175.1 bacterium | reverse complement strand
GTAAAGCCTTATTTTAATTTAGGCTTCATTTGTAAAAATGTCTGATAATGTTTATTGTTATAAATCTAATAGTTCTTCTAATATTGAAGTATCTTTGTTCCAACAATTTTCTTCTACCTCAATTGATGAACTGGAATCATACACATCTAATATAGCTTTTCTTTTTAATTCTATATTAGTTTTTGCATATATTTCTGTTGTTGTTACTGAAACATGTCCTAATATGTCTCGGATATCAACCAAAGAAATACCAGCTTCTAATAGATGCATTGCTCTTGAATGCCTGAATACATGTGGGTGAATATTTTTATTAATATTTGATTTGTTAGCATATTTTTTTATTATGTGTGTTATCATCTTTGTTGTTGCTTGCTTTTTGTCATTACCTGAAAATAAATATTCAAAATTATTTAAGTTAAATAATTTAATATAATTCATTAATAATTCTTTTGTATTATTAGTAATAGGAATACTACGATATTTATTACCTTTACCATATAAGGTAACACTGGGCTTTTCATCTAATTTTAAATCATTGACTGATAAGTTGATTATCTCCTGAACTCTTGCTGCCGAATCATACATTAAAACCACTAATGTATAGTCTCTAAGACCTTTTCTTGAATTTGTATCTATTAAATTTAAATAAGTATTTAATTCGCTTTGTGATAAAAAAGCTATTTCTTTGTGGGATGTTTTTTTTGCTGGTATCGCCATAATTCTTTGAATATTAATGAGATTAGAAACATCTTCAAAAGATACATAGTTACAAAATGATTTTAAAGCAGCTAATGGTGCTTATCAGACATGTCCGATAACAACAATGGCAACGCGAGTGATGGTGTCCATGCGGGCGCGTTCGGTTGCAACCGTGACAATGGCGATGCGGAAGTTTACTACGGCTCGCGGGCGTCGGCCTTTGTAACTCCATCGTAATTTACACTATGATCCTTTACATCTACTCAACTTCTTTTAAAGCTTCAACCATATTAACTTTCTTTAACTTAAAGTGAGTAAATACTTGTATAATATAGGCAAATATAAAAGTAAGTAAACCTGATATTGTAAATGAAGTATAGTTAATCTTTTTAATAAACATTATATTATCAGTTTCTGCAATAGTTATTACAAATGAATGTATATATATTCCCAAAATAAGTCCTAATAATATACCTAATATTGTTAATATAATAGTTTCTCTATATATGTAGTTAGATATTTCTTTATTATGAAATCCTAATACTTTAAGTGTAGCTATTTCTCTTATTCTTTCATTAATATTAATGGTTGTTAAATTATATAAGACAATAAATGCTAGGATAGCCGCACAAGTAATTATTAAATATATAATTTTATTTAAACTATCTATTAAACTATTAAATGTATTAAAATTATCTTTAGTATAGTTTATTGCACTAATATTATCATTTGCTATTAGATTAGTTGCTTGTTCTTGACTATATTGATTAATATTAGCAATTATACTGTTATATTGTAATTCTTTGTTAAATATTTGTTCATAATAATTTTGATTAATATAAATATAGTGCATAGTATAGTTTTTAATAATGTTTCCAACTTTTAATATGTATAATTCATTATTACTATTTCTTATTTGAATATTATCGTTAATTTTAATGTTTAAAATATTTGCTATTTTCTCAGAGATAATAATTTCATTATCAGTAAGTTTTGTTTCTTCTTTTGAAGTACTAATCAAGTTAATAAACGGTGATATATCTTTGTTAGTTGCTATAAGATATATATCATATTTCTTATTGTTTTTAGTAGTTGTAACTGTCTCTTGATATAATGGTAAATAGTTATTTATATCGTTAATTATTAAACTATCATTTAAATCTTTGTCTATTTCATTAACATTATTTTTTAAATAAATAGTTATATCATATTTAGTAATATTGTTATATGTTTCTGTTATAATCGAACTAATACTATCTTTTAAACCAAAACCAGTAACTAATAAAGCAGTACATCCTAATACACCTAAAGTAGTCATAATTATTCTCTTTTTATATCTAAATAAGTTTCTAATTGTTACTTTACTTGTGAAGTTTAATTTACTCCAGATAAAGTTATTTTTCTCTAAGAAAACTTTTTGTCCTTTTTTAGGTGGTTTTTTTCTTAATAAAGTTGCTGGTTTATTATTTAATTCTTTTAACGAAGAATATATTGTTACAGTATAAAATAGTATAAAACTTATTAGATAAATTAAAGTTATAAGTATATAATCATTGTTAATTATTAATGGTGGAAGAATATAGTTGTATGTATAAGTTGAGTATATTATTTTTGGAATGATGCTAATACATGTAGTAAGACCAATAGTTGTTCCAACGATACAAATTATACTTACATATGCAAGATATGTTACAATTATTCTTTTTTTATTGTATCCTAAAGCAAGATAAGTTCCTATTTTTGTTCTTTCTTCTTCAACTAATCTATTAATTGTATTTAAACATATTAAACTAACGATAAGAATAAAGAATATAGGAAATATTTTTGATATAGCTTCAACTTTTAAAGAATCTTCATAAAGAGCTGTATAGCCATAATTATCGCTTCTACTTGTTAAATACCAAATTGGTTTTTCTAAGTTATTTAATTGTTTTCTAGCCTCATCAATAGATTGTTGCATAGTGTTAATATTATTGTTAAACTCTTTTAATCCTTGATAATAAAGTTGGTAATTATTGTTAATATTATTTTGTTGTTTTTTAATTTCTTCAATAGAAGTAGTAATATTATCTATATTGGGTAATATTTCTTTGTTTAATGTATTTGTTAGTTGACTAGAGGTTGTAGTTAAAGTATTAATGGTATTTTCTAATTCTTTAATTTGTTTTAAGTTCTCTAAATTAACTTTTAATTGTGTTAATTTATTATTTGAATTATTATAATCATCTTTATTTGTTATAATTGGTAATATTATCTCTAGTTGTTTTATTTCTTCACTAAGAGTTTCTATATTGTTATTTAATGTTTCTTTAGTAAGATTATTGCTTGATAATAGATAATTATATTGATAGTTATAGTTATTAATAGAAATGTTAATATTATCTATATTTTCTTCTATTTTCTTTTTTTGTTGGTTTAAGTTCTTTTGATTATTGTTAAGGTTAATTAAGTTATTTTCTAATTGAATTGCTGTATTATCAAGAGTTGTTTTTTGTAAATCTAGTTCTTTTTGTTTTTCTATTCGTATGTTGTTAAGATTATCTTGTTGATTATTTAGGTTATTGGTTGTAGATATAATAATATCTTCGTAACGTGCAGTTTCTTGTAATTCTTTAATGTTTTTAAGTTGATTAATAATGTCGTCAACTTTACTTGTATATTCTGACTCATTAAACATTGTATTATTGATAGTTGGTATATCTATATACACTTCTGTGTAATATTCTTGTGTAAAACTAGTTGGTAAAATATATATATAAGTATTTAACTTTCCTGTACCAACATTAGTTATTCCTTTGTCTTTTGATATGTAAAGTGGTGATGTAATAATACCAGTAACTGTAAAAGATGTATTAGTAATTAAGTCATTTTTATCTATTTCTATAGTATCTCCTATGTTATAGGTGTTTACTTCCGCTAAACATTCTGTATCTGAGGTAGGAAGTCGTCCAGCAATTAAATTAAAGTAATTTATGTTTTGGTTAATAGAATTAATACGAATTGTAGTATTGTTAGATATGATATCTATACTGTTAGATGGATAAACAATAATATTTTTATCTATTTCTTTTATTGCTTCTATGTCTTTATTTGTCAATCCCAAAGTGCTAGTTATTTTTATCTCCATTAGATTGTTATCTTTGTAGTATTCGTTTAAAGAGGTTATAATACTTGGTGTTGTTTGTTTTAAACTATAGAAGAATCCTGTACCTAGTGCGACAATCAAAGTAAGAGTAATAAAGCGTCCGAATGAAGAAGTTATTTTATTAATAGTCTCTTTTAAAAAATACTTCATATTTACCACTTTATTTCTTTAGTCTTACTAGGATTGGGATTAATGATAACTTCATCTATTGTTCCGTTTTTAACTTTAATAATTTTATTGGCAATTTGGCTAATAGCGGTATTATGAGTGATTATTATTGTTGTAAAACCAAATTGTTTAGTTGTATTTTGTATCAATTCGAGAATTTTTTGGCCAGTTTTAGAGTCAAGCGCGCCAGTTGGTTCATCACATAAAAGAATTTTTGGATTTTTTGCAATTGCTCTTGCAATAGCAACTCTTTGTTGTTCTCCTCCAGATAGTTGTGCTGGAAAGTTATATTGGCGATCACTTAAACCAACTTGTTTGATAATTTCTTTAGGATCAAGAGGATTAACACAGATTTGACTGGCTAATTCAACATTTTCAAGAGCGGTTAAATTTTGAATAAGGTTATAAAATTGGAAAACAAAGCCTATATCATATCTTCGATAATTAATTAATTGTTTTTCACTATATTTGGTAATATCGTTATTATCAATTATAATATGTCCTCCACTTGTATTATCCATTCCTCCAAGTAAATTTAGTATAGTTGTTTTACCAGCTCCAGAAGGACCTAAAATAACTACTAATTCTCCTTTTTCTATATTAAAAGATGTATTAGTTAATGCTGTAATTGTTACCTCTCCCATGGTATATTCTTTTTTGACTTTCTTAAATTCAATATATGACATGTCATCACCTCTTTTTGTGCTATATTATAGCACAAATGTTAATAATGCGTACTTTAAATTATATGGTTTGAATAATAAAATAATAACTATTAATTTATATAGTGTTTATTTTGCAAATAAATAAATTTATTTTTATTTTTGTGTTGCTTGAATTTAATAAATTTGTTATAATTAAAGTGCTTGAAAAAGCACTCAATATAGGGGTATGATGAAATTGGTATCATAATGGTCTCCAAAACCATTTTTTCGAGTTCGAGCCTTGATACCCCTGCCAATGAAAAATCGCGATTTTTCCCTTATTTTATAAGGAAAAAGTCGTTTTTTTATTTGCTAAAAAATTATACTTGCAAGTCTTATTTTGTGTATTATAACATACAACACGAAGATATGGAGGAATAATTATGAGTGCCTATGATGATTTGTATACTAGAGATATTAAAAAATTAAGAACTTTTAATCAAGTTGAGAGAAGTGCATTTGAATTATACAAGTATTACGAGTTTAATAATGAAGAAAATGGAAGAGATGATTTAAATCAAGTATTTAAAAGTAGTTTTGAAGTAATATCATTTTCAAAGGAAGAAAAAAAGAAATTTTTGAAATGACCAAAAAATTGCTAGAAATTAAATATAATGCAGTAATTATTAGTGTCGCACCTTTTAAAATAAAAAAATTAAATAAAACAAAAAAATCACTCGTTTTCTTCATCGATTGGATTAAATAATATTCTTACATCGATATCAAGAGCATTAGCAATTTTTTGTATAGTATCAAGTGAAAATTGTTTATTACAACCACTTTTTGTTTCTATTTTTTTAAATAATTATATCCTACATTACTTACCATAGCAAGTTTAACTTGTGTCCATCCTTTTATTTTTCTTTGTTTTTTTATGTTTTGGGATACGATAAAATATAAGTTTTCGTTATTTTTCACAAATAAACTACCCCTTTTTTATCCCTTTTTTGAAATATACCAAAAGATACATTTCTTATATTTTCTCAAAAAAATTGCGAAAAACCTTTACGGTATAGGGCACCTTGTGTTATAACCCGACTTCCGCACTTGAAATGATTAAAAAAGTCTGTTTTTTGTTGA
>JAUNSN010000057.1 GCA_030539175.1 bacterium | reverse complement strand
AGGCATTAGCTATCCTAAAGCAATTAGTTTACTAAGTAATAATATTAATAAACCAAATGATTTACTAGCTATATCTTATATTAAATCAATAATAATAAATAATTATTCAATTACCCCCATTAGTATAAAAAGAACTAATGATTACCATGGAAAAGATTATATAACAAACAATATTATTAGTGGTACAACTATTAGAACTATGTATAATAATAACGAAGATATAGATAAATATCTCCCGACTAAAGATTATCTTATAAAAGTTAATGATCAAAAAATATTTACTCTTCTTAAATATCAAATACTTACTAATATTAATTGTTTAGCAAAATTTTTAAGTGTTGATGAAGGATTAGACTATCGAATTAAAAAAAATATATATAACTCAACTAATTTAGAAGATTTAATTGCTAAAGTAAAAACTAAAAGATATACTTATAATAGATTAAAAAGAATGTTTACTCATATTTTATTATCTTTAACAAAAGAAGAAATAAAATATAATAAAAAGTTAGAATATATTAAAATACTAGGTTTTAATGAACAAGGAAGAAAATACTTACATAGTATAAAAAAAGAAATTAAATTACCTATTATATATGGTTATCAAAAGAATTTATCTAAATCCTTAGATATTGACTTTAGAATTAAAAGTATATATAGCTATATAGTTAATGATACTAGTATTATTGAAAATGAATTAAACAAAAAGCCAATTTACAAAAACTAAATTGGCTTTTTTGTTCTTCTTTTTTTATCGCGACAAACATCTATAATCTTTTGTTTCCAATTACAAACTTCAACAACGACAATACTATTTGCGATATCTTCTTCAGACGAATTAATTAGTGGTATAAAATCTTCTTCTGCTACTACTTCGTTATCTAATATTAGTCTAAGATTCAATAATAATTCTTGAACAATAGTTAATAACCCAACTAACTCATAGTAATGCTTAGCAATCTCTTTTAGTTTAACATAAATTACATCTTCAATATGTTTTAATCGATCTTTTTGATTTTCAAAAGATATATACTCTTCATAGTTTAAAGACTCATATATTTTCTTTATAGATTCTTCGTAATATTCTTTTATACAATTTTTTATTTTCATATATTCAACTGTATTTTTTCTTCCTAAAAGACTTGTTTTTCGATATGCCATAATAACTTCTTCATCTACTATATCATGACCAACAGCAAATAATATTGCTCTTTTATTTACCAAAGATATATTTTGTAAAACATCATGAACAGTAGAAACATGTTGTTTCAATTCTTCTTCATAATCACCTAATACAGAAATTGGCGTACAATCTTTATCTTGAAGCTTTAAAATAGTAGAAACATTTAAACTACTTAGATTATCAATTTTCTTCAATACCTCTTTTAATTCATAAGTCAAACTAGCAAAATTATCTTTTTTATTACCATCAATACCAACTAATGCCCTTAATTCATCAAGTATATTAGCTCTAACAGACGCGACAGCCAAAGACGATGTCGTATTAGCCTTAGCAATTAACATCTGTCTAAACTTCAAAAATGACATTTCATTTAAAGATTTAATGTCCTTTTCCACCTGGTTTATTGATTGTTTATTTTTATTAACTAATCCCTCTGAACCATCATACTCACTTACAACTTTAAAATATCTTTTTAATGAATTAATAAGCACTTCTTCTTTCTTTGAATCAGTCACTTTTTCCAATAAATCTTTACATACAATTATTTTCTTTAAATAATAATCAACCCTTGCATCACGTCTTTTATCAGCAATAACCTTACTTTCATTTTGTAAACCATTCAATTTTTCCTCTAACTCTTCAATCATTTTCATACGAATAGCTTCAACCTGATCATCAGATAAATGCCTCACCTCTTGATAATGACAATATTCACTTAAATTGTTTAACATAAAATTTAACTCTTTCAAACATTCATAACGATATTTTCGTTGTATCTTCTTATCATCTTTCCTATTATAACAATTATCAAATAATAAATTAAAGCTTGCAATAGTTAACAATCTCTCACATCTTTTCTTTGCTTCTTCAATCAATTTTAGCAAATCTTCCATACCAAATTCCACTCCTCTTAAACACGATATATAATATCACCTTTTTAATATTTTGTATATATAAATATTGAAAAATTTTATTTTTTCAATATTTATATATACATAAAAAAAACAATGATTAACTTCCATCATTGTTTTTTTATATTAATTAATTTTATTTCTCCTAATCTTCAAACCAGCACCAAGAAAACTACCTAACGATAAAATTCCTAATAAAGACAAAAACATAATATTATCGCCTGTTTGCGGATTATCAACTTCTAAAGCATTCTCAACTACCTCATTCCATTTAGCATAAAGTATTGTTAATTCATCTACTGCCGTATTAAAATCAAACTTAGTAGTTAAAGCTGAATCACTATACCAGCCATCAAATGTATAACCATCCTTTGTTGGAGCGGAAGGTTCAACAACTTTACCCTCATCATCAACAAAAAGAGATTTAACATAAGTCCCACCATTTGATTCAAACATCACTGCAGGAATATCATCAGCTAATACAACAACATTTACAATTATTTCCTCATCAGCCGCACCTACCATTTTATATTTATAGTAAGCTGGTTTTGTTGAGTCAATAATATCATAATCCATATATTGAGAATATACTATATCACCATTACCAACATCATAACCATCAACGCTACTGTTTGTAATAATAACAATATTTGATCCAAGCGATGCCATATTATAAAACTCAATATTATCAGCTTCCAACAATTCATATCCAATCGCCAAACCATCAGTATCTTCGTTATATAACGTTTCTAAATATGCAGACGAATCATTAGGAATTTCAATTAAAACATTATATTCCTTCAACGTATTATTATATAGTGCTTCATATACATAAACATCTTCAACATCTTTATATAACAATAATCCATTTTTCACATAATATTGAGAATCACCATCCAATACTGTACCATTATACAAAGTTCTATTACTAAAATCTTGCCTATTAGTCATATTTATAATCATATCATTACCAGTTATTTTTTCAGGATAGTAAAGTACCAAAAATTCTTCATCGCCCGCATCAGTAAATGTTATAGAACCATTATTAACAATAGACCCTCTTAAATCCGCTTCATATCTTGATGAAAAAGTTATATTCCCAGTATTAGTAACCGTACTATCACTAGATACTAACAATTGCGTCAAACTAATATCAGCATCATTAGTAAAAGAACCAGCATTATTTATAACAACATTACTTACATCACCATGATTAACAAAACTACCCCTCGTAATAATTACATTATTAACATCACCATTATTAGTTACAACTACACCCTCTGGTACAATTAAATACTGACCATCATTAATAGTAACAGATCCATCATTTGGGATAGTAAAATCATCCTTAATTATAAGATCAGCACCATTTACAACAACATCATCACCTTGTACACTAATATTACTACCAGAATAATTATCACCACTTAATACAAACAAATCATCCGTACAACTACCTGCAGTTATCGATGTAGCATAAATCCCCAAACAACTACCTGCAGTTCCACTTGCTATTAAAGCATCAGAACTCCCACCAAACACTAACGTACTACTGTCTGTAGCAACAAACAAACTATCTCCTAAATATAACTTTCCATTAACTGTTAATGTATTCGCCTGCAACAATATATCATTACCACCAATTACATTAACTGTTTTTCCTACTGGAATAGTTAAATTAGAAGTTAAAGAAACATCTCCCCCACTCGTATCAAGAGTACATGTTGTCGCACCCGAAGCTAAACAAGTAGGTAAATCATTAAGTGGTGCTGCAAAAGCCCCAGCTGGTAAAGCAATCGCACAAATAACCCCTAATACAATTTTCTTAAACAAATTTTTCATTATATTTCTCCTTTACTTTTCTTTTAACAATTTTATTGTACTAAATTTTTAACGAAAAGTCTATCATTTAATACAAATTTTAATTTTTTTTATATAAATCTTAATTTACTTATTAAAATATACATGATATAATATCAGAGTAAAAAGGTTGGTGATTTTATGGAAATAATAACTTTAACAGAAACACAATTTAAAAATTATGCAAAAATACATAGCAAAAGAAACTTCTGCCAAACAGTTGAATATGCTAACATGATAGAAAAAAGAGGCTTTGAAAAAATATATTTAGGCTTACTAGATGATAACAATAATTTAGTCGCCTCAACCATGCTTTTAAGTCAACACTTAAAAGCAGGTTTTAAATATGCCTATGCACCTAAAGGATTCTTACTTGATTTTAATGATAAATATTTACTTATTGCTTGGACTAGAGCATTAAAGAAATTTTTATCAAAATCAAAGATTATTTTTATAAAAGTAGATCCTTTAACTTTATATCAAATATATGATAGTAAAACTAATTTACTAGATACTAATAACGACTTCTTAATCAATATGCAAGAATTAAACTATTTTCATCTCGGTTTTAACAACAACTTTGAATCTAACTTCCCTCGTTTTAACGTCGTAATGTATACCGATAATGATATTAACTCAACCTATAAAACCCTACGAAGAAGTACTAAAAGAAACATCAATTTCTCTTCCACAATGGGAATAAGTGTCCATAAAGGAAGTGCAGAAAATGTTGACTTGTTTTATAGCATGATTAGAAAAAAAACTGAATTTGACTTAGATTATTTTAAAGACTTCTTTAAATTTTTCAATAACAATGACAATAAATTTGAACTATATTTTGCTAAAATAAATCCTAAAACTTACATAAACAATTACCAATACTTACAAGAACAAGAAGCTAAAAGGAATAATATTTTATCAAATAAACTCCAAACTAAAAATGTTAGAAAAACTAAAAAATTATTAAACAAAAAAATGACATCAGATAACTTATTAGAAAAGTACAAAGAAGAATTAATAAAAGCCACTAAAATACACAAAAACTATCCCAATGGCCTAGTTGTCGCATCAGCTGCTATTATTAAAAACAACAGAGAAATCTACTTCATAGAAGAAGGACACGAAGAAAAAGTAAAAGATATTAATGCATGTGATATACTAAGATGGGAAATAATTAAAAAACATATGAAAGAAGGCTATAAAATATTTAACCTAGGTGGTATTACTGGCAACTTTAACAAAGAAGATAATCCATTTTATGGATTAAACTTCTCCAAAACTGGCTTTGGTGGCAATATATTAGAATATCCTGGTGAATTTGATTTAGTCCTAAATAAACCATTATACAAACTATATTATAATGTAATGTATTATAAAAACAAAATAGAAAAATAGAAAAAAAGTAATTTATATAATTTATTACTTTTTTTCTATTTATACCCTAACTTAAACTTTTTATTAATAAATACTACTTGCAATTAAATCTTTTAACAATAAAAATTGTTACTTGATACACAATACTATCTCCTTGCACCATTGCTCGCGTTGTCGCACGACCGTTGCCCTATATTAACTATTTATTTCAATAGATAATACCATATTTTTTTAACTTTAATTATATGAACAACCCCAAAGTTATCCACATCCGCGGCTTCCCCGGGTACACTTTTGCAGTACGCCTTTCGGCTTCGCCTTAGTCTACCTTGGGAAGCCTACCCAAGGGAAGCTCTTACCGCCGCCCCCAAAAAGGGGGGGACGACGGGTTCCCTTTGTCAGGCTTGTGCCTAATCTCCTTACTTTGGCAACCCCAAATAGATGCGGGTTGTTCAAAGACGCTGTAGATGCCCTTACGGGCTGGGCCG
>JAUNSN010000015.1 GCA_030539175.1 bacterium | reverse complement strand
ATATACTCCATGGATTATAGATATTTGTTTTACCAAACAAATATCCATCATACATATCTTTTACTTTATCATATTCATTAGATAAATTATATTCATTTAATAAAGATATTACTTCTTCTTCAGTAAAACCAAAGTACTTACTATACTTAGTATCTAATACTGTACAAACATTCAAATTATTAAAACTTGAAAATAAATCTTCTCCACTTACTCTGGTTACTCCTGTTATTAAGCCTTGCTTTAGAGCAAGATTGCCTTTGAATGCACTTCCCATAAATGTTTGCATAAATGAAACTATTTCATCATAATAATCATTTAACCATCCAGATTGAATTGGGGCATCATACTCATCTAAAAAGATATATACTGGTCTTTCGTAGTATTGATATAACATTCTTGATAATATCTTTAAACTAGTCGCATAAATTGAATCACTGGCAGTTAAATTTTTTAACGATGAAAATTGTTCTTTATCTACTTTATCCAGTTTATCACTAGTTTCAATAAATTGATAATCTTTACATATATCCCTAATAATTAGTTTTAATTGCTCAAAAAAACCATCAAAACTCTCTTGCTTACATTCTTTCAAACTAAGAAATATTACTGGATACTTATTAACATATTCATTATACTTATCAAAATTTTCTATATTCAAACCCTTAAATAAATAACTATAATCTTCTCTTATATCAAAGAAATATCTCATCATCGATAAATTAAGAGTTTTTCCAAAACGTCTTGGACGTGATATTAGTGTTACTACACCTGTATCTATTATTAAATCTTTTATAATGTTAGTTTTATCTACATAAAGTGACTCATTTTCTCGCAAAGTTTTAAAATCATCAGTCCCTGTAGTAATTGATTTATACATAAAATATCAACTCCTTCCTTTACCAATATTATATATAAACAAATAAATAAAGTCAAAGAAAAACAAATATATAATTATTTAATTTTTCAAAACAAGGACTTCTCATTTTTATGAAAAGTCCCTCTACTTATCTCTATACTCTAATTTACATTTCTTACCATTAAATACTATAACTATTTTATATACTTTTCTATCCATATACTTAGCATAATATTTCTTTTCTTCTATTTGATTAAATGCTTGCTCTATCATTTCATCTATATTATCACTACATTTCTTTAATTCAAAGACAAAACAATAATCCTTATTATAACCTAATATATCTGGTCTACCATAACCATATTCTTTATTACTTTCTACCGTTAAATTTGCTGATGTCAATAAACCTAATACAAAAGCATGGTAAAAGTATTCATCATGTGTCTCTGTTACATCATAATAACTAAATGAGTTTATAACTATATTTTCAAATTCTTTCTTAAGTATTTCCATATTACCAAGCATTAAAGCTTCACTCAATAAAGAATTATTATTAACTCTTTTGTTAAACCATTGAATAATAATATCACTTAAGTTATTATATATCTCTTTATTAGGTATTTTCAAAGTTATAAACCTATCCGCATCTATATATTTAATTGGTGTTAAATAACCTGCATATATTAAAAATGACCATATATCTTCTCCTTCTACCTCAGTTAATACTAAATTCTTATTTATTTTTATATTATCTAAAGAATTATCTAACAATAATTTTTCAAACTTATCTTTTATAAAAATACTAGAGTTTTCTATTAGTTTCTTAACTATATTTGTCCCACCTGTATTACTCCAATATGTTACTAATGAATGTTCTTCATTACTTAAATAAGACAATATACTCCATGGATTATAGATATTTGTTTTACCAAACAAATATCCATCATACATTTTTTTTACATCATTATACTTGCTAAATAAATAATATTTCTTTAACAAATCTTGTACTTCTTCTTTAGTAAAACCAAAATACTGGCTATACTTTGTTTCTATAACACTACAAACACTTAAATTATTAAAACTAGAAAACAAATCCGCACCACTTACTCTAGTTACGCCTGTTATTAAGCCTTGCTTTAGGGCAAGATTGCCTTTAAAAGCACTTCCCATAAATGTTTGCATAAACGATATAATTTTATCATAATAATCATTTAAATATCCCTCTTGTATTGGAGCATCATACTCATCTAAGAATACATAAACTGGTTTTTCATAATATTTCTTTATCATATACATTAAATTACTTAATGCCGAATCCAAATCTTATACTTCCGTCTTATCTAAACATCTTTTAAAATATTCTATCTCACTTTTTAAAATTTTTGGACTATCCAATATAAATTGATATTCTTCATAAAGCCTAGAAATTTTTCCCTTGAATTTTACAATAAATTCCTCAAAACTATCCTGCTTACATTCTTTCAAACTAAGAAATATTACTGGATACTTATTAACATATTCATTATACTTATCAAAATTTTCTATATTCAAACCCTTAAATAAATAACTATAATCTTCTCTTATATCAAAGAAATATCTCATCATCGATAAATTAAGAGTTTTTCCAAAACGTCTTGGACGTGATATTAGTGTTACTTCATCACCAGCTTCTATAAATTCTTTAATAAATAAAGTTTTATCAATATATAAATTTTCATTAATTATTAATTTATGAAAATCATCTATTCCTTTAGCAACAGTTAACATTTATATCAACTCCTTCCTTTATCAATATTATATATAAACAAATAGATAAAGTCAAAGAAAAACAAATATATAATTATTTTATATCCATAGTAAAAAGATTACTAGTTTACATAATTATATATATTAAATTCTTTATCAATGATACATTTAAATAAATTATTATAAATAATCACATTAAGTAAAAAACAAAAAAGAAGAATTCACTCCTTTTTTAATTAACCACTATTCTAGTTCCAACCGTACTATAACCCTTACCATCTAACGTACCATAACTAAATATACCAGCAGCATAACTACTTCCATAGTCGCCTCCTCGTCTAAACCACACATTATTATTAGCTTCATACACAAAGTAAGAACTATCTTTATACCACCCATTCGTTTCTCCAGTAGCGTCCCCTAATATTAATCTACTATAACTACTAATATCATTATTACTATTACCATAACTATAACAATCTATTATTGAACCACACTCATTACTATCAATATTAACACCGCTTAATCCACTAATTATATTATTGTTTTTATCTTTCATAACTCCCATTACATATTCCCATGCACCACCAGAAGTATCATATATTCCTGTAATATTAGTAGTAGTTGTTGCTAAGGTACCAAACTGTGTATCATATTTATAACAAGTACTAGACCAAATAGTTTCAGACTTATTACCACAACCAGTTAACAACTGTTTTTTATATGCATCATAAGTATTATTAATACCAATATCTCCACAACCACCATTAGTACATTTTCCATATTTAGATTGCGATAAATAAGCCATAGCCCCCCACTCAATATTCTTTATCATATGAACATTATCATCGTTAGTAAAGCCATAATTTTCATCATAAAATTCTTTAATAATACTATTAAATTCAGCAATATTCTTATTAACCATTGAAACAGTATCATTTTTTATAAGTGGTAAATCAATAGTGCCACCTAACTCAAACTTCCCAATCCATATTCCCGATAATTCTTCTAAATTACCATTATTTACTTTAGTAAAAGCTGGATGCGTTCTCCATTCATCATTATTTATTCCCATCTCTTTAACATCATCTATGCTTTGAAATTCAACATTAATCTCTTGCTCAGATATATTCTCAGAATTAACATTAAACAACTTATATTTATATCTTGGTATCCAAACTAAATACACTAAAACATCACTCTCAAGTATTTTAGTACCAGCTATTGCATTTTTATACTCACTTCTTGACATTGAACCCTCTTCATTACTTTTACCCTCTTTAACTAACACTACATTAGCCCATAATTTATCTTCATAACTATACCAATTATTATTACTATTACTAACATCAGCTTTTTCCAATACACCATCATTCCAAACAACTGGTATCATACCTTCACTAATAGAAGGACTATTAGCAGTATTAAGACAATTTTCTTTCTTAACCTTTAAATTAAATAAAACATCATAAGTTTTTCCATTATACATTT
The DNA here is from genome assembly GCA_030539175.1 of bacterium. GTDB lineage: Bacteria > Bacillota_I > Bacilli_A > RF39 > UBA660 > JAUNSN01. The sequence continues at coordinate 27,006 of JAUNSN010000015.1, read as the reverse complement.
CACTATTTGCTAACCAAATATATACGATATATTCACTATTACTAATAGTTGTAGTAATATCGCCAGTAATTTTAAACTCTTGAGAAAGTTTTTTATTAGCAAAATTACCAGTAGATAAAATCATATTATTTTGAATTACCGCATATTTTAAATCTTCATTCAATATATCATCGGGAACTTTAATTGGCTGTACATATAAAGAAACACATGATGGTGCTAGAGACTTATTAGTAACTTGCATATTTACTTTTTTACTTAATCCATCTTCCTTATTTACACTAGATGTAAATACAGTTGACGACATATTAGGACTCACTTCATAATTAACTGATAAGCCATTAATTTTAATTGAATTACCATCTTCGTTATTAACTTTTATTAATACCAATATTAATAAAGCTAACAATACTACTCCAAGTATTGTAAATAAAATATAAATTTTCTTTTTATCTTTCATTTTAACCCCATCTTTCTATTAATATATTATCATAATAATTTATTATTTAAAAGATATAAATTTAATTAATTTTAATAACTTACATCAAAAAATCTATATACAATTAAAAAAGTAAATCATCAATTAGATTTACTCTTCATCATTAACCTCAACTACATTCTTAACTTCACTATCAACCATATATGAAACATTAATCACATCACCTACTTTTATAAAGCCAAGAATTTCATCATTTACTTTAATTGAAACGCGATATTTATTTAAATCATTATCTATTAAATAATAATAAGTAATACCATCTATAATAGCTTGATTAATTTCTTTAATTACAATATTCTTTCTAAATAACTCATTAGTAGTATTTTCAAATGACAAATTATTCAAATAATTACTGGCAGCCTTCTCTATTCCATAAGATGCTTCCGTAACGCTAACTTTTTGATAATCTAAAACATCAACAAATGCATACATTTTTACCAAACCCGCATTATCTTTTAAAGAAATTAAATAAGTAGGTCTTCCCCGCAAATTTATCAATAAGGGAAAAGTAGCACTATAAGACATTTGTTGCACTTGTCCTTCAGCTGAAGCCATTGCCGAGTATTCTTCCGCACCTGCAACTGCATAATAAGATGTTTCTTTAGTTCGCATATTAGTTAATATAAAGCCTAGATTAGAAGAATCTTTAACGGCTGAAGTAATTCCTGTATATAGATAAACATCATCATTCATTGCTAAATAATTATAGCCATCAGTTGGTTTTACTACTCCCTTTTGTCCAAAAATAGAATTCCAAAAACCATCTTGATATTTACCCCAATTATCAACTTGATTTAATATTAAATTAGCCGGATATACATGATCTACCCATGTAGGGACTTCACCAACCATATATTTCTTTGTATCACCATTAATTGGATTAACAATAATAACCCCACTAACTTCTTCCATTAAACCAACTGCTGTATATTTAATAGTTGGTACTATCCAATAAGGATTACCCTCATTATCAATTTCAAAACTTTCCTCACCTAATATTTCAGTTGGATACTTAATTCTTAAATATCTATATAGGTTTTCAAAAAACAAGGCATTAGGAGTATATTTCATTCCCTCATCCAATTTAACTAAATTAGAATCACCTGTAACTGAATTAACCATAATATATCCAGAAACACCATTATTTCTATTAGTAAAATACTTAATCCAATCAGCATAATCAAGCGGTGTAACTCGAACTATATCACTATTATAATTAATTTGTGTATATAAATCAGATACATCAAATTGACTAACTAATTCAGTCATCTCACCCATTACCCTATCTCCAAGTTTTCTACTAGAATCTTTATCTAATAAAGCAATAGAATTAAAATCAACCTCTAAAACATCAGTAGTAAAATCACTATCTTTATTTATAATTATTCTTTTAGCATATGCATCAGACATAAATAATGGAGAAAATATCAAGTTTATTATTAATATCAATACACTAGCTAACAATACTGCTAAAAAATAATAAATAAATTTAAAAGATCCAGTTGAAGCATTAACTATAGTATTTCTTATATCTATTACCTTTACAACTGAAGTAAAAGAATAAACTAAAAATATCAAAAATAAAAATAAATAAAATTCTGGTGCGGTTAAATTAAGTGGTGGTAATAAAAAGTAATATAATAATAAAGTTATAAACACAGTAACAATAATTCTTATTATTAAAATCTTTCTTTGTTTCAAATAAATCACTCCTTTATTAATTTTATTCTACTATAATAAAAAATAAATGTAAATAAAAAGTTATCTACAACTTTACTTACATTTATAATTTATTATTTTTCATATTTCTTTTCCACAACCATCTACCTAAAAATATTAAACCAGTTATAACTACTATACCAATAAGTACATATATAACAATATTCTTCTTTTGTACTTCTACAATATCAATATATTCATATTTTTGATTAGTATCAAAAGATATATTAAAATCTTTATATGAAGAATTACTATTATATATCCACATAGCAACATTTTCATCACTTATTACAGTCGCATCACTTCCCGTAATAACATAAGGAACCTTTAGTTTTACTACTACTGATTTAAGTAATGGCTCTGTATCATAACCATATAAAAAATAATTAATACCATTAAATATACCTTTATTTCTTATAGTTATAATACTATCTTCTCTTATTATTTCAAATCCATCTTTATAAAAATTTTTTAAATATTTAGAATTAACATAATCATCAACACTACTATATTGTTTAGTTAAACCAACTCCATAACTATTAGAATCATTTATTTCTTTAAAGTTTATAACATCTTCACTATTATATAGATATTTATATTCATTTAATTGTTCATTATAATAGTTACTGTAACTACCAACTATTTTATTTTTCAACTGAGTAAGCTCAATATTTTCCACAACAGACAAATCTTCTTTAATTTCTGCTTCATACCTTAAAGAACAACCAGATAATAATAACAACATAAATAAATATAATAGCTTCTTATTCATACTTACCTCCACTTACGATTCATTCTTCTTTGTTTTATTTAACCAAAATACTAACAATCCTATTATAACAACACCTACTAACAAATATAACAAATCACCTTTCCAGGTATTATCCTCAACAACTGTCATTTCACCAGTTTCACTTACCAATGTATTATTACTAAAAGATAATTCTATATCATTATCACATTTATTAATATCATAATACCACTTATAGGTATTACCAACTACATCTTCAGCATTAGAATTAATTACTTTAAAGGGAATATGAAAGTTAACATTAAGCTCTATCTGATCATCCATATCACCGTTATATAAAATAGATTCACATTTTTCATTATCAGTTTTTATTATTAAATTTACTCTACTAGACAATAAAGATAAATCAACAGTTCCAAATTCATCAGTAATTAAAGTAGAATTTTTATAATCATTATAACTGTAATATTTTCTTTCAAATACATAAGTATAATTGGTATCAGCAATTAAAGAAATATCATAATAAGCACCGTATTTTGTTTTCAAACTATCCAAATAGTTTTTGCGTTCTTCTTCGTTAAAATCATTACCCACCTCTTTTATATACAATGTCTCATTAACTGTCATATCTTCGTTTATAGTAACATTATAATCAACAGAACACCCACAACATATCAAAGATATAATAAGAATAACTATATACTTAATTTTTTTCATTTTATCACATCCCTAAAGATCTGGCACAAGCAAGTGGAATCCAGGAATTACCAACTTCCAATATACCACGATGAAGTGGCACATTTCTATCCATAGTAGTATCTATTATCATGTTATTACCAGTATATATAGCAACATGTCGAACATGATCATTATCGCCACCCTTTGTATAAAATATCCAATCACCAGGTTGACAATTACCAGGAAAATCATTTAAAACAGTATCAATAGTATTAGCCGTCCGTTCCCAAACAATTCGATTTGCTGCTTTCAATGTACGATATTGATTATCGGAAAAATTGTCGTAAACAGGAGCTGCAAAATATTGTCCTCTATTAGGCAGACCTAATTGCTCATTAATCCAACCAGCAAAGTCACTACAAGCACAAGGATTTGTTTTATTATCACTACAAACAAGCGATTGTCCTAAATATGATGACGCTTTTTCTATAATCTTAGTTGCCCACTCAGATGTACCCAAATTAGTAAATCCCCCACTTCCAGCTGTACCGCCAGTACCAGCCTCACTTATTCCACAAATAATTGCATCATTATCTTCAAAATAGGGATTTAAATTAACAAGTTTATCACTTGCATCAACAATTTGAAAGTGCAAATGCACCCCAGTAGAACAACCAGTCGTACCAATTATACCGATTTCTTCTCCTGTTGCAATTTGATATTCCTCTCCTTTTGACCAAGCATCTAATATCCTAGCACTTATCTGGTCTAAATGCATGTAATATATCTTATATCCAGCAAATTGACCTGTTGTTTCAACAATAATTGCATTACCCATACTCATATTATCTCCAGTTTCAGTATTTCCACAATTTCCACAAGTTCCTAAAGATGGACTATAAGTACATGTACCATTATATTGATTAACTCGAATAACTCTACCAGCCATTGCATTAAATACTATTGTATCTCCTCCGCCTATGACTAAGTCAATTCCTTTATGATTTGGTCTATCCTCTGAACACATAGGCGAAGATACACTTACACCATGTGATCTATATAACGGATTTTGCATTCGACATAAAAAATTGTAACCATCTTCTGTACAAACATTACCACCAGCATCACAATGTAATTTAGTTGCCTTAGTAGAAGAACTACCATCAGCATTACCACTATAATATGTCCCCCCTGTTGTACCTGTAGTACCTCCACCACTTATAGCGGCTCGCATATTTTCAACCCAAGTTGACATATCACTAATATGTAAGCCATCTCCAGATGCATCACTATTCATATAACCATCGCTACCAACATAACCAGTTGTAGTATCAACAAATTTAACGTTGGTTTTACTACTACAATACGAACTAATTTCATTATTAAAAGTACTTATTTGACTATTAAATTCACTAGCTGATAATCCGTTTGCAATAGCTGTACTTACATCAACAGTTACTGGAAATACTTTTTGTATATAAATAGTCACGCTAGTATATTTAGTAGATAACTTATCAATCAAATTTTTCATATCTGTTATACAATTATTTATACCAGCACTACTAGGACAGTTAGCGCCCAATAAAACCATTACCCCATTAACACTATCAGGTAGTTCATCAAAATGACTAATCCAATGGCTAGGACTAACACCTTCTACAGCTTTATAAATAACATTTTCACTAATTAAATTACTGTTCGGCAGATCAGCTGTATAAGAATCCCCAATAAATAAATATCCCTCTAAGCTATTAGTAACTGCTAAAGTAGGCGAACTAATATTACTAAGAACTTTCATATTATTATCATTTAATACCGCATTACTTAAACAACTTACTATTAGTAATAAAAATATACCAAAAAATATTATCTTTTTTTTCATTAGTTCACCTTCCTTTAATTTATAATTTATTTTTCAATCTTGATTTACCATATCCATATACAAAACCAACTAATAATAACACACCAATTACAGTAAGAATTACAAATAAAATATTAACACTGGTTTCTCCTTTAAGTTTTATAACACTATTTTCTTCTTCTATCTTAACTTTTTCTAATACAACCTTTATAAATTTATCTTTATAATTATTATTATTAATATTCCAGGTATAAATATTACCCTCTACCTTATCAGCATTATTTTCATACACCTTAAACGGTATCTCGATATTAACATTAATATCTACCTCTGCAGAGCCTAATCGCGTACTTATAGCCATTATTTTATCATAGTTAATCTTACCAAAGTATAACAAGTAAGTAGTATCGTATTCCTCTACTAAAGTATTATTATCAAAATATAAAAGCAAATCATAATAATTATAATAACTAAAATTACCCAGTTTTCTATTTAAAATAATATTAACACCATTATCAACAATTTTTTCAATCTCGTTTTTATAAACATAAAAATCTCTTTCTGAAGCATAACTTTCATTTTCAAAAACTAGATATTCGTCCAACAATCTATCAACATTTATTTCATCAACAGTTGAATCAAATATTTGGATATTCTCAGTTACGTTATATTTATCATCAATAACAATATTATAATTAACCGTACATCCAGTTAAACAAAACAATACCATTAAACAGCCAAATATTTGCTTTTTCATTTTATCACCTACTATTCCGTAAAATATATAACATCTGGTAATTGACGACTACTGCTAACTATTGAAGTTAAAGCACCGCTTGCTTCTTTTATATACAAGTTAACTGAACCTCCACCATCCAAATTAACACCTGTTTTACACCCTAAAGACACCATTGTCTCGGCAAGCTCTTTTAAAGCAAATCCAGTTCTTGCTTCATCATATACATCTGTAATAAATATAAAATTATTATTATCAACTTGACACATCGCTTGTCTAATATTTTGTCCATCACTACTAGTTGTGGTAACCGCACCATTTTCTACTAATACTGGTAAAAAAGAAAATGTATTCTTTATACCAGAATTAGTAATTTCTGTAAATAATTTTTGTCTTTCCGAGGAACTAAGAGTAGTTTTATCCACAAAAGCTCGTAAAGTTGACGTGCTATCAATACCATATATAACATGATTACTAGTGCAAGAAGAATTATAATTATTCCTAATAATTGAACCATTAGTTATAACCAATTGACCTATAGGTGTTCCACTCATTGAACTATCACAGTTAATTTCCTTACTACCTGCATAACCACTTGCATTTATACCAACAACTATTTTATCACTCAAATTACTTGAATTTATTTCGTTATCCAACATTGTTTTTACTGTTTCTAAAGTACCCCAAGTAGACGTTGCTTTTTTCAATTGATTAGTAGCGTCACTTACACTTATTCTTGTAACATAGTAAGAAGTCCGATTAGTTCGATCAACTTTTTCCACAGAAACCTTTAAAGTATCACTAGAAGCTTGTTTAACAATATTAGCATTATCGGGTACGACTATATCTGTTGCCATCCCACCAGAAGTAGAAGATGTTGGGGCACCAGCACAGGTACGATATTCTAAATTTTTAAAAACAACAGCCGAATACTTACCACCACCTTCATTCGATAATATAGTATTATTTTCGACAGCCATTTGAATCATTTGTGTATATAAAACACCCTGTCTTGCCCAACTTTGAAAAAGAGTTTGAAACTTATTTCCATATATTATATATGGAATATCATCAGACAATGCAACATCGCGAAACAAAATACCAGATATTTCATTATAAATGCTATATAATCTTGAAACATTAGCAGATATATCAGATCGCCCATCTGGTGGATTATCAGGATCTCTCCAAATTTGATGACAGTCAGCATCGATTGGAATCCAAACTTCATTATTTTTCACATCAAACAAAGAATGATTTTCGCTAAGCCTATAATAAGTTTCAGCTTTCGCCATAATCATTTGAAACTTAATAGCTTCCTCATTGGCATCTGGATCAATTTCTCGAGAAACAACTCCAACAATATATTTGTCCCAAGTAATAGTTTCAGCTGCTGCACCAATACTTGAATCATAACCACCAGGAAAATGACTATTATTAGCAACAGGATTATTATAAGCATCGTATGAAGCCTGATTACAATATCTTAATCTTATTGGCATATTATCATATTCACAACTGCCACTACTACCACCTATTCCACTTTTACAACTTTGATCCCCTTGATATTTAGTTGCCTCTTCACTAATACATAAACCCTCATAATCGGATAATTCTCCAAATTGCATAGCTATTTGATAAATTAAATCTACCATTTCTTCTACCTCTTCTTGATCAACTACATAATCAGGATAATAAGCTTTTAAAAAGTGACCTTTTAATAATTCTTCTTTATACTTTTCACAATTAATACGATAAGTACCACCAGGTAATTCTTCTATCATATATTTAGCAAGTATTTCAATAGATAGTAGTGCTTTTAACTGTCTTGCTGCAACATCATCATTATCTGCTAAACGATAAAATTCTTCTTCTCGACTGTTAAAATCTTCCGAAAATATATCTTGATAACACGTTCCCTCTGGCGCTTCTTCTCCTTCTTCTGCTTCAACAACATTAGAACAATCATCATACATACTGCCTACTTCATCTTCCATCAAAGTATCACCTAAAAATCTGGAAGCATAAAGTGTTGCTGTAATAATACTTACATCTATTTCTACACCATAACCATAATCATCACTAATCCATGCGAATAATTTTGCTAAACCTTGCGGTGGATCTTTCTTGTATTGTTCATATATCTCAAGTAATCTTGCATAATAAGCATCTTCTTTAACTTCGGTCATATCATCAGTTGAAATATAAATTGATGGATCTCCATCTCCGTCAAAAAGACCAGTTATCCAAGAAACTGCAGCATATATTGGTTGAATAATCAACAAAATAATTATTGCCATTCCCAAAAATATCAGGCTACATCCAGCAAATGGTACTGACAAAAAACCTATCATCTTTTTTCCTAATTTTTTTGTTATCTCAACAGTGTCTACTCCACTATCTGCCCCTTTAACTGTTGCTTGAGTAGAACCATTATCACCTACATTACCACCATTATCTGGTTGATTTTCAGAAGTATTAGCACCAGTATTATCATCACCGTTTGATGAACCACTTGTATTTTGGTTTTCTGACCCATTATTACTAGAATTGTTACCAGAATTCTTAATTTTATTAAACGGATTAAGACCTCCGCCAACTTTTTTTAAAGGATTAAGTGAGCCACCCGCCTTTTTTCTTATATTATCAGATGGTTTTAAAGAACCTTTTCCATTATCTGGTTGACGCATATTGTTAGTTTGTCCTTTTTGACCATTACGACCAACATTAGATAGGTTATTACGTAAACCTGACTCACCATTTTTAGCTGTTTTCTTTCCTACAGCCTTTCCTAAAGTTTCTCCTATCTTACCACCTATTTTTCCACCAATTGGACCAGCTACAGTATTACCAGCAATTTTTCCTGCATCTTTGCCAACATCTTTACCAACATCTTTATTAGCATCTTTAATTGGCTGTTGTTGCTCTATAGGCTTGCTATTAGCATCGCTATTGTCATTCATATAATCATCACCACCTATTAACTAAAGAAGAATTATTTTATAATCCTCCACCACTTCCAAACGAATCCAATTCTTCTTCTGTTACTACTACGTTAATTTGCATTCTCTTATTTCCACACACAAATAATGCATTACCTTGACTATATCTTTTTATACTTTCCATTTCATTTCCATTTAAATCAATCAACATGGCTAAGTCAGTTACAGCTTGTTTCTTTAACCCCATAACTAAATAATAAGAAGCATTATCAAATATAGCTTTACCATGAGCAAGTATTCCCTCAGCAACAAAATCACTAGGTTGTTGCGTAATAATTATTGTTCCAGTATTATATTTTCTCGCTCTTCTTTGAACTTGTGCTAAAAATTCAGCACCAAGTTCATTTTTTTCACTTAACAAAACATGAGCTTCATCTACCGACAATATTGTATTTATATTAGGATTTAAACAAAGACCCCAAGCATATTTCAATATATTGAATAATAAAGCATTTCTAATATTAACTTCCGCATTCATTAATTCTTTAATATTAAAAACAATAAAATCTGAAGAAGTTTTAACTGATGTTTTGCCATTAAAATAATATTTTAATTCTCTAGTCAAAGGTCTAACTTTTAACTCTAATCTTTCCAATACATCTCTTTCATGAGTCTTTTCTGTCATTGAAGTAAGCCTTCCATTAATAGTTGCATATACATCTTGAAACGTTGGATAATCTTCTGATGTAAAATGAGAAAAGTCAGTATTATAATCTATACCATATCTTATATAAGTATCTTGTACTATTTCACTAAATAGTGTTAATACATCTTCTTCAATATTTGGATCATAATACTTCATAAAAGCCTTTAGAGATTGAATAGTTTTGGTTAAAACCGTATATCCTAACCCAGCTTTAATTTCGTCCTCATCCGCATCTATTACTATTTCTAGCGGATTAACCATACCAAAATCTCCACCTTTACCTAAGTCAACAACTTCACCACCATACATCCTAGTCATATCACTAATTTCGCCTTCAGGATCAACTGCTACTATTTGATAACCATTTCTTATGTGACTTCTAAGTAAAAGCTTAGCTGCAGTTGATTTACCGCTACCAGAAGTACCAAGTATTATCATATTAGCATTATTTCTATTATTTTCTTTACGTATTTGATATAAAAATTGATTAAATAAAATTACTCCTCCTGAGAAATCAACTCCAAGTAATGTTGATAATCCATCATCCTTAACACTATCAAATACAAAAGGATACATAGCAGCCATTGTTGGCGCAGGCATTGGTGTACCAATTCTTTCTTCAATTTCTTGATTATCAAATATTGGCAACATAGATTTAAAGATTTTTTCTTGTTCAAATCTTAATGGAATAGCTCTAAGTTCCATTGCTTCAAAATAATTACGTAAATAAAGTTTCTTATTTTCTAGTTCTTCTTTAGTATCAGCAGTAACCATTATATGCATTTGAAAGTCAAAAGTCTTCGATTGTGAAGCAGTAAACTGTTGAATAAAATATTCTAAAGAAGCAACATCTTGTCTAATTCTTTCTTGAATAGTTCTATCTTTCTCTTGACTATATTTACTTTTCAAATCAGCAATTTCTTTATTTAACATCTTTGCCAAAACAGTAAAAGAAACTGGTATATGTTTAATAACTAACTTTATTCCAGATATATTAGTTAATGTTTCTAAATAACCAGGATATATCATCCTTGGATATGAAACAGCAGTTAATATAGTTGCAAACTTATCGCCAATCATAAACTCAGCTGGTTTAAATTCCAACCCCTTAGGAGCAAGCTCTGATTTTAACTTCATGGTACTATCACCGTCCCAGACTTTGTATCCATCCCACCATTTAAGAAATTATTCAATAAAACTCTTAAATCATTATTAGTGGTTTGCATTGCATTTAAACCACAATTAGCAAGTCCACTAATTACAGTTCTTAACTTCTTTTGTAATATATCGTTATTTTTACCTTTTTCTTTAAATAACAAATAATATTCTGTATCAGATACATTATTATCAATAAACATATTAGCCTTATCAATATCTTGATTTATCATTTTCTTTAACACTGGATTACTAGTTGAATCTTTTAATAATTGTAATTGAGCCATATAACCAGCAATATCAACAGGTCTATCAGCAGCCATTATCCAAAATTCAAAATCTAATGTATTATAAAATGTTTTTAAACCAACTATAACATTTTCTTGTGAATTAGGATCTAATATAAAAATATTTCTTGGTGTTATTTTCACACCAGTCACTTTGTAACCATTATCAAGAATAATACATCCATTACTAATATCTTTTACTGGTATCCAATCTTCAGTATATTTAGAACTATTTGCCATTTTCTTCTGAAATATATTCATGATAGCACCAACCCTTCCATATAAATTTTCTTCTTTCGGTAAAAAATCTAAAAATACTTCTAAGAGCAACCCTAACATTATGATAATTAGCTATTGGTATAACTAAAAATATAGCCGTACCAGCTGGTATCATAATAAGAATTACCCCGACAGTATCAGTAGTAGTTGGCGATAATGCAAGAAATAGAAATGATAACGCCAAACCAACTCCTAATATTATAACATCAGTCATCGTAAACAAATTTAATATTAACGTACCTTTTTTAGCATTTGCTGGTATTAAGTATCCATTCATTATTTTTTACCTCCATCCTTACCTCTAAATTGACTATCCGCCTCTTTATATTTTTCGATATTTTCTTTTTCTTCAGTATATTCTTTAATTTTATCCTCTCTAGCTTCAATAGAACCAGCCAAAGAATCAACCCTGCTCACCCAACTGTTAATATTATTATCGAGTGTTGAAATTTCATTATCAATTTCAGCCACTTGATTATCAATTTCAGCAGCTTGTCTACTTAAATCATTATATTGTTGTTCATAACTATCATAAGTAGCAACATTTTTCTTTAAACCATCTATTTGTTGCTTTAAATCAAGTCTTTTTCCCAAATCCATTTCTGTATTCAATTTTCCTTCAAGATTTGTAATTTGTTGATCAACTTCACTTCTATTTATTCCTAGTCCATTACGCATGTTAACAATAGAATTCATATCATTTTTAATCGACGCCCTATCCGTAGATAAAGTGTTTCGTTTATTCCCTAAAATATCAATTTGACCACGAGCATTCGCCATATCTCTTTCAATTTTTGCTTTTCTTTTAGAATCAATAGTATTGAGCTGTTCACGCTCTTTTATTTTATCCTTCAATTCTGCTATCCTAGCATCAGCTTCACTTTGACCACCCCAATATTCACTTCTTCTACCAAGATCCAAACCACCAGCAGCTTGTCTCATTCTAGCTAAAGCCTCGGCATCATTAGCACGTCTAGCTGCATCTCGTATATTTTGACGAATATTTAACCCACCTTCGCCAGTCGCACTAGCCCTCCCTGCACGAACTCCTCCACGAATTCCCTTAAAAGGTGAAGCTAACATTTGTTTAAAATCTCTATTCTTATAAGCATTTTGTATATTGCTAGCAGTTGAACCTAAAAAGCCAGCACCACCTCCAATTAAAGCAGAAACCAAAGGATCAGAACCAAGTTTTTTTCTAGGATCAATTCCAAATGTTCCCTCAATCTTAGCACCAAATATTTCTGATAATAGTTTAGGCAACTGCCGAGCAAACATTAATGAACCTAATATAGCAGCAACTCTAACTAAAGCATCGGTAACCGTATCGGGCTGCGAAGACGTTGCATACTCAATAGCACGTACTGGCTCATGTGTAACAAAGAAAAGAATTAACACACCAACTACATATTTAACTAGTTTTTTCATATGACACCTCCTTCTATAACACCGAAATCATTACTTGAGAAATTATAAATAAAGCAAAATAAATTGCAATCAATCTAATAAAAACATCTAAATATGTCCATAAACAAGAATTACCCCACGCCTTAAATATTTTATCACCTTTAGGGTCCATATATGAAATAATTGGAACTGGCGCAATTAATTGAAGAAAACCTAATTTTACTAACCTAACACCTAAATCAATACAAAAATTGATTAACACTAAAGCCAAAATAACACCAGCAGCACTAGAAAACAAGAAATAATATGCAATAACATATTCCCCATCTTCCTTTGCATTAACCCAATCCCACAATTTCCACATATTAACTTCACCTGTCACAGGATTAACACATCTCTCAACTACATTATATTTAGATGGCATTGTACTAACAAAAAAACTTGAAAATGCGGTTATAGACATTTGCCCTCCCATCGTATCTAAATTAACAGTATTCCCCCCCTGGGAAAGTCCATCTTCTTTTTTTTGTTCATCTGATTGAGCAGTTGCGGAAGTAGGAGTAAGAATAATTCTAGCCAAAATATTGTCTTTTAGAATAATTCCCTGTAATTCATATGCCATATCAAAGATAGTCGTAACCATAGTTAGCATAACAATAACAACTCCTATTCTTTTTATAATATTACCAACACCCTTTTGGCTATCAGACATATCATCTGGATTAAGCAACATTTGAACCATTGAAAAGGTTAACTTAAAAATCATAAATAAACCCAATATCAAAAATATTCTTCCGTAAAATTCTTTTATAACATCATTGCTAAACAATTTAGCTTGTGCTATATACATAAATACACCATAAATAAATTCAATAAAGCCATATATTCCTACATCAATTATAAAAAACAACAGTTTAAACGCTTCTAATACAAATTGCATGCACTTTCACCTCCATCATCCTATACCACAGGTAGTAATATCAACACCCAATGCACCATTAAGTAAATTCAATGCAATATTAACTATTGTCGGTACAAAGAAAATTACTACACCAATAATAAGACGCTTTATAAATTTAGACTGCGCTTTTTTCATCTTATCTGAGTCTTGAGCAACTAACGCTTGTAATAAATCAACACTTCCAAGCACAATAATTAATATCGGAACTCCGACCTTAACAATAGCAAAAACTTTATCATTTAAAAAATTAATTAAATCTTCGCCAAGTATCATCTCACAGTTGGTATAATCTTTATAAACAACTTCACCGCCAAAATCAAATTGAATACTCTCAAGTATTTTCTGATATGCACCATCAATTTTTAAATTTACCCGGTTTAAATTATCACGTCCATCCTTTAAAACTTCACCAACTTCTGGGTTTTCTGTACTACACTTTTCTAATGCATCTTCCACCACTTTAGTTGCATCTTCAGAAGTAAGGGTTATATTGGCTAACACATTTTTTACTGACGTTTTAATACTTCCTCGTAAATCTTTCGAACTTTCTTCTAACCCATAAAAACGAGCAACAAATCGACAACCATTTTCAATTGTACAATTATCTATATCAGAACTACTATATTCACCCATACCGTTTATATAATCAGAAACATCATCAACAATAACATCAATCTTATCAGATAAAGCATCGCGCTGATCAATATATTTAGTCAATTGATCATTTAAATTATTAGCATTTTCAATCGTACAATTATTATTTAACTCGTTCGCCAATTTGTTCATAGTTGCTGTAAATTCATTATAACTTGCAATGTCCGAATCGTTATTAATAACATATTTAGCCCTATCGCCTATAATAGTGCTACTACCTTTTAAATCTCTTAGTTCTTCACCTTCCCAAATAAAACGAAGTTGATACTTGTTATAATCTTGAGACGTAGCATCCTCCCCTATAACACCCGTTGTAATATATCCAACTTCCCTCCTACCAACACCTTTATTATTAACATAAACGATTGGTCTTTCTGAAAAGTTAGTCCACTTTTGATAATTATCAGAAGCACCCATATATTTAACAACCATTTCACTCAATTGAAAACCTTGACTTGTTTGTTTATCACCAAAAGTTAGTCCACAATCACTATTTAAATTTTGTTCCAATGAAACCCAAGAACATGAAAAAATACTATTCTTCGTCGATGATAAAGCAACATGCATGTAATTTGTCGGTACTGAAAAAGCCGAATCATCAGTAACTGCCTCATAAACTCCCATACTATCATTAAAATTAGAAATAATTGTAGGAGATACATTATTATTGCAAAGTTCAATGACATTATCACCGAATTCCTCAGAAGCCTCAGCTGTAGCACAATCAAAATATGGAGTACCAGCAATAACAGGACATTTACCAAAATTGTTCATTTGAACCCCTTCTATTACTTTAAAACCAGTCCAGAACCACCCCAAAAGAGTACCACCAAAAAAACCTGCAGGCATGTTGCTTAAAAAATATAATTCACCATTCATAACAAAATAATACACAGTATAATTAGGCAAATAAGGCATTGGCCCCCATCTAGATTGCAGTAAATGATTGTCTCTACCTAGCAATTCATAGTCAGAATATTGACACTTATAAGTTTGCACAATAGGCGTCGCATCCGCAGCAGTCGTAGTTGTCGTATCCGTCGTTGTTTCTTCAGGTTCAGCCTCAACCCTCCTTATATTTAAACAACATATAGTTAACATTACTATAAAAAATATAGAAACACATTTTTTACAAAATTTTCGCATAAAGACAACCTCCAAAATAAAATCATATCTATTATTAATAATAAAATTATAACATATTTCAACCAAAGATAAAACAATAAATTAAAATATTTTTCTATTTTAATTTACATCAAGCAAAAATGCAAGGAAATTATCAAAATTTATTGCCTAACATTTTTCATACAATCACAATAATACCAATTTCCAACACATTTTTATTATTTTTCTCTCTCTTTTATAAAACTTATGATAAAATTAATATTAGCAGGTGATAGCCATGAAATTAAATAAAGAACTCATAACTAAAATTTCTAATATAAAACAAGAACCAAAATTCATCTTAAAAAAAAGATTGGATTCATTAAATGCTTTTCTATCTTTACCAAATCCCAATTTTGGTCCATCTATTAACATAGATTATAATACAATAACTTATTACAAAGAAAAAGTTAATAATTTAACTGATAACTGGGATAAAGTTAATAAAGAGGCACATCGTACATTTAAAGAGTTAGGTGTTATAGACGCTGAAAAAAAATACTTAAATGGACTTGGCACACAATTTGATAGTGAAGTTATTTACCACAATATGATAAAAGAATTAACTGATAAAAAAGTTATCTTTTTAGATACAGATACAGCAATTAAAAAACATCCTAAACTTTTTAATAAATATTTTGGCACTTTAGTTAAGTATAACGAAAATAAATTTACTGCTCTTAATTCCGCTGTATTTAGTGGCGGAACATTTATATATGTTCCGCCAAACACTCATCTTGATCGACCACTACAAAGTTATTTTCGCATTAATTCAAAAAATATGGGGCAATTTGAAAGAACATTAATTATTGTTGATGAAAATAGTTCTCTTCATTACATAGAAGGTTGTACTGCAAAAACTTATACTGAAGATGCTCTGCACGCAGCAGTCGTAGAAATATTTGTGGAAAAAAATGCTTATTGTCGTTATACAACTATTCAAAATTGGTCAAATGATGTTTACAACCTTGTTACTAAAAGAGCAATTGTTAAAGAAGGTGGCAATATGCAATGGATAGATGGTAACATCGGTTCATCCATCAACATGAAATATCCTTGTTGCATTTTAAAAGAACCCTATTCCACAGCATCCTGTATCTCGATCGCTACATCTAACAACAATCAAATACAAGATACTGGTGCGAAAATGATTCACTTAGCACCACATACTAAAAGCAATATTATTGCAAAATCTATTGCTAAAAATGGCGGTAAAAGTAATTACCGTGGTTTAGTAAAAATACATAAAGATGCTCATTACTCAACTGCTAATATAAAATGTGATACCATTATTTTAGATGAATTTTCATCAAGTGATACTATACCTACTAATATTGTTGAAAATAATTCTTCACATTTAGAACATGAAGCAACAATTTTTAAAATTAGCAATGATAAATTATATTACTTAATGAGTAAAGGATTAAGTGAAAATACTGCTAAAGAATTAATTATTTTAGGTTTTATTGATACTTTTAAAAAAGAATTACCAATGGAATATGCAGTTGAATTAAATAGATTATTGAAAGGAACTGATTAATGAAAAAGTTATTTAAATTAATTATTACTACGCTTATCGTTATCTTTATTATTTATATTATCATTCTTTATATTAAAACTTCATCTACTACCACATTTAATATCACTTCCATACCAATTGAAAAAGAAGAGTTAGTTATTAATAACTATTATATTTATGGTACTCATCTTAATATAGAGGGCAATATTTCTTTAAATTATGATAATATTAAAAGTATATCTTTAAGTTTAACCTCAGATAATTCTCTTGAAGTACCAGTAATTGTTAATGATGACACCATTACCTTAGCAGAACATCTAAACAATGGTCTTTATCTCGATGGCTTACCAATTGGAAATTATTATCTATTACTAAAAGTAATTGATAATAATAATTCTACGAAATATTATAAACTTAAAAACAACACTAAAAATGATAATTCCACATATTATCCGATATCGGTTATTAATAATACCAAAATATTTATTAATTCAAATAATGCTTATAATACAATTGCTTTAAATGTAACTAAAAATAATGATACCAACATATACGATATCACCTTAGATGCTGGACATGGAGGACGAGATACAGGAGCGTGTTACAACAAAAAATGTGAATCGACATATACCTATGAACTTGCTAAAAAAACTGAAAAGTTATTAAAAGATAAAGGTTTAAAAATAAAATTAACTAGAGAAGATCAATTATCTGATGATGAAGTATTAGCTAAATATAATGAATCAGGAAGAGCTGTTATACCAAAAGAATCTAATTCTAAATATCTTTTTTCATTCCATCTTAACTCTAATGTTTCCAAAGAGTTTTATGGTTTAGAAGTTTTAGCACCCACCAATATAGATTATACTCTAGCTACTTTATTAGTTGACAATATTAAAAAAGAAACTAATATTCGCATATCAAATAAAAATGCTTTTAAAATTAAAGAAGGTATTTACACAAGAACATTTAATGAAAGTGAAATTTTATTATCACAACAAGAAGCAATAGAAGAAAATGCTAACGCTTATAATATTACCAAATCAACTGAATATTATTACATGATTCGTGAACCAGGATGTTCAATAACTAATGCTTATGTTGACGGTCGTAATGAAAAAGATGGAAAAAACCCCTATTATGCTTCCAATATTGGGGTAGAATCATATATAATAGAATTAGGTTATATTTATAATTCTAGTGATATGGAAATAATTGATAATAAATTAGATGAATATAGTATAGCTATTACTAATAGTATTTTACAATATTTAAATATTAAATAAAGAAAAGGTGATAATATGTGTGGATTTACTGGATTTGCTGGTAAAACTAATAATAATAAAAAAATAATTACAAAAATGAACGACTTAATTAAACATCGTGGTCCGGATGATGAGGGATATTTTACCGATGATTATGTTTCTATAGGTTTTAGAAGACTTAGTATTATCGATTTAAACTTTGGAACTCAACCAATATATAATGAAGATTTAACTAAAGTAATTGTTTTTAATGGAGAAATATATAACTATCAAGAATTACGAAAAGATTTAATAAATAAAGGTCATAACTTTCAAACTAAGAGTGATACTGAAGTTATATTACATGGATATGAAGAATATAAAGAAAAAATATTAAATAAATTACGAGGTATGTTTGCCTTTGTTATATATGATAAAAATACTAAAAAGATTTTTGGAGCACGAGATTATTATGGTATAAAACCTTTTTACTATTATCATCAAGATGCAACTTTTCTCTTTGCATCAGAGATCAAATCATTTTTAGGACATCCTAATTTTAAAAAAGAATTAAATAAAGATATGTTACAAGATTATTTAACTTTTCAATATAGTGTAGGTAATAAAACATTTTTTAAAGATGTTTACAAGTTATTACCAGGACACTATTTTACTTACCAAGATGAGGTATTAAATATTGAAAAATATTATAATATCGAGTTTAATATCAACGAGAAACTTACTTTAGAAGAAACTATGAAAAATATTGAAAAAGGATTAAAAGATAGTATTAAAGCCCATAAAGTAAGTGATGTTGAAGTTGGATCTTTTTTATCAAGTGGAGTTGATTCATCTTTAGTTGCCACATTAAGTAAAGTTGACAAAACATTTACAGTGGGATTTTCTAATAAAAAATATAGCGAAATAGATTATGCAAAAGATTTATCTAAACACATTAATGTATCAAATGTTTCACATACCATATCTAAAGAAGAATTTTTTAAACATTTCCCTGACATACAATATCACATGGACGAGCCTTTAGCAGATGCTTCTGCTGTTGCCTTATTCTTTGTTTCTAAAATTGCTAGTAAACATGTTAAAGTTGCTTTATCTGGCGAAGGAGCCGATGAAATATTTGGTGGCTATAACATATATCAAGAACCATATTCAGTATCGTGGTACTATAAAATACCATATTTCATTAGAAAATTTCTTGCTATTTTAGCAGCCCCTTTTAAAAATCACCGCGGATTTAATTTTTTAATTAGGCGAGGAAAAAGATTAGAAGATAAATATGTTGGTAATGCTTTTATATTTGAACCAACTGAAATAAAAAAGATAACTTCTTATAATACTAATCCTGATTATAAAAAAATAACGAAACCGTATTATAATTCAATAAAAGATTATGATGAGGTAACTAAAATGCAATATATAGATATGCACTTTTGGTTAGTTGGTGATATTTTATTAAAAGCCGATAAGATGAGTATGGCTAATTCATTAGAAGTTAGAGTTCCATATTTAGATAAAGAATTAATTAGTTTTGCTTTAACAATACCTACTAGATATAAAGTTACTAAAAATAAAACTAAATATGCTTTTCGTCAATATGCTTCTAAAGTATTAGAAAATAAAGTTGCCAATAAAAAGAAATTAGGATTTCCTGTCCCAATTAGAGAATGGTTAAAAGAAGAAGATACCTATAATTTAGTTTTAAATAAATTTAAAGATTCTAAAGAGTTTTTTAATACTAAAGAGATTATTAAACTATTAAATCAACATTATCAAGGTAAGAGAGATAATTCAAGAAAAATATGGACAATATATAGTTTTTTAGTTTGGTATGATATTTATTTTAAAGCTTAATAACTAAGTTAATTAATAAATTTACACTTGTAAAAAGATGTAACAGAGAGGAATGATAACAATGATTTACTTTATTTTTTCACTATTTTCGTATATTTTGTATATTAGTCTAAAATATCGAAAAACATTTTATTACCTACAACAAAGTTCATACAATACCAAGAATAGATATATAAAATGGCTATTTAAAAATGCTAAAACAACCTTTATTACTGATGATTTATACTTTGTTTTAATTGTTATTTCCTACTACATTCTTTCTTACTCTTTCTTCTGTTTCTTAACTTTTATTTTCTTTGCTTTTCTTTTTTATCAAGAGTTAAAAAAGAAAAAACAAGAAAAGCAAAAAAAACCATTTGTTGTAACTCACAGAATTAAACGATTATGTATAACAACATTTATTCTTTTTCTCTTGCTTTTTATACCAATTATAATAACATTTAATACTAAGTATATTCTTTTATATTATTTATTATTAATTAGTTTTACTTATTTTGCCCCTACTATTACTTTACTAGCTAATATAATTAATAAACCTGTTGAATTAATCGTTTATTATCATTACTTATCTATGGCACAAAATAAATTAAATAAAATGACTAATTTAATAAAAATAGGTATTACTGGTAGTTATGGAAAAACTACTACCAAGAATATATTAAATAGTCTTATTTCAACTGAATATAACTCTTATGTTACACCTAAGAGCTTTAATACACCATATGGGTTAATATCAGCTATTAATAATGATTTATCAATATTTGATGATATTTTTATTGCAGAAATGGGTGCATGTTCGAAAAATGATATTAAAAAATTAACTAATTTTATTAACCCAAAATATGCAATTATTACTAATATTGGAGTTGCTCATTATGAAATATTTAAATCTATAACTAATATTATTAATACAAAGTTTGAATTAGTGGAAAACTTACCCAAAGATGGAGTAGCTATTCTTAATAAAGATGATAAAAATATAACTGAATATATAATTAAAAATAAATGTAAAGTTATTTGGATAGGAATTGATAATGAAGCTGATATTATGGCTAAGAATATAAACATTACTAATCAAGAAATGACATTTGATATATATTTTAAAGATATAAAACAAACATATTCTTTTACTACTAATATATTAGGTAGAATTAATATATATAATATCTTATCTGCTATTGCTCTTGCTAAAGAATTAAATATTAATATTAAAAAATTACAATTAGCCATTGCTAATTTAAAACCTACCGAACACCGACTTGACATAAAAAAAATATCACATTACAATATTATTGATGATTCTTTTAATTCTAACCCTATTGGAGCTAAAGAAGCGTTAAACATTTTAAAACTCATGGATGGACAAAAGATAGTCATAACACCAGGTATGATTGAACTAGGAAAAAAACAAAATAAACTTAATTATGAATTAGGGCAAGATATAGCTAAAGTTGCTGATATTACTATTTTAGTAGGTCAAAAACAAACTAAAGATGTTTTAAGGGGATTACAAGATAATAACTATAATAATAAAAATATATATGTTATTGACGATATAAAAAAAGCATTTTTTATAATAGAAAAAGTCAGAGATAAAAATATAGAAACTTATATTTTATTAGAAAATGATTTACCAGACATATTTAATGAATAAGAAAGGAATGATATTTAATATGAAATCTAAAGTATATTTTATTAAAGATATAACACCAAGTAATATGGTAAAAATATATCAAACATTAGGACATGAATTAAAGGGGAAAATAGGAGTAAAAGTTCATACTGGAGAAGATGGAAATCAAAACTTTTTAAAGCCTGAATTTATGAAAGATATAATTGATTATGTTTCTGGCACAGTCATTGAATGTAATACTGCTTATGAAGGAGAAAGAGACACTACTGAAAAACATCTTAAATTAATAGAAAAACATGGATGGACAAAATATTATACAGTTGATATATTAGACGAAAATGGAGAAATAGAATTAAAAATACCAAATGGAAAAAAGATAAAGAAAAATTATATTGGTAAAAACATAGTAAATTATGATAGTTTGTTAGTTATATCGCATTTTAAAGGACATCCAATGGGCGGATATGGAGCAGCATTAAAAAATATATCAATTGGACTTGCTTCTGCACATGGCAAAGCATATATTCATGGTGTTGGTAAAGTTGAAGAAAAATTCACAGCCGATCATAATTCATTCTTAGAATCAATGGCAGATGCGGCCTCATCAATTATGGAATATAAAAAAGATAAAATTGTTTTTATTAATGTTATGGCTAATATGTCAGTAGATTGTGATTGTTGTAAAATAGCAGAAGATCCTAAAATTAAAGATATTGGTATTTTAGCATCACTTGATCCTGTCGCACTAGATCAAGCATGTATAGATTTAGTATTTAATTCCAAAGATGAGGGAAAAAAAGATTTAATCGAACGAATTACTTCAAGAAACGGAACTCATACTATTGATGTGGCAGAACAATTACAGGTTGGAACTAAAGAATATACACTAATAAATATTTAAGGAGTATAAAGCATGAATATAATTAAAGAAATAAAAGATAGTAAAGATATAGATAACTACAAAAAAATTGCATTATATAGTAATTTAATTGAAGCATATATAACAGAAATATTAGAGTATTTAAAATATAAAGGTGATACTTTTCGTAATCCTAACAAAGATATTATGAGTTATAAAATAACTAAAGTTACTGATGATTCGATTAATGTTAGTGTTATAAATAATAATATAGAAAAAGAATTAGTTATTACTACTAAATATGTTAAAGAACATAATGCAAGTTATTTATGTTTTAGATTTAACAATCAAACATTATATTTTTACATAGATCCTAATAGATGCTTTAACTTTGAAGAGTATATAAATAATAATAATATAATTGATGATAAAACATTTAATGAAAAGATATTAAAAAATACAATAACAACTACTATTTCAAGAAAAAAAGTTACAATTTATAATGAAAACAAATTAAATAAAATTGTATCGGGAGCATACACATTATATCCTCAACCATTTAACAAAAATGAAAAAGTTGTTAATATCTGTTGGGCAAGTAAACGAGCAGATAAACATACAGTTAATGAAGATGCTTGTTTACCACCTTTGCAGCACCCAAATGATCCCAATTTAATTATTGCAGCCGTTGCCGATGGAGTTGGTGGTATGGAAAATGGTTCTTTAGCTGCCAACAAAGCAATCACAATATTAAAAGAAACATTTAATATATTACCAAAAGACAAATTAAGTAATAAATACATTCAAAGTACAATGGAAACAATAATTAACCAAATTCATTATAGAATAAAAGAAGAATGTCCAAAAGCAGGAACTACCCTATCAATAGTCATCACTACAAATAACAATACTCATATATTTAATATTGGGGATTCCCGAGTATACTATGTTGATAAGACTAAAAACATAGTTTTAGCAACTGAAGATGATAGTTTAGTATGGAAAGAAGTTAGTAAGAATAATGCTACTGCCGATGAGTTGCGTTTTATGAAAGGAAATAACATAATAACTCAAGCACTAGGAGGAAAAAGTGATACTGTCATTCCTTTTTACACACGCATAAAGAATAGCCAAATACAAAGACTATTTTTAACAACCGATGGAATACATGATAATTATAGTCAAGATGAATTACTACAAACCGCTAGTACCCAAACAAATGAAAACCCTGCCATAAGTATTGTTACAAAAAGTAGTTTTCCATCCTTGATGGGAAGAAAACCTAAAGATGATGATACAACAATAATGATTGTTGATTACGGAAGAAAGAGAAGGTAATTATGGAAACATATAATGAATATAATAGCGAAACATTAATACACTTTTGTCCTATAAATTATTCTATGATTTATGGTATATTAAACTATGGAATATTATCAAAAAGTATTGCAAATTTATCAGAAGTTCCTTTTAGTGAAAATTTCAAGGGATACAATGATGAAGATTATATATGTTTAAGTAGGTACTACTATGTTGATCCACTAGATACAGAATCATATTATAATATTGCCAAAGATAACCAAATTGGCTTTATTGTTGAAGGTGTAGAGTATATTTCTAACATAGAAGATGTAGTAATACATCGCCCTGATGAAGTACAAGTCAAACACAAAATAGCTCCTGAGAATATTAAAGGAATTATTACTTCACCAACACTTTTAAACAAATCACTTACTGATATAAACGTTCTAAATAAAAAATCTACCAATTATAATATTATAATAAATACTGGTAAAAATCTTATTAATTTCTTTGAAAACAAATGTAATTATAAATTAAGTGAAGAAGAACAAAGTGATTTCAAAGAAGCTATATATTATTTAAAATGTACTATTATAGCATTAAAGCAAACTCCATATGATAAAGAATTAAAAGCAGATTTAAAAGATGCTATACAAGATGTAAATACAACTTTAGCCACAATATCATCTACTGTTATTTCTAAGATAATAGGCATTGAAAACCCTACTGTAAATGACTTATTACAATACATAAGTAATACATATAATATACCAGTTTATATACACAATATACCTAGTAAAAATAATAAACGATAAACAATAAAATAAGAAGCCTTAGCTTCTTATTTATTTTATATCTCTAAACATTCCTTTTACTTTACCTAAGATCATATCACTAGATAAAACATTAACATTAACAGTTTGATGCTTAGAATTCATTGCTTGTAATATTAACCCCTTAGGATACCTATACAATCTTCTAACTGCTAAAATATTAGGTTTAATTGCAACCACTACATCATCACCAGTCGAATATTCACTTTGTTTTTTAAAATATATTTTATCACCCTTTTCATATACTGGTGACATAGAATCATCTAATAGTTTAATAACTAAGCTACCATTTAATACCATATTATCATAACTAGCATTTTTATATATAAGCATAGTTTTTTCATCAAATGATGTCATCTTTCTATCCTTATTCATTCCTCTAACATATTCTTTTACTAATCGTTTTTCAAATTCATTTTTACCACTTACCGTATCAGGAATAACATCTAATAAATTATCTACATTAAACACTCTACATATATCAAAAAAAACATCATACGGTATATTAAGTTTACCAGTTTCATATTTATGTAAAGTTTGACGATTTTTCGAATAATTCAATGCCCTAGATAAATCTTCAAGAGAATAATCATATTTTTTTCTTCCCTCCTTCATTATCGTTATTGCCATAGGTGCAACTTCATCACCTATAAAATCGGCTTTCCTAGTTCTCATAATCATCACTCTCCCTTACAACCATACACATAATATAACACAAGTAAGATAATAAAACAACTAATTTTTTTTCTTTTCCCAATTAAAATAACCAATCAAAGAATTAATTAAATATATTACCCACATAATAAAAACTCCAATATTTGCAAAGTCATTTATTAACAAAATAAACCATAATATTACATTAGTTAAATTATTTAAATTCCACAATAACCATTGTTCTTTATACTTTCTAGCCATTAAAAACATTGCTATAAAACCACTAATACTAGTAATATAATCTAAATACATTGCTTTATTATTACTAAATAATATAACCAATATCATTAAACAAGCCATAAATCCACAAAATACATATAATATATTTTTCCATTTAATAGTTAATTCATTTATTGTTTCTACTTTTATTTTACTCCAACAATAATATCCATATATTAATATTGGAAAACTATAAAACAAATTATAAATAAAGTTAAAATATAACCCCTTATTTAACATAACAAATGCATATAATACAACATTAATCATTCCATAAAAATATGCTCTTTTTTGTTTTTTTCCGATTAAAAAAACATATATAACTCCACATATAGCAATAACTATATTAAGTAAATCAGATTTACCTAATAAAGAAGAAACAATAATAATTATTATTGCTCCAACTATAAATAATTTATCAAACAAACTAAAACTAGTTAAATACTTTTTCATCTTAATAACCTATTTCCTTTATAGATAATACCAGTCGCAGCAATCCCAATAATTAATTTAAACGTATATCTAATTACCATCATTAAAGCAATATCAATTATAGGTAAATTTCCTAAAAAATAAATTAAAATAAATAATATTGTATCAAGAAACTGAACTACAATTATTGATAAAAGATTACTAAGCCACATTTTATTTTTAACTTTTCTAACAATATAATATATCTGTCCATTCAAATATAAAGATATAGCAAGAGATATAAGTGAACTAATTACTAACCTAGTATCTATTTCAAATAACTTTGTATAAGATAAATTATTATTAATATTTAACATACCAGATAAATATAAACTAGATAAATAAAAAAGTAGAATAGAGAAATAAAAAAGGGAGGAAATGAAATGAAAAATGAAAGAGTATTAAAGGTAATTGAAAAAATGAAGGAGATTAGCCTGTCTCAGCTTATTGTTACATCTCCAGCTTCAATATATTATTTAACAGGAAAATGGATATCAGCTGGGGAAAGAATGATAGCACTTTACATAAATGCAGATGGAAATCA
>JAUNSN010000056.1 GCA_030539175.1 bacterium | reverse complement strand
TAATGACTTATCCACAGTCTTTATTATTGAGTTAATCATATCACATAATTTATTCACAGACAAGTATATTAGAAAAATTTAAATAATTTTTTATCATGTCATAATAAAACTAATGTTGTCGTAACTATTGACTTTTATTTTTTGGGACATTATAATGAAAAAGAAAGGATAGTGATTAATATGGATTTGATTCCAATGCGTTTTGATTTAGATGAATTTTTTAGTGACTTCCCTAAGAAAGGTCAAAACAACATGAAAACTGACATTTACGAATTAGATGGAATTTATCATTTAGATATGGATATTCCTGGTTTTAAAAAAGAAAATGTCAAAATCACTTGTGATGATGGATACTTAACTATTACAGCAACTAACGAGACAAAAGAAGAAGAAAAAAAAGCTAATTACATACATAAGGAACGTCACTATGGAAAAGTTAGCAGAAGCTTTTATGTTGGAAATATTCCTACAAACGAAATTAAAGCCAACTTTGATAATGGCTTACTGAAAGTAACTTTTCCTAAAAATTCTACTACAGCATCAAAAACAACTATTGATATTGAATAAAAAATAGGCATTTAATAAAAATTAAGCGCCTATTTTTTTTCTAATTATTCTTTACTTAAACAATCAAATATGATATTATATAATAGAATAACAAGGAGGAAACGAATATGAAGCAACCTACTACTATTAATTTAACATCGGAAAATATGCAAGTTAATAAGGCAGAAATTTTATCAATATTTACTTACAATAATAAAGATTATGTTATATACTCAATTAATAACCCTAACCAAAATGAAACATATATTGGAGGCGCAATCTTAACAACTAATGAAAAAAACGAAACTGTGTTTACAGACATTACTAACGAACAAGAAAAAAAAGATATTTTAGAAATTATTAAACATATGGCAATAACAACTAAACAAAATACTGTTGTTCCAACAACTATTAATAATCAACTTATAAACGTTCAACTATTATCAACATTTTACTATGAAGTATATGATAAAATATATGCTATATACAAGCATACAAATAATGATACACAAATTTATACAGGGATATATACTAATCAGCACATTATGCCAATAAATAATAAAGAAGAACAACAACAAATAAATGCCCTTGTTTCAAAATTGATGGAGTGATAATATGAATCCAAATTACTATATTACTAAAGATAATACTATTAATATTTGTTTTAAAGGAAGACCCCTTACTTTTAAAAAAGTAAATGTAAGTGATGCTAGTATAAATTTATCTAATTCAATTATTACAACTGCTAGTGTAAATTTAAAAAACCGAATATTTTTACTTTATACAAAAATTTTAAATCAAACAACAACTAATAATATTCCTTTAGCAGGACTAACTTTAAAGAATAAAAATAATTCCTTATTTTTATTTAACTGTTTATTTAATGCGACTATTAAAAAAGACGGAAATATTAAATATAAATATGGAAAATATGATATTAGCTTTTTAAATATTAAACATATAAGACAAACAAACAATCCAAATATTAGTAGTTCTAAATTACTTGTAAGTACAAATAAAGAATTTATAAATGGAATAACAAATAACATTAGAAATATTTACCTCAATACTAAATGTAGTATAAATGATAATTTTGTTATACCAAAATATACAATTGAAAATAAACAACCAGCAAATACACATTCAGCTGGACGCATAGATACAACTATTATGATAACATTAATATTAGCAATCACTATTACTATTTTTATTGTTGTTAATAGTTTTTTGGCTAAAATATAAAGGAGGGTTTTATGAATATAGGAATAGTTTCCGACCATCGTGGTTTTAATTTAAAAGAAGAAATTATTAAAAATTTAGAAAAAAAATATACTATTATTGACTTAGGACCATCATCCAATACCTCTACTGATTATCCCATATATGCAAAAAAACTAGCCGATAATATAATTAATAAAAAAATTGAATTAGGAATTGCTATATGCTCTACAGGGACAGGGATGACTATTGCTTTAAACAAAATTAAAAATATATATTGTGCTAAAGTTAGCAATACACATGAAGCAAAATTAGCTAAATTACATAATAATGCTAATACTATTGCTTTAGCTGAAACAACACCAATTGATGTTGCAATCAACATTATAGGAGAATTTATTAATACAAATTTTTCAAATGAAGAAAAACATATTCGAAGAATTACTCAAATAAAGGAAATAGAGACAAATGACTAAATTTCTTACTTACCTGTGTGTATTTCCTATTTCTATATGGGTTGTTGATGCAATAAACATTAATCGAATTTTTAAAAAAAATAAAGTTATCCAAGCAAGAATTTTATATGTTATGCTTATTTTTTGTTTAACTTATTTAGTAGTAAATTTTATATACGATTTTCTTAATATTACATTATAAGGAGAAATTTACCTATGAAAAAAACTATTATATTAACTAGCATATTTATAATTATACCAACTATAATTATAACTTGTTTCTATGAAAATAAACAATTACAAACAATTCAACTAAAATATTTTAATAATATTACTATAAGAGTAAAAAGATTAAAAAGTGATACTATACAAACATTACCATTAGAAGAATATGTAGTAGGCGTTCTCGCAGGAGAAATACCTACTTATTTTCATATGGAAGCTATTAAAGCACAAGCCGTAGCGTCAAGAACTTATGCTTTAAAAAGAATTGAATATAATAAGGATAAAGAATATGATGTTGTTGATAGTACACTTAATCAAGTATATCTTGATGATGATTATTTAAAAAGTGTTTGGAAAGAAAAATATCAAACTAATATTAATAATTTTAGAACTGCTGTCAATGAAACATCAGGAGTATATTTAGATTATCAAGGAGATGTTATTGATGCCCTATTTTTCTCTACTAGCAATGGATATACAGAAGATAGTGTATTAGTATTTGGTTTTGATGTTCCATATCTACAAAGTGTCGAATCAACATGGGATGAAGATACATCAGAAGCATTTACTGCTTCAACTACTTTATCATTACAAGAATTTTACAATAAATTAAATCTTCCCTTTAATGATACTTTAAGTATTAATATAACCAAAAGAAGTGAAACAAATCGTATAATAACATTAATTATTAATAATCAAGAATTTTCTGGACGTCAAGTTTACAATGCTTTAAAAATAAAATCAACAGATTTTACAATCTATCAAGAAAATGATAAAGTAATAATTAAAACAAAAGGATATGGTCATGGTGTTGGTATGAGTCAATATGGTGCACTAGGAATGGCAAAACAAGGTTATAATTATCAACAAATATTAAATCACTATTATCAAGGTACAACGTTAAAAAATTTATAAACTTTTTTATTTTTTTAGTATATATTTCATTTTTAAGTTCATCCTTATAATAGAGGTGAAAATATGAAATTAAAATTAAAACCATTTGTAATACCAACACTATATTCATTAGCAGTTATATGTTTTGTAGCAAGTATGTATTTCATTCAAAAAGTAGTAAACGAAAGTATATTTAAAACTGGTGAAGAAAAAGATGAAATAAAATATGTTGATAAAGATATCACTAACGTCGAAGAAGAAATAAAGGTAATAAGTACAACTACACCTATTTTAAAGCCATTTACTTCTGATAGTGTAACAGTTTACAAAAATTATTATGATTATCAAGCAGATCAAGAACAACAAGAAAATTCAATAATATATTATGAATCAACATATATGCAGAATTCTGGTATTGACTATAGTTCAGAAGAACAATTTGATATTATTTCAATACTAGATGGTACTGTAACAAGTGTTAAAGAAGATAGTATACTAGGAACTATTGTTGAAATAAAACATACATCTGATATAACATGCATTTATCAAAGTATAACTGAATTAACTGTTAAAAATGGTGATATAGTAACTCAAGGACAAGTTATTGCCAAAAGTACAACTTCTAATATAAATAGAGATTTAAAACATCAATTACATTTTGAAATGATTTATCAAGGTAGTATTGTCAATCCAGAGTTATACATAGGTAAAAACATAGAAGACTTATAGTCTCTTTTTTCACATAACCCCAAATATACTTCCATATAGTGTAAAAAGGGGGTAAAATGAATAAATATATATATCAAAGAATAATAGAAGAAAGTAAGTATATTTTAAATACTAAAAAAACTATTAGAGAAGTTGCTAAAGTTTTTAAAATAAGTAAAAGTACAGTTCATAAAGATTTAAAAGAAAGATTACTATCTATTGACACTAATTTACACAAAGAAGTAAATAAAATTTTACAATATAACTTACAAGTAAGACATATACGAGGAGGACTTTCTACTAAAAATAAATTTCTCCAAAAAAAAGCCTAATTTATCTTGATAATTTAACAATATATGGTAAAATTAAAATTAAGGACGGTGAAATAATGTTTAATAAAGACATAGGAATAGACCTAGGTACAGCTAACGTGCTAATATACATTAAAGGACAAGGCATTGTTCTTAACGAACCAAGTGTCGTAGCAATTGACTCAGAAACGAAAAAACCACTTGCCGTTGGCAATGAAGCCCATGAAATGTTAGGAAGAACTCCAGGTAAAGTAAAAGCAATTAAACCAATGAAAGATGGAGTTATTGCTGACTTTGAAACAACTGAAGTTATGCTAAATCATTTTATTAAAAAAGTTAATGGTAAGAACTTCTTTTCTCGTCCAAGAATTTTAATTTGTTGTCCTTCTAACATAACGCAAGTAGAAAAAAACGCTATTAAAGAAGCGGCGGAAAGAACTGGAGCAAAAAAAGTATTTCTTGAAGAAGAACCTAAAGTAGCCGCTATTGGTGCAGGAATGGATATATCCAAACCAAGTGGTAATATGGTTATTGATATTGGGGGAGGAACAACCGATATTGCTATATTATCACTAGGTGGTATAGTTAATAGTGCCTCAATTAAATGTGCTGGTAATTCTTTTGACAATGATATTGTTAAATATATGAAAGACAAATATAAACTATTAGTTGGTGAAAGAACTGCTGAAGATATTAAAAAAAGTATCGGTACTGTATTTCCTAAAAATAAAAATGAAAAAATGGAAGTACGTGGCAGAGATTTAGTTACTGGATTACCACATACTGTTACTTTAACATCAGATGAAGTTGAAGAGGCTTTAAGAGAAAGTGTTTTCACTATTGTTCATACAGCCAAAGGCATACTCGAACAAACACCACCAGAATTATCCGCTGATATCATTGATAAAGGCATAGTATTAACTGGCGGAGGATCATTGGTTGATGGATTTAACCAATTACTATCTCAAGAATTAAAAGTACCAGTCTTTATTGCTGAGAGTCCACTTACTTGTGTTGCTGAGGGAACAGGAATACTACTAGATAATTTACATTTAATAGATCGATAAATAAAAAGGTGGAAATATGGAAAGTAAAAAAAATAATATCATCATTGTTATATTAGTTATAATTATTGCTTGTTTAGTAGGCTATATTATTGGTTATAATCTATATAAAAATAATACAACTAATAATAACAATAATGAAACAACAACCAATAACAATACACCTATCGAAGATAACATTAATACAAATAATTTAGAAAATACTACAAAACCAATTATTGATACAGGATATTTATACTATTTATATGAAAGGGCATATACTGTTTTAAACACGCCATGGATATATAATCCAAATAATTACCAGGGACCAATTACCTTTAGTAGAGATAGCGAAAATAACATTATTACTGGTTCGATTAACAATCAAAATATGCCACAAATTGCCAATTATGACTATGCAATAAAAGGTGTGTTTACCGAAGATTATATCAATTGTAATATACTAAATAACCAAAACTATAGTTGTCCCGATAACCATGCTATACGTTTCATATATAAACAAGGAGACAATTATTATATGAGTGTAGCTGGAAAAGGTTACTATGGCAAATATAAATATACTAACCTTATAGAGAAAAGTTATACCGAAAATAGTATTACATATGATGCCAATGCGGTATATTATGCAGAAACTTGTCATGAAAATAACGCCCCAACATATGTAGAAAGTTGTACTGAAACAGAAACTAAAACTACAACCTTTACAATTGTCAAGGAAAATGGTATTTGGAAAGTAAGTGAAATTACTGCACCTTATTAAAAATTAAAAAAGATTCAAACAACTGAATCTTTTTTATTTATTAATTAAAACATTATTTACTAA
>JAUNSN010000014.1 GCA_030539175.1 bacterium | reverse complement strand
GAATCACCTCCTGTAATGGCCATAACAAAACGATTGTCAACGATTTCGTCCACAACTGATATTTTATAACCAAATTTAAAAAGTGTCTCTAAACCCTTTGTTTTAAAGGTTTGTTCACCCCGTATTCACTTGCAGTTAACACTGTTTTCATATCATTAATCCTCCTATCTTTATAGAATGATTATATCATGTAGAAGGCTTTTATAGCAAGAAAAAACTTAAAAATAAATTTTTAAGTTTAGCCATTAATTTGTTTTTGTACTTCATCAGCAAAGTTTTCTTCTCTTTTTTCTAGTCCTTCGCCTACTTCATAACGAACATATTTAATAATTTTACTTTTCTTATCAGATACATATTTAGATACTTTCATTTTATTTTCTTTTATAAAGTTTTGATCTTCTAAACATACTTCTTCGTAATATTTATTAATACGTCCATTAACTATCATATCTATTTTATCGGGATTTAAACCTTCATTTTGTGCTTGTTCTTTTAATATAGTTCTTTCTTTGTCAATTATATCACTAGGCACTTCCTCTTTATTCAAGTATAATGGTCTCATAGCAGATGCATGCATTGCTATATCTTTAGCAAGCACTTCGTCTGTACCGTCCATTACAACAATAGTAACTATTTTTCCACCCATATGAGAATAAATACCAAATACTTGACTATCTTCTTTAGTTATCTTTTCAAAGCGACGGAAAGATAGTTTTTCACCAATTTTTGCTGTTTTGTCAACAATAACTTCTTCAATTGTTTTACCATCTAATGATAATTTCAAAACATCTTCATTACTTTTAACTGGATTATCTTTAATAGCGTTAGCTATATCTTTAACTAAGTTTTTAAATTCATCATTCTTAGCAACAAAGTCTGTTTCCGAATTAACTTCAACAATAACTCCTGTGTTACCATCAACTACAGCAACTGCCAATCCCTCAGCAGCAATTCTAACTTGTTTTTTAGCCGCTTTAGAAATACCCTTTTCTCTTAACCAAGTAATTGCTTCTTCCATATTACCTGAGGTAGCAACTAATGCTTTTTTACAGTCTAACATACCCGCACCAGTTAATTCTCTTAATTCTTTTACCATACTTGCATTAATCATAATATATACACCTCTTTCTATCTTAAACTTTCTAAAAGTTCTTCTTTTTTCATTTTAGAATAACCTTTAATTTCTTTCTTTTTTGCCAATTCTCTTAGTTCAGAAACAGTAAGAATATCTAAGTCAAGAACAGGCTCTTTGGTTTTTTCTTCTTGTTTTACTTCGACTGTTTTTTTCTCTTTCTTATCAAAACTTTTTCTTGGTCTATCATTATTTCTCTCATGACGAGAATTTCTTCTTTCATCTTCCGTTGTATAATCAACTAATTCTTTACCAGTTGCTTCTGCTACAGCATTTGTTAATACTCCAAGAATAACTTTAATTGATCTTACAGCATCATCATTTGCTGGTATTACATAGTCAACTAGATCTGGATCACAATTAGTATCTATAACACCAAATACAGGTATACCTAATTTTCTTGCTTCTCTAATTGCATTGATTTCTTTTGTTGAATCAACAATAATCATTGCACTAGGTAACTTAACCATATCTCTAATACCACTAAGATTACGATTTAACTTTTCATATTCTTTCTTTAATCCAATTACTTCTTTTTTAGGTAATAAATCAAATGTTTTATCTTCTTCCATTTTTTCTATCGCTATCATCCTGTATATTCTTTGTCTTATTGTTTTAAAGTTTGTTAATGTACCACCTAACCATCTTTCAGTAACATAATACATTCCACATCTTTCTGCTTCTTCTTTGGCAACTTCTTGAGCTTGTTTTTTAGTACCAACATATAAAACCTTACCCCCATTAACAACTATTTCTTTTAGGGCATTATATGCTTGTTCTAGCTTTACTGAAGTCTTTTGCAAATCAATAATATAAATATCATCTCTGGTTGAGAAAATATATTCCTTCATCTTTGGATTCCATCTTTTGGTTTGGTGTCCAAAATGAACACCTGCTTCTAATAAATTATTCATAGACACTACTGACATGTCTTTTTCCTCCTTCGTTTTTCCTCCGAATATCTCTTTTTTAAACATCACCTTATAGGCACTAGATGTTTAAATCAATACTCGTGTGTATTAATAAAATCAATATAAATATAAATATACTTTCATTGATGCTACAATACTTTTTTATTTTTATTTTTTGTAAAGACAATTAATAATATTATTAATGATATACAAATTATTGATGCACCAATAATATACAAAATAACCCAACTAATATCATCTCCTATTACCATTTCTTCAAAATAATAAGTTAATACTTGATTATTAATAAATGTATTAGCAATAACTTGATGTCCTGTAATATTAGGATGAGGATCTAAATTCATACTATTAACATCTAAAAATAAATTATCGACTGATTCTAATTCATTTACTAAATCAGTAACAACAATAACATTACTATCATTAATATCTTTTAGATATAAGTTCAATTCATTTTTATAACTATCTAGCTTTGTATTAACAAAACTAATATTATTTAAATTAATATTATTATATGGATTATAATATGGTAATACTACTATCATTACTTTATTGTTAGTCTTTCTGATATTAGTAATAATTGTTGTTATATCACTTTTTATGCTAGATATACTATTATCAATATTAGTAATTAGTGATGAAGTTGTACTTTGACAAGTTTCATTGTAATTAGATAAGCAATTTATTATAGATTGGTTATTTAAGTATTGTAAAACATTATTACTACCAATACTTATGAAGATAATATCAGCTGAAGTAATAATATCTTTTACATCTTGTGTATCTAGTAATTTAATTACATCACTTGTTTGAAAACCATTAACTGCCTTATTGATATAGTTAAAGTTAAAATCTTGATATTGATTTTTATAATAATCATAAAATAAATATGAATAACTTTTATCTTGGGAAATACCATAACCATAAGTAATTGAATCTCCTAAAGCTAATATATTTATATCTTTATCTGTAGTATTAACTTTAACTATTAAACTTAAAAAAAGTAATACTGCAACTAAAATTTTCTTAATCATCTTTTTTCTCCTTTTAGTTACATCATATTTTTATTATTTATCTTTTTTTACTGTTTTTTTAGTTTCTTCTTTTTTACTATCAGTTTTCTTTGTTGAAACTTTCTTTGGTGTTTCTTTAGCTTCTTTTTTCTTACCATCAAGGGCATCTTTTGATAATTTTACTAATTCGCTAAAATTCTTTGGATTATCAATTGCAATTTCTGAAAGCATCTTTCTATTTACATCGATACCAGCTTTTTTTAATCCATTCATAAATTTTGAATAACTAATATCATTATCACGACATGCTGCATTTATCCTAACAATCCATAATTTTCGAAAATTACGTTTATTTTGACGACGGTCGCGATAAGCATATTGACCTGAATGCATAACTTGTTCGTTTGCTGTTTTAAATAAGCGGTGTTTACTTCCAAAGTAACCTTTAGCTTGTTTTAAAACTTTTTTTCTTCTAGCACGCGCTACCGTACCACCTTTAACTCTAGGCATAACTAAATTCCTCCTTAAATTAAGTCTTTTACTCTTTTATAATCAGAGTTACTTAATCCCTTTCTAGTTGATACACGACGACTTGCTTTAGCTGTTTTCTTACCAGTATTATGTCTTCCACCTTGATGACCTATCGTCACTGAACCACTTTGTCTAATATTTAATATTTTCTTTAAACCCTTATGTGTTTTCATTTTATTCTTCTTGTTCTTCTTTATTTTACCCATAAAGTCCTCCTTCTATTTCTTTGGCGTAAATTGCATAAACATACTTCGCCCTTCTAATTTGGGCATTGACTCAATATCGGCTACATTGCTTATTACATCTGCAAAACGCATTAGCACTTCTTTTCCTAATTCAGGATGTGCAAATTGTCTACCTTTAAACCGAATACTTGCCTTAATCTTACAACCCTTTTCCAAATTCTTAATTGCATTTTTAACTCTTGTATCAAAATCATGTTTGTCAATATTAACAGATAATCGATATTCTTTTATTTCGATATTGGCTTCTCGTTGTTTTTTCTTGGCTTCTTTGATTTTTTTTTGCTTTTCATAACGAAATTTGTTGTAATCCATTATTTTACATACTGGCACATCGGCCTTATCATTAATTAAAACTAAATCAAAACCAGCATAGTTGGCAAGTACTAAAGCATCTGCTTTGCTTTTAATACCAAGCTTTTCTCCATTTGGACCAATAACCATAACTTCAGCAAAACGAATTTGCTCATTAATTGGGTTATCTTTTTCTTTTGCGATAATTTTCACCTCCAATAAAAAACGAATACAAGAAAAGTAATGCATCCGTTTAAAAATACCATTCAATAAACTTCTTTGGCATTTTACCTATTACTAATTAAGCAATCAGGTGAGATATACATCTACTTTCCGTCTATACGCAATTATACGTATATAGCAAATAATTTATTAATATATTTGCCTTTTTTCCAAGTAATATTAACAATTTAATCACTTGCAGAACATATTATACTATAGTTTAGAAAAATAAACAAGTTGTTTTTGTTACTTTGTAATAATTTATGTCAAAGGTTGCTA
Source organism: bacterium (assembly GCA_030539175.1). Taxonomy (GTDB): domain Bacteria; phylum Bacillota_I; class Bacilli_A; order RF39; family UBA660; genus JAUNSN01. The sequence continues at coordinate 26,874 of JAUNSN010000014.1, read as the reverse complement.
ATAATTGTATTGTTATTGATTAAAAAAGAACATTTTCATATTTTTCACGATCTGCTAACCTTTTTGTTGCATTCGCAATTGGGTTAGTTTCTGCATCTTTTAATTTGTTAACAAATTCTTCAACAGTCTCAATACGAGAAAGACATTCATCATCATTGGTTGTATTTAATAAAGATAATGCATTAACCATATTTCTTACATAATATCTTGGATCTGGAGAAATATAACCATCTTTATAAATATTTAACAAATATAACAATTCGATTACTCGTTCTTTGTTTTTATACTTTATATTAGAAGCTAAAAATCGATCTATATCGGCTTTATTACATTCTAGCCCTGTAAATATTCTAGTTGCAACATATTTTAATGCTTCTTTGTCTTCTTTTTGCATTAACTCTTCTCCTTTCTTATAATAATATTTAACTAAGTAATATTTATTTTCGTTAAAACCATTTATTATGGGGGCAAATCCTTGAATCTATAATATAGCGTTGTTATTTAAATATTATACAAATATATTTACCAACAACAAGTGAAAAAAACAAACCAATATGTTACTTCATCATCTTTTAATTTTATCCACCGTTCTAATCCTCTATTATCAGAGTTTCTCCATATTTCGATACAAAGCCCATCTTCTGTATCTTTTTCAAATTTATTTGAGTTTACTAAAATATCCATTTGTGCTTTCATATAAATTAAAGCTTTTAAGTCTAATTATATTTTCACATCTCTTTCAAGCTCACTATAGCATATCTTTAGGACTATAGTCAAGTTTTGGCGATTAAATTCCAGGCATTATTTATCTTATTTTCACTAGTAAAATAAATGTATATTTATAACTTTATTTGTCATTTAGTTGCTTACTTTTAAATTTTAGAGTATAATTATTACTGTTTTGAGGTGATAATTATATGAAAATATTAAAAAAAGCAAAGAAAAAAAATAAAAAATTTTATATTATAAATAATATAGTTTTATTAATTTATACAATAACTAACTTTTACCTAATATATAACATATTAAGACTAAGTGGAATTGAGAATACTATTCGTTATGTGGTAACAATCGTACTTATTATCATTAATTTACTTAATTTTGCATTTGGTTTAAGTTTTATAATTAAAGGAAAGAAAAAGCGATCTATTTTATTAATGATTATGATGCTTTTATTGGGAGGGGGATTTTTCTTTATTTCTTATAATACTGATCGAATATATAAAACAATTGATACTATTAGCAAAGAATATGTTACTTATAGTAGTAGTATGGTGGTGTTAAATGATTCTGGTATAAATGAGATTAAGGATGTTACTAAGAAAAAAATTGGTTTATTAGATGATGATAGTAGTATTGATGGATATAAAATACCGTTGTTAATATTAGAAGAAAATGATTTAAAAGATAATAATGAAATTATAAAATACGAAGACTTTACTACTATATTAAATGACTTATATGATGAAAAAATTGATATTGCTATGCTTCCTAGTAGTTATACAACTATGTTTACTAGTATTGAAAAATTTGAGCATATCGAAAGTGATACAAAAATAATCATAAGTAAAGATAAAGAATATCCGAAAACTGATAATTATGCAACTAAAAAAATGGATGAACCATTTACTATGTTAATTATGGGAATTGATAGCACTGAAGAAGATATATCACAAAGCACTTCTTTTAATGGTGATTCCTTAATGCTTTTGACATTTAATCCCGATACGTTAAGTGCGACTTTACTATCAATACCAAGAGATACGTATGTACCTATTACATGTTTTAAAAACAATAAAAAGAACAAAATTACACATGCTGCATGGCAGGGTGAAAGTTGTATGATAGATACGATTGAAAATTTTACTGATGTAAGTATTGATTATTATGTTAAGATTAATTTTCAAGGTGTTGTTAAGATGGTTGATGCTCTTGGAGGCGTTGAAGTTGATGTACCAATATCATTTTGCGAACAAAATAGTCAAAGACAATTTGGTAGTAATGAAATATGTTTAAAAACTGGAGTTCAAACTTTAAATGGTGAACAAGCTCTAGCACTTAGTAGACATAGGAAAACTATTAATGATTTTCAAAGAGGTTTAAATCAGCAATTAGTTGTTAAGAGTCTTTTATCTAAAGTAAAAGAAATAAATAGTCTGGATACTGTATATAAAGTTTTAGATGTTATAAATATAAGTATGGATAGTAATCTAAGTACAGAACAAATATTATCTTTATATAATGTGTTTAAGGATATAGCAACTAAAAACATTAGTAATAATAGTGATATTATTGATATTCAAAAATTGTATTTAAGTGGCTACGACCAATATATCTTTGAAGAAAGTATGGGATTAAATTTATATAATTATATATATTATGAAGATAGTTTAAAAGAAATAGTTAAAGCTATGAAATTAAACTTAGGTTTAGTTGAACCAGATTTAATAAAAGAATTTAGTTTTTCGATTAATGAAGATTACGAAGAAAAAGTTATCGGAAAGGGTAATTATAAATCAAGTTCTTATATTGAAACTTTACCAAATTTTATAGGTAAAAATAAATCTTATGTAACATCATGGGCTAGTAACAAGGGAATTAAAGTTTCATATATTGAAGAGGCAAGTAATATGAGTACTGCTAACACGGTATTAAAACAAAGTTATCCAGCTGGATATTTATTATCAGATTTATCTGGTAAGACATTGACTATTACAGTGGCTAAAGAATCAACCATAAAAGAAGAGACTACTAATGAAAGCGATAATAATAGTGCAATAGTAGATTGTACTAATACCAGTAATAAGAGTAATAGTAATTGTTTAATGCCTAACTTAGTTGGAAAAACTTTAAGTAATGCTAAAACTTGGGCTAATAGTTTAAGTAAATATAACTTAAAAATATCTGTTACATATAATAAAGTTACTTATGGTGATTCATTATTTGATAATAATAAGTTAGGTAGTGTTATTAACCAGTCTGTTAATAGTGGCACTTATTTGAATAGTATTGCTAGAGTAACCATTACTTATATTGATGAAAATCCAAATATTCCAAGCGAAAATGAAATTAGTAACGAGGGTAAACCTGAGGAAGAAACAAATCCGACTGACAATATAGAAGAAAATAGTAATATTAGTGAGTAGTAAAACTCCCATAAGCATTAAGACTTATGGGAGTTTTTATTAAAAGACTAGTTTTTCAGGCAACTGTATATACTTCTATATCAAAATGTGTAAAGAAACGTAAGCAATAATTACTAACTGTTGCATAACAGCCAACAACAGTTGGTTGATTAATAAATTGGTTTCTAATGGTATTATTTACTACTAAAGTTGCATCTGTTACACTTGTCGGACAACTTCCTACTTTAAATACTACTTTTGTGCTAAGCTAACTTGAACTTTCTGAGTCAGACCACGCTATACTTATAACTGAGGAAGAAACGCTTATATTTTCACAGTTAGTTTAGATAGTAGTTTTGACTAATATCAGTTAAATACTCTATTTTTTCAAGAAGAAAAATAAACAAATAAAAACAGCAAACTAAAGTTTACTGTTTTTTATATTATTCTATAATTTCTGAAACTACACCAGCACCAACTGTACGGCCACCTTCACGAATTGAGAATTGGGTACCATTTTCAATAGCAACTGGAACAATTAATTCAACGCTCATTGAAACATTATCACCAGGCATTACCATTTCTACACCATCTGGTAATTGAATAACACCTGTAACATCAGTTGTTCTGAAATAAAATTGTGGACGGTAATTTGAGAAGAACGGAGTATGTCTTCCACCTTCTTCTTTAGATAGTATATATACTTCTCCCTTAAATTTCTTATGAGGAGTAACACTACCAGGTTTAGCAAGAACTTGACCACGTTCTACATCTTCACGAGATATACCACGAAGTAAAACTCCAGCATTATCTCCTGCTTCTGCAAAATCAAGTTGTTTTCTAAACATTTCAATACCAGTAACAACAGTCTTTTTCGTGTCCTTTAAACCAACAATTTCAACTTCGTCATTTAATTTTAATTGGCCTCTTTCGACACGACCAGTAACAACTGTACCACGACCAGTAATAGTAAATACATCTTCTATTGACATTAAGAATGGTTTTGCTGTATCTCTTTCTGGACTTGGAATCCATTCATCAACTGCTTTCATTAATTCTTTAATGCTTTCAATAGACTTTTCGTCTCCTTCAAGAGCCTTTAATGCTGAACCCCTAATAATAGGTGTATTATCACCATCAAAGTTATATTCAGTTAATAAATCACGAATTTCCATTTCTACTAAATCTAGTAATTCGGGATCATCAACTTGGTCACATTTATTCATGAATACAACCATTCTTGGAACTCCAACTTGTCTTGCAAGTAAGATATGTTCTCTAGTTTGTGCCATCGGACCATCTGATGCGGCAATAACTAAGATTGCACCATCCATTTGTGCTGCACCAGTAATCATATTTTTTACGTAGTCAGCATGTCCTGGGCAGTCAACGTGAGCATAGTGACGTGCGTCAGTTTCATACTCAACGTGAGCGGTATTAATTGTAATACCTCTTTCTCTTTCTTCAGGTGCTTTATCAATGTTTGCGTAATCAACAAACTCTGCTTGACCTGCTTCTGCTAATACTTTTGTAATTGCCGCAGTTAAAGTAGTTTTCCCATGGTCTACGTGACCGATTGTTCCTATATTAACATGTGGCTTAGTTCTTTCAAATTTTGCTTTTGCCATAATTTTTTCCTCTCTTTCTTATTTACATATTCTATTTTATCAAATTTTGAAAATTATACAAGTATTTTTGCTAATTTCCACCATTTTTTTTGATAATCTCTTCAGCAATACTTTTAGGTACTTCTTCATAATGATCTAGTACCATAGTATATTGGCCTCGTCCTTGAGTATTCGAACGAAGTGATGTTGCATAACCAAACATTTCTGCAAGCGGTACCATAGCAGTGAATGCTAAAGCATTACCACGAGCTTCTTGTTCCGTTGGTTTACCACGTCTTGAAGTAATATCGCCTATTACTCCTCCAGTATATTCTTCAGGGGCAACGACTACAACTTTCATAATAGGTTCTAACAATACTGGTTTACACTTGGTCTTAGCTTCTTTTAAAGCAAGACTTGCGGCAACTTTAAATGCTTGTTCTGATGAATCAACATCATGGTATGAACCATCATAGAGAGTTGCTTTTACATCTACCATTGGATAACCTGCTAAAATACCAGATTGCATAGCATCTTGTAAACCTTTATCGACTACTGATATATATTCGCGAGGTACGACACCACCGACAATATTATCAACAAACTCATAACCGTTACCAGAATTTGGTTCAAAACGTACCCAAACATGTCCGTATTGGCCACGACCACCTGATTGTTTTATGTGTTTACCTTCACACTCAGCTGTTTGCGTAATGGTTTCACGATAAGCAACTTGCGGTTTTCCAACAGTTGCATCAACACCAAATTCACGACGCATTCTCTCTACTAATACTTCCAAATGTAATTCTCCCATTCCTTCTATTACCGTTTGGCCTGTTTCAGTATCTGTATGCATCTTAAATGACGGATCTTCTTCTGCTAACTTTGATAAAGCATTTCCCATTTTATCTTGATCAGCTTTTGATTTTGGTTCAATTGCTTGGGCAATAACAGTATCAGGTATCTCCATTCCTGCAAGCATTACTGGATTTTTTTCATCACATAATGTATCGGCAGTTGTGGTATTTTTTAGACCTACAGCTGCGGCTATATCACCACAATATACCTCTGTTATTTCCTCACGGTGATTAGCATGCATTTGTAATATTCGTCCAACTCTTTCTTTTGTTCCTTTAGTAGAATTATAAATGTATGAACCACTCTTTAAAGTGCCAGAATATACTCTAAAGAAAGTTAATTTTCCAACATAAGGGTCAGTCATTACTTTAAATGCTAAAGCAGTAAATGGTTCAGCATCTCCCACTTTTCTAACGACACTATTTTCTCTATCATCAACACATTCTAACGCTTCTACATCAACTGGAGATGGTAGATAATCAAGAATTGCATCTAGTAACATTTTTATTCCCATATTGGCTTTTGCCGAACCACACATAACAGGGAAAAATTCTACTTTTAGAGTTCCTGTTCTTATTGCTTTTTTAATCATATCTATTGATACTTCTTCGCCCTCTAAATATTTTTCCATTAATTCATCATCGAATTCAGCAACTGCTTCAATAAGTTCATTTCTTTTTTCTTCTACTAATTCTTTTAAATCTTCTGGTATTTCTATTTCTTGTATTTCTTCTTCTGGTTTACCATCAAAATGATATGCTTTTTTTGTAATTAAATCAACAACACCATTAAAATCTGCTTCTGCTCCAATAGGCCACTGGATTGGTTTAGCATTAACGCCTAATCTTTCATCAATAGATTTTAAACAATAAGCATAATCAGCACCCATTTTATCCATCTTATTTGCAAATATTAGTCTAGGAACTTTATAATCATCTGCTTGTCTCCAAACAGTCTCTGATTGTGGTTCAACACCATTTTGTACGTCTAAAACGGTTACTGAACCATCAAGTACTCTTAGACTTCTTTGAACTTCAATAGTAAAATCCACATGTCCTGGAGTATCAATAATATTTAATCGATGTTTTTTCCAAAATGCAGTGGTTGCGGCCGAGGTTATTGTAATACCTCTTTCTTGTTCTTGATCCATCCAATCCATTTGAGATTCACCATCATGAGTCTCACCTATCTTATGAATCTTATGCGTATGAAATAAAATACGCTCCGTTACTGTTGTTTTTCCGGCATCAATATGTGCCATAATTCCTATGTTACGTGTATTTTGTAACGATATTTCCCGAGCCATAATAATTTTCCTTTCTTTACCATCTATAGTGAGCAAATGCTTTATTAGCCTCTGCCATTTTATGAGTATCTTCACGCTTTTTAACTGCTGCGCCAGTACCGTTTGCAGCATCCATAATTTCTGCTGCTAACTTTTCTGCCATTCCTTTACCGTTACGTAAACGTGAATAATGAATCAACCAACGAAGTGCTAGTGCTTGAGCTCTATCAGGTTTAACCTCTAGTGGCACTTGATAGTTAGAACCACCAACACGACGTGATTTAACTTCTAATAATGGTTTTATATTTTCCATTGCTTTATCAAATGCTTTCATTGGGTCAGCATTAGTTTTTTCTTTAATAATAGCAAATGCTTCATACAGTATTTGTTGAGCTGTACCCTTTTTACCACCATACATCATTTGGTTAATTAATTTTGTAACAACTTTAGAATTATATAGCGGATCTGCTAAGACATCTCTTTTTACAGCACGTCTTTTACGCATATTATCTCCTCCTTACTTTTATTTTTTAGGTTTCTTTGCTCCATATTTAGAACGTGCCTTTTGTCTGTTGGCAACTCCTGCAGTATCCAATGTACCACGAATAATATGATAACGAACACCGATTAAGTCCTTAACACGCCCACCACGAACTAGTACAACACTATGCTCTTGCAAATTGTGTCCTATTCCTGGTATATAAGCATTAATTTCTTTACCATTAGATAAACGAACACGAGCAAATTTCCGAAGTGCTGAATTAGGTTTTTTAGGTGTCATAACACCAACACGAACACATACACCTCTTTTTTGGGGTGAATTTAGTGCTTTTTCTTTCTTCGTTAGATTATTAGTTCTTGTACCTAAAGCTGGTGATTTACTCTTTCTCTTTTTGTCAGTTCTTCTCGCTCTAATTAATTGATTAATTGTAGGCATTTTCTACCTCCTTTCCTCCACATACCCTGGTGTTTCTTTTAAACCATAAAAGATAAGTTTTGTATATAACAAAACCTAAAACTTCATGAACGTTAATAATATAACATGTTCTTTTTTATAAGTCAATTAAAAATTGTGAAAAATGTCTTATTTTACTAATTTATCTTGTAAATATTTAACTAAATCTTTTAGTTTTATAACATCTTGTTCCATTGTATCTCTATCTCTTACGGTAACCGTGTTATTATTTATAGTATTATCATCAATAGTGATACAATAAGGGGTTCCAATAATATCTTGTCGACGATAGCGCTTACCAATAGTTGCTGTTTCATCATAACTAGTCATAAAGTATTTACTTAAATTTTCGTATAAATCTTTAGCAACTTCACTATGTTTCTTTTTAATTAATGGTAACACACTAACTTTGTAAGGGGCTAAAAAATTTGGAAATTTCATAACTTCCCTAATATCATCATTAGCTAATTCTTCACGAGAATATGAAGCAAATAATACTGCTAAAACAGTTCGATCAAGTCCATAAGTAGATTCAATAATATAGGGAATAAACTTTTCTGAAGTATCTGGATCAATACATAAAAAACTATTACCAGAATACTCTTGATGTCTTTGCAAGTCAAAATCTGTCCGATTGTGTGTCCCATTTATTTCTCCCCATCCAAAAGGGAATTTATATTCTATATCACATGCTTGCTTAGCATAATGAGCTAATTTTTCATGGTCTTTAAATCGAAGATTTTCTTCTTTCAATCCTAGTTCTATAAAAAATTGTTTACCATATTGTTTAAAGTACTCATACAATTCATCATCTTGTCCCTTTCGACAAAATGTTTGATATTCCATTTGTTCAAATTCAATTGTCCTAAAAGTAAAGTTACCAGGTGTTATCTCATTACGAAAAGCTTTCCCAATTTGGCCAATAGAAAAAGGAAATTTAGCTCGCATACTTCGTTGAACATTTAAAAAATTAACATATTCTCCTTGAGCATTTTCTGGACGTAAATAGACAATGTTTTTATTATCTTTGATTACTCCACGATGAGTTGAAAACATTAAATTAAATTCTCTAATATCAGTAAAATTACTTTTCCCACATCTTGGACATGGTACTTTATTATCACGAATATAATTTATCATTTCTTCTTCTGTCATTTTATCGGCATTAACTTCACTATTGTATTCATCTATTAAGTTATCAACTCGACATCTAGTTTTACATTCTTTGCAATCAATAAGCGGATCAGAAAAACTTGATACGTGTCCACTTGCTTCCCAAACTTTAGGATGCATTAATATATCAGCATCTAACTCATAACTATTAATTCTTTGTTGAATAAATTTTTTTCTCCAAGCATCTTTTATATTATTCTTTAATCTCGTTCCTAAAGGTCCATAATCCCACGTATTAGCAAGACCGCCATATATTTCACTTCCTTGATAAATGAAACCATATTGTTTACAGAAACTAACTAATTTTTCCATATTTATTTCTTCCATCATTTTCATCCTTTCTTCAAATATATAAGATATGATAAACTATTATTTTAAATAAATCAATTGTCAATATTACTTTTTCTATCAAGTATCTTCATTTTTTAATATATACATTAATTATATTCTTTAAATTATTTTTATACTATATCCTCCACATATTTATTAATTATATCTACAATCATACTAAGCATATTATTTAACTCTTCTTTCTTAGTTAAATAATCTTGATATAAAACATTATTATCTAATTCTTCTTTTAATTTATTAATCTCTTTATCTATTATTTTATAACCAATATCTTTTTTATATTCTTTTTTAGTAGCCTCTTGTTGCATCTTTTTTATTGTTGTAAGCAGTGATATAATATGCATATTATTATCTACTTTCTTACGAGCTTTAAGATAATTCTTATATTCACTACTTTGCTTAATACTTGTAAATAACTTATCAGTTAATTTATCTATCATCTATTTCACCATCTAAACTCCAAGTTTTGATATTAGTTATTTTAACTTTTTTTATTTTACCAATTAAGCTAGCACCCCCTTTTAAGTTAACTAATTTCATAGTATCGGTATACCCCATAAGTTTATTATCTTTAGCACTATATCCCTCTATTAAAACATCAACTGTTTTTCCTAAATATTTCTTATTGTTGTTAAGGGCACTTTCATTAACTAGTTTATTTAAAATAGCAAGTCTTTGTTTTTTAGTTGCTAAATCAACAGAATCTTCTAGTGTATAAGCAACAGTTGATACTCTTTTGGAAAAGATAAACGTATAAGCTAAATCAAATTGTAATTGCTTTACTATACTTAGGGTATCTTCAAAATCTTTATCTGTTTCATTAGGAAATCCGACAATAATATCAGTTGAGATAGATACGTTTTTTATTTTTTGTTTAATTTTATTAAATAGGACTATATATTCTTCCTTGGTATAGCGTCTTCCCATTTTCTTTAAAATAGAATTACTGCCTGATTGAATAGGAAGATGAATGTATGGCATAATATTATCATATTTAGCAATAACATCAATCATTTCATCCGTAAAATCCCAGGGGTGAGAAGTAACAAACCTAATTCTTTTAATTCCTATTTTAGATACATCTGTTAGTAATGCGGCTAAGTTATAAGAAGAATACAAATCTTTTCCATAGGCATTAACATTTTGACCTAGCAGGGTAACTTCTATATAACCATCATTTTTTAAAGCTGTAATTTCATTTAGTATATCTTCTTTTAATCTACTTCTTTGTTTGCCCCTAGTAAAAGGAACTATACAATAAGTACAAAATTTATCACAACCATACATAATATTTATCCAAGCTTTATATTGAGAATCTCTTTTTACTGGTAAACCTTCTATTACATTACCCTCAATACTATAAACTTCTATTATTTGTTTTTGATTTGTTGTATATTCTTTTAATAGTTGTGGCAACTGGTATATGTTATGAGTACCAAAAACAATATCAACATATTTATACTTATCTCTTATTTCTAACGAAATATGTTCTTCTTGGGGCATACACCCACACATACAAATAATTAAGTTAGGGTTGTTTTCTTTTAGTTTTTTTAATCTCCCTAACATACCAAAAACTTTATTATGAGCATTTTCTCTAATCGCACAGGTATTAATTACTATAATATCGGCATCACTAATGTTAGTAGTTTCATTATATCCAACACTTTCTAATAGAGCTTTAATATTTTCTGAATCATGAACATTCATCTGACAACCATAAGTTAGAATTAAATAATTTTTATTGGTAACATAATATTCAATATTACAAGAATATCTATTTATTGATACTTCTTTTTTCGTTCTACTTCTTGCTTCTTGTAAATTAGGTAAATGCATTTTAACGCCTCCTTTCTAATGACAGTTTGGCATAATTATCAACTTGGCGTTGTAATTTGTTGAGACGGAATGATACTTTTAAAATTCTATCGAGCCAAAATTCTATTTTTGAGTCAGTAATATCACCAAGAAATAACGAATCTATTAAACGTTGGACTAATACATCGCAGTATCTCCTAGCTGGTGCTGTAGCATGACAATAACTATCTAATCCGAGTCCAGAATGACCAACATTGTTTGCCGAATAATATGATCCACAAACAACTTCGCTTATTCCTGCAAGTAATCGTTCGTATTTTTCATTTTTATTTTCATAATCATTATCATATAAATATATTTGTATATCTTTGATTATTCCATTTAGCAAATTATCTGTAACTGTTTCATGACAACGATAAATAAATGGCAAATCTAAGTAAGTAAAAATAGAGGCAATTGTTTTATTGTATAAGACCATCGTTTCTTGGACTATGTTGGCAGAAAAAGATACATCAGTTAAAAAGCTTTCTTTTTTATTTGATTCGCTTCGATTCATTTGTAAACATTCAATAGCAAACTTTTCAATAGCGCGATATTTTCTTTTACGACCATTATTTCTTTTGAGATTATAACTGATATACACTAATTTCTCTAGCATTGTAAGTATTTCTTTATCACAATTACCTTTTAATAAATAATTATCTACTTCGTTATAAGTAAAATTATGATCTACTACAATAAGACTTTTACTGACTTCAACATCCTCTAAGGGATTAATTAAATTAAAATCTTCGTCAAATTTTACCATTAAGGTTAAAGCATTACGGACGTGCGACCGATGGAATGATCCAAGGTTATAGGCAATGACTTGTGGAAACATAGTTACAGGAATTTCATGACGATAATCAGTAAAGCCACGTTGAAAGGCACTTTGATCGAGATAAGAATTATGATGAACAATGGATGGTATGTCAACAATATGGATGTACAATGTATAAGTATTATCCTTTTCTTGGACTAAAGATAAAGCATCATCTATACATTCAGTCTTTTCTCCATCAATGGTAATAGTTAATAGGTTAGTTAAGTCATCACGATTAACAGTGTTTAATTCTAAAGGCTTAATACTACTTAATATTTTTTTAGAAAACACCTTATTAGTTTCTTTTGCTTGCATTATAATTCGACATTTATGTAAGTATTCTCTAAGAGAACTTAAAAGCATTTTTAAATATTTTCCTTTACTACCCGATACGATTATATTGTTAACATATTTGTTAATAGTATCCGTTTTGGGATTTTTAAGTTTTAAGTAAGTTTCAATTATATCTAAATAGTAGTATGCTACAGCGATACTTTCTACTTCATCCATAATAAACTTATCAACTATTTGATCGATAATTGTTGCTTTTTTGTTACTAGGATAATCAAACAATTCTAAGTTATTTAAAAATAATGTTTTTACTGTTTGGGCTTTATTTCTAATTTCATCACCACTTGCTTTATTATTATTAAAAAATATTTCATTTTCTAATCGCATATATTGACTTCCTAAATCATTACTTATTTTAACTCTCTTAGTTGCTTTCATATGTAATTTTTCTACTTCTTCACAAAAATCATTGAGAATAGCTAATCTATTTTCATCAGTTGTTTTATTAACAGCGAAACTATGGCATGTAAATAAAAACTTGTTTTTTACATATTCTAATTTTTCTGGATTTTCTCCATCTAATCCTTGCAACATAAATTTAAGATAGGCCTTTATCTCGGCGACTTTCTTCTTTTTTTTAACTTGAGTTTTAATAAAACGGCGACTTACATCTATTACTTTTTCAAAGTCTATTAATGATAATTGTTTAAACATTTTTACATCGGCTAACTTTATTGAAGAAACGATATCATCTTTATAAGTATTACCATTATTTTTTTTTGCCACGTCAAATACTCCTATTCTATTTTTCTTGTATATCTGTCCTTAAAATAGTTAGAAATGCCTCATTTGGTATTTCCACCTTACCTATTTGTTTCATTTTCTTTTTTCCTTCTTTTTGTTTTTCTAATAATTTTCTTTTCCTAGTTATATCTCCACCATAACATTTGGATAATACATTTTTGCGCATGGCTTTAATGTCACTTCTAGCAATAACTTTACTGCCAATAACTGCTTGAATTGGTATTTCAAACATTTGTCGAGGTATTACTTCTTTTAAATTAGATACTATTGTTTTACCACGATTATAACTATAATCACGATGAACTATTACACTTAAAGCATCGACTATTTCTCCATTTAGTAATATATCCATTTTCACTAAATCACTTACCTGGTAACCAACTACTTCATAGTCAAATGATGCGTAACCTTTTGTACTTGATTTTAACTTGTCAAAAAAGTCATAAACAATTTCTGATAATGGTAATAAATAATGAATATTAGCACGGTTTTCTGAGATATATTCTATATTTTTATAAATACCCCGTTTATCTTGACACAATGTTAAGATATTACCGATGTATTCACTTGGAGAAAAAATATTGGTAATAATATATGGTTCTTCAATACTTTTAATTCTAACTTTATCGGGAAACTTAGATGGATTGTCAATGTAAATTGTTGTATTATCAGTTAAATTAAGTTTATAAATAACCGATGGAGCAGTAGTAATAATATCAACATTGAATTCACGACTAATTCTTTCTTTTATTATATCTAAATGTAATAAACCTAAAAAACCAGTTCGAAAACCAAACCCCAAAGATAATGATGTTTCGGGTTCAAATACTAAAGAAGCATCTGATAACTTTAATTTTTCTAGTGCTTCTCGAAGAGCAGGATATTTTTTAGAATCTAGTGGATATAACCCACAATATACCATTGGTTTAATAGTTTTATATCCGTCTAATGCTTGCGGTGCTGGAGTTTTATCTAGGGTTATAGTATCACCTACTCTAACATCATTGATACTTTTAATACCAGCAGTTAAGTACCCAACATAACCACTAGTTAAGCATTTAACTTCTTTTTTGGCTGGAGTGTTATATCCTAGCTCAACAACATCATATTCTTTATTAGTCGCCATGAATCTAATTTTATCTCCCACTTTTACTGTACCTGATACTACTTTCAACAAAACAACTACACCTAAATAAGCATCAAAATAACTATCAAATATCAAGCATTTTAATGGTTGATCATCTTCAACTACAGGAGAGGGAATTCTTTTAACAATCATTTCTAGGAGATTATCAATACCAATTCCTGTTTTAGCAGATGTTAAAACTATATCTTCTTTTGCAAAGCCAAAAGTTTCAACTAATTCCTCAGTTATTTTTTCAACATCAGCATTAGGTAAATCTATTTTATTTATAACAGGGATAATACTTAAATTATTATCTAATGCTAGATAAACATTTGATAAAGTTTGTGCTTCAATTCCCTGAGTCGCATCAACAACTAATATAGCTCCTTCACATGCCGCAAGACTTCTTGATACTTCATAAGTAAAATCTACATGTCCTGGTGTATCTATTAAATTAAATGTATAATTATTATTGTTATATTTATAATTTAACCTAACAGCATTTAATTTAATAGTTATTCCTCTTTCTCTTTCTAAATCCATATTATCTAATAATTGATTTTTCATATCTCTTTGATTAACACTTCCTGTATGTTCAAGTATTCTATCTGCAAGGGTGCTTTTGCCATGATCGATATGAGCAATTATACTAAAATTTCTAATAAATTTTTCATTCATAATACATCATTCCTTGCTCTTAATTATAATGTTTTTATATAACAAAGTCAACGAAAACAAAAGAAAAGCACAATTTTAATTTGTGCTTTTGCAAGGATATTTTTTACCAATAATTGCTTTATATAAAGGGACTTGTTAATAGTCGTTGATTTTTTTAGAAAATATTTACTAATTTATTTCATTTAGGTTAGTTACTACTTCATATAAAGCAGAGATATTGCTTTCATTAAATTTATTTTGATACAAATTATTTAAAATACCAATTAAACTATCATAATACCCTTGATAATTATAAATTATTATAGGGATTGTTAGCTCGTTAGTTCGCTTTTCTTCTATAGCACTAAATATTTCAGTATATGTACCTATTCCTCCTGGTAAAAAAAGAATTATGTCTGAACATTTAATTAACTCGATGGTTCTTTCAGTTGAATGATATACAACTGTTTTAGTTGTATGCCTATCGGCATGTGACTTATTATATGCTTTGGCAACAATAATATTGATTTTATTGTTGGAATGACTAAATATATCATAAATAATTTTCATCATTCCTCCTTCATTTCCGCCTAATACTAAATTATATTTATCCTGCAACTGAAGTGCGACCTCTCTAGCTAAATCATAATACTTTTTTTGCAATTCATTAGATGAGGAACAGCCTATAAATATCTTTTTCATACTTTCACTACTTTCTAAAACTTGAAATAAACTTCATAAGAAGTTTATTGGAATAAACATTTGGCCGTTCTTACCATTTGATGGGAATAGCCCATTTCGTTATCATACCAGGCAACTATTTTTACTAATTGTTCCCCGTCATTTTCTATAACCTCAGTTAAAAGGCCATCAACTATACCTCCATATGTTGTAGAAATAACATCTGTTGATACAAGTGGATCATCAGTATACTCTAATGTCTCATTGACATTATTTTTAAACATTTCATTTATTTGTTCTTTAGTAACTTTATCTTGCAACTTTAAACTTAAATCTATTAAAGACCCATCTGGTACGGGAACACGCATTGCTTTACCGCTTAATTTTCCTTGAAGCGAAGGAATTACTAATCCAATGGCGTTAGCAGCTCCAGTTGATGTAGGAATAATATTCATTGCTCCAGCTCGACCTCGCCTTTCTTTTATGTCTTTTTTGTGAGCTACATCTAATATTACTTGATCGTTAGTATAAGCATGAATGGTGGTCATAAACCCTTGCTTAATGGTGTAATTATCATCTATTACTTTCAATACTGGTGCTAGACAATTAGTCGTACATGACGCGGCAGATACGATTTGTTCTGTACCATCTAATGTGTCATTATTGACATTATATACAATAGTCTTTACATTTCCTTTTGCTGGTGCGGATATCAATACTTTTTTTGCTCCAGCTTCAATATGAAGCAAAGCCTTTTCTTCACTAGTATATTTACCAGTACATTCAAAGACAATATCGATATCTAATTCTTTATAATCAATGTTTTTCGGTTCTATTTCCGCAAATACTCTAACCTTCTTACCATTAATAATCAAATGATTTTCATCATAACTAATATCTGCTTTATATGTTCGATGATTTGTATCATATTTTAGTAAATATGCAAGTTGTTTTGCATCAGTTAAGTCATTAATTGCAACAACTTCGAAAAAGTCATCATCTTCCAATATGCGATAGACTAATCTCCCAATTCTCCCCATTCCATTTATTAATACTTTTTTCATAACAATTCATTCCTTTCTATTTTTTGTTTTCAAAGTAACTATTGCCAATAAACTCCCTTAATATAGAATTGCTTGGAACAAAATCAGATGGTATTGGCAAAACATATTCAAGCAATTTCAACAATCTAATAGCTGTTAAGTATTCGGGATCATCTGATGCGACAGAAAATAATAATGGTGTCACATAAGTTTTTAATACCCCTAATTCATAAGCAAGTGATGAATTAAACACTACATCAGCTTCATCTTGAAAAGGAAACACATACTCTTCCTCTCCCTTTCTCACATTAGCCCATCCATTTAAAGTAACACTAGGATGATTACCACGAATTCGATGATCTCTTACTAATCTTCTTAAAAGTCTCATATCGGTCATACTAATACGATTATCATTATCAATATTCAAGAAAGTTAATGGACTAATATAAACCTTATACTTGTTCTTTTTGGGAATATTATTTGTCATTTCATTATTAAGAGCGTGCAACCCTTCAATAATTAATATTTCATCTTCTTTTAGTTGGATTGGTCGATCAAACTTCTTTTTCCCTTCAACAAAATCAAACGTTGGTGTATTTACTTTCTCACCCTTAAGTAACTTTTCTAAATGATTGTGAAATAATTTCTTATCAACACACTCAATGTTTTCAAAATCAAATTCTCCATTTTCGTCCCTTGGACTATGTTCTCTTTCGACAAAATAATCATCCATTGATATTCGACATGGCTTTAATCCTAATGTCTTTAAGTATAGAGCTATTTTATTAGCAACAGTAGTCTTTCCAGAAGAAGATGGTCCAGATATAAGAACAAATTTTATATTTTCTTTGTCCAAAGTTATTTCTTCAGCAATATTTAATAATTTGTAATCTTGAAGCATTTCTGATAAATTAATTATCTCACTATCACTACCTTTAATAATTGCTTCGTTTAGTTCTCCTAAATTATTAATTTTTAAAATTTTCCCCCATCTTGAGTACTCTTCTAAACTGTTGAAATATTTATCATGATGAGTATATTTTACCACTTTACCATTGTCATATATTGATGGAAAACGTAAAACAATTCCTTTTTTTTCTATTAGGGTTAAATCAAATTGTTGAAAGACACTACTATCATGAGGTACTTCACCAATAATATAATTATACCAACCATCAAAGCGATATAAAGTTATAATTGGACTAGTATTATAAAAAATAGTTTTGGATTTATCAAATCTTTTTACCTTTTTAAAATATTCCATAGTTTCTATTCTTGATGCTTCTATTTTTGTAAAAGGAATCGATTTTGCTACTTTTTCTTGCATAACTTCTTTTATTTTTTTTACATCTTCAATAGTTAAATCATAATCTATTTCACAATATATTCCTTTATCAATAGAATGCCTTATTCTAATGTTTTTATCTTGCCCAATTATTTGATGGGCGGAAACTATAAAAAGAAAAATAAGACCAACTTCATACATTTTGTTACCTTGCTTTGTATTAATATCATAAAGTATTAAGTCACCATTTTTAACAATACTATCATCATAGCTAATATTTTGCCCATTAAAATTACCAGCAATTATTGGAAAATTTCTTTGGGGCGATATATCTTTTACTATGTCAGAAAACTTTACTCCCTTACAATATTCTCTTTTCTCACCATCACTTAAGGTAATAACAACTGTATCCATATTTATTCCCTCTTTCTTACCCTTTTATTTTATAATAGCAAAAATATTGTATTTTGTCATTTCTTTTTTAGTATATTTACACATTTTTTTACTTATTATAAGTATAGGTGATAATAATGAATTTAATTCCAACAGTAATTGAGAAAAGTGGTATGGGAGAAAGAGCATATGATATATACTCTAGGCTTTTAAAAGATAGAATTATTATTTTAAATGGCGAAATAAACGATAATACTGCCAATAGTGTTGTTGCTCAACTACTATACCTGGATAGCCTTAACAATAACGATATTAGCTTGTATATTAATTCTGGAGGTGGAAGTATTAGTGCTGGTATGGCCATT
Source organism: bacterium (assembly GCA_030539175.1). Taxonomy (GTDB): domain Bacteria; phylum Bacillota_I; class Bacilli_A; order RF39; family UBA660; genus JAUNSN01. Next base: position 8,195 of record JAUNSN010000014.1, on the reverse strand, counting down.
TATGACACAATGAACTTTATTAAAAGTGATGTATCAACAATTTGCATTGGTATAGCCGCGTCTATGGCCGCATTTCTTTTAACATGTGGACAAAGTAAAAAAAGATTCTGCTTACCCAATAGTGAAGTAATGATCCATCAGCCTTTAGGCGGAGTACAAGGACAGGCGACGGAAATAAAAATAGTAGCTGAGCGAATATTAAAAATTAGAAATAAGTTAAACCTAATTATTTCCAAAAGAACTGGTAAATCTTTAAAACAAATCGAAAAAGACACAGAACGTGACTATTTCATGGATGCAACTGAGGCATTAGAATATGGAATAGTTGATAAAATAATAACAAAAAGAACAGGCTAATAGCCAGTTCAATGCTAGATATGTTCTGTGAGAAAATTATGATGGTGGTTGATATATGGGTGTTCAACATAATGATGATTATTATTACAATATCGTCAGACGAAACATCAAAAAGTATCGTAAGATGCGAAACTATACTCAGCAGCAATTAGCCGAAGAAACTGATTTAACTGCTGATTTCATTTGGGAGATTGAAAGTCCGAAACGAAACAAGGGATTTAGCTTATCGACTTTAGGTCGAATTGCTGATGCTTTAGATATTCCAATCGAAATGTTTTTTGATGTAACGAATGACACATATGAAAACAAATGACCTGTATGGTCTTTTTTGTTTTCATATTTAGTATACACGTTAGTTAATTGTTTGTAAGTAAACTTATAGTTTACAAGATTATTTCTTTTAATTCATTGTTTATTATCGAGTAAAGATATGTATAAATTGGTAATGATGTCTTGGTACTTAGATATTCTTTATAACCAGCTATTTGTTTTATATAGTTATCATCATCAACTTCTTTTAATTTATAATCAACGATAATTATTTTATCTTGATACTTTAGTATTAGATCAATAATACCATTATAATTATTAATATTATTTGTATAAGAGAATTGATATTCCTTATAGATAGTTGCTTCTTTAATATTAGTAAAGATATCTTGATTTAATAGATTATTAATAGTCTTATGATATTTTATATCTATCTTACTAAGATCAGGGTTTTTAAAGTCAATTATTTCTAAAAGATAATGCATATATGTTCCATATTCCATATTATCTTTTTCTTTAGTTGATAATACTTTATTTACTGATTTAGAAAATTTATTTTCTTCTACTATATTATTTTCTATATTAATTGTTTTATAAGTGATAACTTTATCTGATTTCTTTATTTTATCTTTAAAGTTACTCTTTTTAATTAAATTATAATCTTTACTTAAATTTATCTTATTTATATCTATATTAGTTATATAAGGTGAAAGCGAATGGTAAATAGATTCTAAAATATCTTGAAATGAACTATACGTAAGACGATTTTCTACTGGTATTTTATTATTTGAAATAGTTTTATCTGTAAGAGTAGTAACAATAATTATCTTTTCTTTTGCTCTTGTTAAAGCAACATAAAATAATCTTATTTTCTCAGACACTTCTTGTTTATAATAATTATATTCTAAGATACTTTTATAGATTGTATTATTAATACCTTCATGAATATATGGAGTAATAATACCAAGGGATTCATCAAAACTAAATCTAGCTTTGATATCTTGTTTATTAAACTTTTTATATAATCCACTGTAATAACAAATAGAAAATTCTAATCCTTTTGATTTATGAATAGTCATTATAGTTACTGCATCTTCACTATTCTTAGTTGGAGTATATTCAATTTTTTGTTCATTATCAATAATAGTTTGAAAAAATGAAACAAAATTATAAGTTGTATAACCTAACTTTGATAAATTATCAGTAATATTTATTAATCTTTCTATTCTTTTTTGACTATTTTCTATATTACCAATAGTTATTAATTTATCATAAATATTAAATTCTTCTATTATAAGATTAATCATTTGGGTTATTGTTGTACTAGGCATAAGAGAAGCTAATTTATTAACCTTTTGCATTATAGTTGTATCTTGATATTTATTATTAGCTATGATATCAAAGATATAATCATCGTTATAGTTAAATAAGTAACTACGACTTATTGAAGTAAAATAATACTTAAAATTAGTTTTATACTCTGAGTTAAAAGTTAATACAATTAAATGAAGAATATTTTTTATAACTAATATATCATATGATGAAGTTATTTCTTCATCTTTATGAATGTAAAGAGGGATTGACATATATTCAAATATCTTTTTATAAAGAACAAAAGAAGAAGAACGATCTATTAAAATAGCAAAGTCACTATACTTAGCATCTCTTAAGAGAGATGTTTTTTTATCTAATATTTGATACTTACTTATAACTTTATTCTTAATGTCAGTAGCGATTATAAATGCCTCTATTTCTTCTTTACTATAATCATTACTCTCTTGATAATTATATATTTCTAAATTGTTATTTTGATTAGTTTTCCCTTGATTGTTATAAATATTATTACCAAATACTAATTGATGAGATTCTTCATAATTAGCATCCCCTACCTCATTATCCATTATCATATTAAAAATACTGTTAATATTTGAAATTGGTTCTTGTCTAGTCCGAAAATTTTTGAATAAATCTATCTTTATACCGTTAATATTTTCTTTATAACTATCATACTTATTTTTAAAAATATTAGGATTAGCATTTCGAAAACGATAGATTGATTGTTTAATATCACCAACCATGTATACATTATTATTAGAAATTAAATTAATAAAATATTCTTGAATATCTGAAGTATCTTGATATTCATCTATCATTATTTCACTAAAAGAAGACTTTAATTCATCCCTAATAGTTTTATTTTCTTCAACTAATTTTAAAGACATTAAAGCTATATCAGAAAAATCAAAAGTATCATTTTCTCTTTTATAATTGTCAACTACAGCATCTAATTCTTTGATAATATAAATTATTATCTCTACATAATCTTTTGTTTTATAAATTGCTTTTTTTATTTCTTCAATATTGGGATACGAAGTAAGTACTTTTAATTCGTTAATAATCGAAGTTATTTTTTGTTTTAACTCTTTTATATGAGGTTCGGTTCCATTTGGTAAATTAGGTAATTTGCAATTTAAACTTAACTTTATATCATCATATGTTGTAGAAGTAATAATTCTATTTAATACTGCCTCTATTCTTTGACCATATTTATTATCTACTACACAAAGAAAATTTTTTACATCCTCTGAAAGAAGCATTAATTTATTAGTTATTATTTTTAAATATTGATTAATATTATTATCAATAACTTTATCGTTATAATAATTATTTATATAATTAAAAAGATATTCTTTTTTATTTATTAACAAAGATAATTTATTATAAATATTTAATATTATTTGTTTAATATTTTTATCATCTTTCAAACAAAAATCATTTATTAATTTAATAAATAAAGCATTCTTCTCAATATATAATTTATCAAATATATCATTTAAAAATTCTTGTTTTTTAATATTTATAAGAGTATTATCAATAATATTAATATCAGGTTTTAAATTAAGTAAATAATGATATTTTTTAACAATATAAAGCGCAAAAGCATCAAATGTCATGATATATGAAGCATCTATAAGAGCAAGTTGATGTTTTATACTTTCATCTTTTTCAATAGAGGCTCTAATTCTTTCTTTCATCTCTGAGGCGGCCGCATTAGTAAACGTTAATATTAGCAATTCATTAATATTCTTATGATGACGAAGCAAATTAAGAACACGAGCAGTTAAAACAGCTGTCTTTCCACTTCCAGCTCCAGCGGAAACAATAATAGAAGTATTAGTTTTTTCGATTGCTTCTAATTGTTCTTTAGTCCATGTTGGCTTCATTCATATCATCTCCTTTTATAAAGTCTAAGTTCTTAATTTTTGGACATGTCGTAACGTTTTCTTCTTTCACAAAACACAGTTCTTGATAAGGACAATATGCACAGCTTAAAAGTTCTTCTCCTATTCTTTTCGGATTAACATCAAACTGACATGAAATAATTTCTTTAGTCGCATCTTTGATATGTCTCTCGGTCATCTCGATAATTTTTTCAATTTGCTTGTTAGTTAACATTTTAGCCATTTTAGAAAAACCACCATCTTTAATCATTCTTAATCCTTTAATTATACGACTATTGGCATATGACTTATCAAATTGTTCTAGTATAATAGTATTAGAATTTGAATAACCATTTAATTTAAGTAAGTCTTGTTTTGTTTTTAAATATAAGCCATCTTCTTTATGCATTATTTCTTGATGAAGAATTGGTTGAAGATAAAATCCAGCAATATATAACGATTTACTTTGGGCTAATTGTTTTACTAAATAAATATATATTGGCAATTGTAGTGATAACCCATATGGTAAGTTAGTTAAATCTATATTAGTTTTTCCTGTTTTATAATCAACTATAGCAATAATTGTAGTATCGTTTTTCTTTTTATATAGTATTTTATCTACATATCCTTTAAACGTTATATCTATATTGTTAATACTTGGTAATTGAACTGTAATTTCTTTTTCTAATAATGTTTTATCAAGTGATATATACTTTTCTTGATGCGATAAAGTTTCTATAACAAATTTTAATTCTTTTTTTAAGATATTTAATAATACTTCTTCTTTAGGAGTTAATATTTTTCCAGTAAAAAAAGATTGATATGATGTTTCAAAATCAAAATTATCTTCATAATATTCTTTTAAAACATGATGATATAAATTACCAATAAGAGTAGCAAATGTCTCTTCATATGGCTTTAACTTTAATATATTCTCACAATAATAACGAAAATGACAATGATAATAATTATCAATTGATGTATAAGATAATATTAAACGATGATTTAAGTAATTTATAAATTGTTGTTGATTAATAGATGTAAAATTATTATTATAAGTTTGATACTTAGTATCTTGATGATTATAATATAATATTTCTAATTCTTCATCAGTAGTCTGATACTTTAAAAAGTTATCTAATTTCATACCAAGTGTTAATTCATCATATCTCTTGGAATAGGATATTAAATCTTTTGCTTGAAAGTTTACTATTGGTTGCGTTGAAAACTCTTTTAGAAGCACTGACGGATATAGTTTTGTAGTCGAAGAGTTTTCTACATAAGTAATAATTGGCGAATTTAAAGATTTTATTATATTAGTAAGTATTTTTGTTTCGTTAACATTTTTAACTGTTGTTGTTTCTAAACCAAGTATTTCTTTTAAATTATCAGTTAAATATTCATCATCTTTATAGATAGTTGGAATTATAGTTTGATTAAAATTTAAAATAAATACATGTTCTTCATTAGAAATATAATTATCTTTTAAATCAATTAATTCAACGGCATTTTCTTTCCTTTTAAAAGCAATATTAGTATTTTTAAACTTATAAGTTATAATATCATCTATATTTTTAGTTGTTATATTATTAATGGTAGTTATAATTAAATTAAGTATATGATTATTATCTTCTATTTTTAAATCATATTTATTAGTTATATACGCAATAGTTTTATCAATATCTTTAGTAAGAAAATAATAATTTAAGAAATCTAACCCAAGAGGTGTTTCTATTATTGGAGTATTAATATTTATGTTAATAGGAATATTATAAAACTTAAATATTTTTAACAAGTAGAAGTAATATTCTTCTTTAACATTTGCTAATTTTATGTTAGAAATAGCAACATTTTGATCGATAAGACGGCATATTTGATGTGCTACAAAATTAATTTCTTTTTCTATATCAAAAAATTGATAAATTGTTGGATTATTAAAATTTTTATATTCTTTAGCAACAATTGTAATGTTAGAGTTATAGTTTTTTAGCATTAATATTAATTGTTGTTGAAAAGCATTTATTTTATCAAAACCATATATAATAATATCTTTATCTTGTAAATAAAGAGGATATAAAGAATCATATATAAGAAGATTATTATCTATTAATTCTTGTTTATAATTAAGAAGAGTTACTAATAAGGGATGAGTATATTTCTTATCATAAATGTAATATAAATTGTCAATATACATCTTTGATACTTCTATTTTATAATTATATTTATTAGTTAAATATAGAATTGTCTCATCTGTATAATCAAAAATAAGTTTCTTCTTTATTTCTTCAAAGGTTGTATAATTGATATTTAACAAATCATTTTCTTTAGATAATTGTTTGATAATTTCTTTTTGTAAATTAGATGGGGTTATAAGTAAAGTCGTGCGATCTTTATTAATTGGTATATTCATTTATGAATCACATCCTTTGCATAATTATTATAGCATTTTATCCAACAAATAAAAAGCAAAGGTAAGTAATTGACTTTAATTTATTTATGTGGTAGTATAATCTTCGCGAAAAAAGGAAAGGAATGATATTTAATATGAATAAATATGATAATGAGCTTATCTTCTTTATCTTTCAATACTATATGGCATATACAAAGAATATGTTTATTACTAAAGATGAGTTTTTGAAAGATACAACCCTACAAAGTGATTATAATGCAGTTATAGTTATGCTTAATGGTTTTACAATACGAAATGGATTTAACAGTATTGAAGAATTACTTGCAAGTATTTCTCCATCTGTATTAATAACTGCTCTTTGTATAAAACATAATAATGATAATTGTTATGAAAAAACTAAAAAATATAAATAGTATACTAATTTAAAAAAACATAGTTATTTACTTTAATAACGATGTTTTTTTTTGCTTAATAAATAATATTGATATTATAATTATGGTAAGAATAAGAAGAATTATTAATGTGAATATAGCTGGATAGTTATATAAGATAATACCATTTTCCCAACTAATACCCATAGTAATTAAACCAATTATTTCTAGGGCTATAGCAACACCTAAAATAATTTTTAATTGGGGAATAACTCCTAGTTTCGGAGGAATAGCTGGTTTGGGAAGTTTCTTATTAGTTACTTGTTTATTTAACTCTTCTATTCTTTGTTTAGTTGTTTTTAATTTCATTATAAATCACCTATTTTATATTATCATAAATAAAGGTTATTTGACAATTATTATTATAATTGAATTTATAATTAACGAAAGTTTTCTAATTGTTATACTTATAAACAAAGAAAAAACTTATAAACACTTAAGTTTATAAGGTATAAGAAATGATTTTTCCTATCGTTTTGAAAATTGTGGGGCACGACGGGCTGCTTTTAAACCATATTTTTTACGTTCTTTAACTCTTGAATCTCTAGTTACAAAGCCAGCTTTTTTAAGTATTTTTCTAAAAGAATCTTCGTTCTTTTCATTATCTTTGTCATATTCTAATAATGCTCTTGTAATACCTAATCTAATCGCACCTGTTTGACCTGAGAAACCACCACCTTTAGCAGTTACTGTAATATCAAACATCTCTTCAGTATTAGTTAATTGTAATGGTTGTTTTAAATCCATAACTAATACTTCAAAAGGCATATACTCACTAACATCTTTACCGTTAACAGTTATTTTCCCTTTACCTGGAGTTAAAATAACTCTTGCTATTGAAGCTTTTCTTCTTCCTGTTGCTGTATAAGTTTTTTTATCTGCCATCTTTATTTCCTCCCTACTTTCATGTCAATCATTTGTGGTTTTTGTGCCATATGAGGATGTTCTGCATCTGCATAAACAAATAATTTCTTATACATTTGCCTTCCTAATCTACCCTTTGGTAACATCCCTTTTACTGCACGTTCAACCATTTCTTGAGGATATTTTTCAATCATTGTTTTAGCAGTTCTCTCACGCATTCCGCCTACATACCGACTATGATTATAATAAATCTTATCGTTTAACTTATTACCAGTTAATTTTACTTTAGAAGCATTAATAATGATAATAAAGTCTCCACAGTCTACATGAGGTGTGAAAGTTGGTTTGTGTTTCCCCCTTAAGCGACTTGCAGCTAGTGACGCTACTCGACCTAGAGGAACATTTTCAGCATCGATAACATACCAGTTACGTACGACATCTTCTTTTCTTTGCATAAATGTTGTCATATTTTTTTCTCCTTATTTATAATATTATGTTTATCTTTCCAAAAAAAGTTTTCCCAGGACTTCTTTTTAAAGATAAAAAATGTACCGATTATGATTTTACTAGAAAATTGATGAAAAGTCAAGAACTTTTTAACTTAACTGTGTCTGTGAGGACACAGTTTTTAAGTTAGGAGGT
>JAUNSN010000013.1 GCA_030539175.1 bacterium | reverse complement strand
TTTAAAAAGTGTCTCTAAACCCTTTATTTTAAAGGTTTGTTCACCCCGTATTCACCTGCAGTTAACACAACATTTTTCACAATATCCACAACCTTTCTATTTATACAAGTTAAGTTTATCACATAGTGATAACTTGTGGCAATAGTTTTTGTTATTTTATTTTTAGTTTTACTTCTACTTAAATAAATATTTCTAACTTTAAAATAAATTATAAATTGTAAATTGGTAAACTTATATTTACTGTAGTACCAATATTTTCTTTAGAAATGAAGCTTATTGTACCACCATGAGCTTTTATTATTTCATTTGATAATACTATACCTAATCCAGTACCATTTTTTTTAGTAGTAAAAAACATTTCATTTATTTTACTTAGTGTTTCTTCATCCATTCCACAACCATTATCAATAATACTTATAATATAATTATTATTAATAGTTTTAGTTTGTATTTCTATCTTACCTTTATTTAATATAGATTCTATACTATTTTTAATAATATTTATTAATACTTGTTTTAATCTATTTTCATCTCCCATTACATATATTTCATCATCTATATATGTACTACTACATTCTATATTTTTATTACTAGCCATAATACTTAAACTATCTTCTATTTCTTCAACTATTAAATTTATATCTAGTATTTCTTTTTTAATTTTTATTTTACTTAAATCTAAAAAGTCATTCATTATATTAATACTTCTATTTACTTCTCCTTTCATTATATTGATATATCTTTTTGATTTTTCTTCATCTTTTATATCAAACATATCTAAATATCCCTTTATTACTGCAACAGGGTTTTTAACTTCATGAGTTACTTTAAATAATGAATTTTTAACTTCTTTTTCTTGTTCTAATTTATGTATTAAACTATGAAGATTTAACATTTCATCAGCTTTATTAAATAGATATAGGAGTAAAAAACTAACTGTATAAAATATAGTTATAATAATAAATAAACTAAAAATTATATTAATATCATTAGCTTTTGTATAACGATAAAAATATTCCAGGGTAATAAAGAATCCTTGTAGGGTTGCTATAATACTTAAGAATTTATTATCTAAAAACTTTCTTTGCTTAGATAAATAATATGTTATAGCAAAACTTATATACATGATAATTAAGATATATATATTTATATTGGTATAAAAATAACTATACCCGACTAATATTATTGATACTAAGTAAGCAATTTTTTCTTTTTGTTTTATATATGATAATAATATTAATATATTTAACATTATTATTATTCTACTATCTATAAAAGTATACTTGATACTTAAATATAGTGATGTAAATATAGCAAGAGCAAAATATATATCTTTTTCTTGATGATTTGTTATATTTTTGTATGTTACATAAAATAGATATATTAATAATGGAAACATGATAAGAATACTACTAATTAAAACCTCGTCTAATAATTTCATAATAACCTCCGTTTTGGTTATTATATAAAATTTATTTGTCGAATAATGTCGAAAAATGACTAAAAGTGATCTTTTTTAGCACTTTTAGTCATTAAAATTTATTAGTTTTAATATTGTCAATATATTTTTTTAATTGTTTAGCATTATTACCAAGGATTATCTTTAATTGATTATCTATTTCTACTACTCCTTTAGCACCCAATTTTAATATTGCTTCCTTATTGGCTTTAGTTATATCTTTTAATGTTACTTTAAATCTTGACATATTAACTTCAGTTGAGACTATGTTGTCTTGTCCACCTAAGCATTCAACTAGTTTATTTAATGATAGTTTAAAATCTTTTTTATTACCCTTAACTATTGCTAAGGCAACTAATAATAGTATTCCTATTATAATTACATAGTAGTACCAATGCATTTGTTTCATCTCCTCGTATCTATTATAAATTATATTTATGCTTTTTTCAAGCCTTTACAAGTTTTCTTTTTTTATATATAATGTATATATAAAGGAGATGGTGGATTTGTCACAAGAAAAAACAATTAATTCATTGCAAAATAGTATTAATGAATTAAACAAAAAAATTCAAATTATTGAAAAAAAGCAAAAAGAAATTAGCGAAAAAAAAGAGGAAAACATTGAGAAAATTGAGAAATTAGCAGCTAAATTAGACAAGTTAACATTACTTTTAAAAGAGCAAGAAAGACAAAAAGAGAAAGAGGAAGAGGAAAGACAACTATTGATAAAGCAAAGAAATCTATTACTTAATTTTGTTTTATCAGTACCTCTTTATAATCAATCACTTCTATTTTCCTCAGCATTTACCCCAATTAAAAAAGATACTAGTTTAAAAGCTTATGCTCTTGAATTAAATTTTACGAGATTACTTGAAGAATTTAATTCACTTTGTAAGGCAAATAGAAATTATGCAAAGCAACTAAAAGAACTTAATAAGGTTCATAGTGTTGCTATAATTACTAAAGAACAATTATGTTCTTCAATAATTGCTACTTGCTCTAAAGATGTTCCACTTGCATTAAAAGAACGAGTCAAGGTTAGAACGTTAAAAAAATAAACCTTTGAAAGTCAAAAAACTTTCCAAGGTTTTATTTTTTTTATATCTTTTTGATATGTTTGATATATTGCAACTGGCTGATGTTGATAAGTAAAAAGAATTTCTGCTTCTTTAGTAAAATTATTTATTATTTGACCATTTTTAATTTTAAAATATAGTTCTTTTGATACATCAATAGTTTTTATATTAAGAGCATTTTCAATAGATATTATTTTAAAATAATCTTTTTCTATTTGTTCTAAAGTAAAAGCATCTGCAATACTAAAATTACCTTGTTTAATCCTTCTTAAATTTTTAATAGTTCCATGAGTTCCTAAGGATAAACCAATATCTCTTGCTAAACTTCTTATATATGTACCTTTACTCACTTTACATTTTATTTTAATTGTATCTTCTTTTATTTCAATTAAATTTATATATTCTATAAGCACTTTTCTAGTTGGTGGAGTAATTACTTCATTGTTCCTAGCATATTCATATAATTTTTTACCATTTATTTTAATTGATGAATAAAGTGGAACAACTTGGTTAATTACACCAGTAAATTTTTCTAATACTTGGTTTACTTTTATTGGAGTAAGTTTAGGAATATTAGATGTTGTAATAATATTGCCTGTTATATCAAGAGTATCTGTTTGCATTCCTAGTTTGATTACAGCTTCGTATTCTTTTGTATCTTGAGTTAATTTTTCAGCAATTTTTAAAGCAGAATTTATACATATAACTAAGATGCCTGTTGCTAGTGGATCTAAAGTTCCAGTGTGACCTACTTTGCTAGTATTGAATTTTTTTTTCATTATTTTTACAACATCAAAAGATGTAATACCACTTGGTTTATCAACGATTATAATTCCATTCATAAGATAAAAAGAAGAGTTATTCTTCTTTTATCCTTTCTATTATTTCTTCTACTTTTTTGCCATATTCAATAGATGTATCATAAACAAATATTAAGGTTGGCATCTTTCTAATTTCTACTTTATCAAAAAGCATCTTCCTAATAAAGTTACTAGCTTTGTTTAAGGCTGAAAGTATTTCTTCTTTTTTATCATCATTTAGGGTTGTAAAATAAACTTTAGCATAACTTAAATCATTAGTTATATCTACTGAATTGATTGTAACTTGATTAATTTTATTATCCTTAATTTCATCACGTATTATTTCGCTTATTTCGCGAACAAAATCATGTTCCATTCTTTCTAATTTTATATTAGTATTCATTATTTCACCTACTTTAAAAGTTGCATTTCATATACTTCAATGACATCTTGCTCTTTAATATCATTATAATTTTCTATGGTTAAGCCACATTCTAGTCCTTGTTTTACTTCTTTTACTTGATCTTTCTCACGTGCCAAAGAGTTTATTTTACCATCGTATATAACAACAGAATCTCTTATAATTCTTGCTTTTGAATCTTTTTTTATAGTTCCCTCTAAGACATAACATCCAGCAATTGTTCCTACTTTAGAAAATTTAAAAATTTTTCTAACTTCTGCTGTTCCTAAAACTTGTTCAACATATTCTGGGTCTAAAATACCCTTCATAGCTGCTTCCATTTCTTCAACTACTTTGTAAATTATATCATATAACTTTAATTCAACCTTCTTTTCTTTTGCATAATTGATTATCTTGCTATCTGGTCGAACATTAAATCCAATAATAATTGCATTAGCCGCTGCAGCTAGAACAATATCACTTTCAGTTATTGCCCCAACTGAACTTCTAACAACTTTCACTTTTGCCCCTTCAACATCGATTTTTTGTAGAGAACTTTTAACTGCTTCTTCGCTTCCTTTTATATCTGCTTTTAAGACAACGTTTATTTCTTTTGTCCCAGAATTGATTTTTGAAAATAAATCTTCTAGGGTAATTGGTTCGCTTACAATTGTATTATTTTGTTGTTGACGATTTTTCCTTATTTCAGCGACATTTCTTGCTCTTTTTTCGTTTTCAAAAACTACAAACTTATCACCAGCAGAAGGAGCATTACTAAGTCCTGTAATAGTAACGGGCATCGATGGATAAGCCTCAACTAAATCTTCTTCCATTTCATTTTTTATTGTTCTTACTTTACCATAATTAGTTCCCACTACTATATTATCTCCAATACGTAGAGTACCATTTTGGATTAAAATCGTTGCGGTTACTCCTTGTTTTTTATCAACAGATGCTTCAACGACTGTCCCAGTTGCATACCTGTTAGGGTTAGCTTTCAATTCTAACATCTCTGATTCTAATAATATAGCATCTAGTAATTCTTCAATACCTACTTTGTTTTTAGCAGATATTTGTATAAACATACTCTTTCCACCCCAGGCTTCTGGTGTTATTCCACTAGCCGACATATCACTCATTATTTTGTCTATATTGGCTCCAGGTTTGTCTATTTTGTTAATTGCAACAATAATTGGCACTTTAGCAACTAAAGCATGATCAATTACTTCTTTTGTTTGGGGCATTACTCCATCATCGGCTGCAACAATAATTATAACTATATCGGTTATTGCTGCTCCCCTTGCTCGCATTTCCGTAAACGCTGCATGGCCAGGAGTATCAATAAAAGTAATTTTTTTATTATTATACTCTATTTGATAGGCATCAATTCTTTGCGTAATTCCTCCAGCTTCATGATAAGCAACGTCACTTTGTCGTATTGCATCTAACAATGTTGTTTTTCCATGATCAACATGTCCCATGATAGTTACAACTGGAGGCCGGCTAACTAAATCTTCACTTTTATCTAATGAAATAAATTCTTCAAAGTTACTTTCATCTATGCTTTCTTCCATTTTTAATTTCTTGTTGTATTCACTGGTTATAATTTCGGCAGTATCAAAATCTATTGAACTATTTATTGATAGCATTAAACCCAAATTCATCAACTTTTTAATTATTTCAGTCGGACTTTTATTAAGTCCACTAGCAAGTTCTCCAACCGTCATGTTTTTTTTATATAAAACTGCATCATCTTCAACGATATTATTGTTTTTAAACTTATTTTTATGTTTGTACATTTCCTTCTTTAATTTTGCATAATCTTCTTTCTTGCTAAGATTTTTATTTACAGATTTCTTCGGCGATAAAGTTACTTGCTCTTCTTCCATAACAAAGTATTCTTCTTGTTCTATTTTCTTTTGTTCTTCTTCGTCTATTTCATTATTTATTTCTTCTTCATTCTCCATGAAATAATTATCAAGCATAACTATCATGTCTTCATCTAATATATCATCTTTAGTTGTTATGGGCAATTCAAGTTCTTGACAAACTTTAATCACTTCTTCATCAATTTTATTCATATCTGTTGCATATTCTAAAACACTCATCATGGCGTTTCACCTCCATTTTTTTACACTTACAATTGACTAGATATTTGGTCATAAATTTTATTATCTACTTTTGTTCGCAATTTTTTTTCTAATATATTACTTTTCTTTAACTTGTTTAATACTTTTATATCTTTTTTAATATATGCTCCACGACCCTTTATATTACCATTTTTATCAACTAGAACCTCTTTTTCTTTTGTCAAAACAATTCGCAAAAGTTCACTTTTGGGACACTTATCTTTGGTCACTATACAACTACGTAATATAACTTTATTCATTTGTTTTCGTTTTCTTCTAATTGTTTTTTCGTCTTTACATCAATTTTATATTTTGTTAAACGGCTTGCTAATTTAACATTGTTACCCTTTTTACCTATACATAGTGATAACTCGTCTTCTCCTACAATAGCTAATGCTTCTTGTTTTTTATCGTCTTTAAGTACTATTTTAATATTCTTAGCGGGGCTTAAAGCATTTGCTATAAATATCTCTGGTTTTTCATCATAAATAATTATATCTAACTTTTCGCCATTTAATTGCTTTATTATTCTTGATAAACGACTCGATCTTGTTCCAACTATTGCCCCAACTGGATCAACATTGGAATTAATCGAAGATACTGCAACTTTACTTCTATTGCCAGCATCCCTTGCTATACTGTGAATTATTATTGTTCCCTCAGCTATTTCTGGTACTTCTAATTCTAATAATTTTTTAACAAACCCATAATGGTTTCTAGTTAATAAGATAAATGTACCTTTGCTACTAACTTCTACTTTAGATACATAAACCTTAATAGAAGATTCCATTTCTAGTTTTTCTCCAGGAATAATTTCACTTTTTGGCAATACCCCATGAATATGTCCTAAATCAACATAGTAATTTTTAGCATCTTCTCTTGATAATGTACCAACCATTAATTCTTGTTCTTTGTCACTATATTCTTCAATAATATTATTTTTTTCAGCTTCCTTTATTTTTTGAATTACTATTTGTTTAGCTGTACCAGCTGCCACTCGACCAAATTCTTTTGGTGTTACTTCTTCTTCTATTGTTTCACCTACATTAATGTTCGCAATTTTTTTTCTAGCTTCTTCTAATGTAATTTCTGTTTGTTCATCCTCAACCTCATCAACCACAGTAATAAATGAGTATACTTTTATATCTCCAGTTTCTTCATTAATACTTACCCTAACATTAGTTAATGCGTTGAAGTTCTTTTTGTAAGCCGCTACCAATCCAGCTTCCATAGCTTCAATTATTATGTCTTTTGATATGTTTTTTTCTTTTACAACATTGTCTAATGCTTTTATAAATTCTTTTCCGTTCATTTTTCTTCACTCATCCTTGTACTTACTTCTAATATGTGTGGTTCATCAATAAGATTATTTTCTTCTAATATGGGATTAATCTTTTTATATGCTGCAGCACAATCATCGGCAGTTAATTTGTTTTCTCCCTCAATAACAATTCTTAATACTTTGTTGCTTTCTTCTTTTTGATAGGTTATTTTATAAATTTTTAGTCCTTCACGTTGTAATGTGTCTTGAATAAGTAATTTTATTTTTGTTGAAATATCCATTTTTTCCCTCCTTAATATATGATAAAAAGTGGTGTCTAACCACTCTTTTCTTTCAAGCAAATTTATTGTATCATACTTTTTTATTAATTACAACTAAATTTTTTAGTTCTTTTTTTAGGTTCACTAGGTTTGTAATGTAATTTCCATACATTTGTCTTATTGTTATAGCGATATATTTCTATTTGTTTATCATTGTCATAAAAAACTCTTAATCTAATTTCTTTGTTCCCTTGCTTTGTTTCTAAATCCATCGTACATTGTTCTTCTAAACAATATCCAATAAAATTATATCTAATATCTTTTTTAGAGCAATGATATACTAATTGAAATTCAACGATGTTGTAAGAGTTATTAGGAATAGTTTCTTTTATTTGTAAATCATTAATTTCATACCAATAATTATTATTTCTTATTAATTTTGTATTGCAAAAAGTTTTCACTAAAATTTGATTGATATTCTCTTCTTGATTAATCACAAAAACCTCCTATAAATAAAAAATGGCGCGCCCGATAGGATTCGAACCCATAATCGCTTGATCCGTAGTCAAGTGCTCTATCCAATTGAGCCACGGGCGCACAAAACTTTTCTTACGTATTATATTTTATAACATTTTTTGTTTTTTTACAACAGTTTTTGCGGAATTTGTAATTATAATTTTGGCCTAGCTATCTAGCAATGTTGTTCGTTACCTTCTTAACGTTTAACTGATCAATAAAAAAACAAAAGTATTGCTACTTATGTTTTTTCAATTCAAAGACGTTATCAACTTGTTGACTCACATTTTTTGAATGAGTAACAATTATAATACACTTTCTTTCCACTTTTGCTAATCTTTCAAATATTTTCATTATTTCGTTTTCTGTTTCATGATCTAAGTTACCAGTTGGTTCATCAGCAATAATGATTTCTGGGTTATATGATAAACTTCTAGCAATAGCTACTCTTTGTTGTTCTCCCCCTGATAGTTTTAATATCCGTCTGTTTCCAATTGTCTCATCAAGTCCTACACTTTTTAACAATTCTATAGCTGTTGCCCTTTTATCAAGAATATTTACTTTACTAATATCCATTGATAAGATAATATTTTCTATACCTGTTAAATGTGGCAATAGGTTAAATGATTGAAATACTATGCCAATATTGTTGCTACGATATCGATCTAAGTCAATATTTTTTAAGTTTTTTTCACCAAAATATATATTACCTTCACTACATTTTTCTAAACCTGATATAAGAGATAGTAATGTTGTTTTACCACTTCCACTTCTTCCTTTAACCGCATATGTTTTTCCTTTATAAAACTCAAAATTAATGTCTTTTAAGACATATTCGTTTCCATCTGCATATTTATATGAAACATTTTCTAATTTTAATATTTTCATTTTCTTATGTCCTTTCCTTGAGAATTGTAAGTGGTGAAAACTTGGAAATATTTATCATGGTTATAATACTACTAACTAAAGTAAGAGCAATTCCGATAATTAACAATTCTTTTAATACTTTAAAATCTACTGTCGCATCTATTGTAGTTACATAATCAATACTATTTTTTTGCATTATATTCATAGTAGGAGGTTCGTTCATATCACCTTTTCCAAAATTTTTACTTATATTAGTTTTTTCGGCACTAGCTGATTCTACTTCATTTTTTAACAAGTTATTCGCAATACTTACACTCATCAACGATCCTATAGCACATCCTAGTAATAATGCAGTAATAGAAACAATTAACAGTTCGCTTACAAACTTGGTTATAACCAAATTCTTTTTCATACCTATAGTTCGTAATACTCCTATTTCATATTTTCTTTCTCTTACATTTATCATATTTAATACCAGCAGTACTATTCCACCAATTACTAGAGTTACAATTAAAAAAGCAGTTGCAAAATTGGATAAATTACTTACAGAATTTATCTCAGCGTTAATCTCATCTAAATTTGTTGTAACTTGGTAATACTCATTTAATCCTTTGTCTGTTAATTCAGCAGTAAAATTATCTATATCATTTTGGCTAGTTAGAATAAATGTTGGAGTAATTCTTGCTTTTATTTCATCATCATCATTAATCATTTTTTCAACTGCTACATTGTTAGTAATTATACTGTTGACTGAATTATCAAACATATTCATAGAATTATCCGTGCTATTTTCCGTAAATATTCCCGTAATAACAAATTCATAGGTTAGATCATCATTATTAGGATTTATTATAGTGATAATATCTCCAATTTCTAAATTATTTAATGTCGCAAGTTGTGAATTAATTACACAGTTATTAGCTGTAAAGTCTTCGCTTACCTCGCCTGAGGTAATAGTGTATGAACCATTAATAAATTCACTCATTGATGAATAAGAGCTATAACCAATTATGGTAAAGTCCCCTTCCTCTTGGTTTTTCATTCTGTCTTCTTGCATATTATTAGGCATATTTGAATTACTTGTACTTTCGGCTTTGTCAATATTAGAATTCATAGATAAGTTATAAGTATAATAATAATTACTTACATATTCACTATCCCCATAACTTTCTATCTCTTCTTTAGTAAGTGATGATATTTCTTGAAATTTGGTTTGCATTTCTTCCAAATTAGAGTCATCTTGTTGCATATTTTTATTAAAATTTTGTCTATTCATACTAATACTAGCAGTTATTTCATTTTTACTAATATAAGAATTAACTAACACTTCGGCTGAATTTCTAATCGACAAAGTTACTGCTGTAGCACATCCAATAACTAAAACAACTATTCCTATTAGTATGTTTCTCGATTTATTTCTCATAATGGAAATAATGGCATTTTTTAATATATACATTTTTTCTCCTTTCTGATATTAGAATATAATATATTTGTGAAAATAAACTGAAAGACAAATAAAAGTAATGTGAAAATAAATTCTTTCCAGTACCTTTATTTGTCTTGATCTTTTTTCATATAATTAAAACTTCTTATC
The DNA here is from genome assembly GCA_030539175.1 of bacterium. Lineage (GTDB taxonomy): Bacteria > Bacillota_I > Bacilli_A > RF39 > UBA660 > JAUNSN01. The sequence continues at coordinate 21,663 of JAUNSN010000013.1, read as the reverse complement.
GTCTTTAGAATAACTAACGTCGTCTTTTATCAAAAAATACAATCAATTTATAAAAAGACTTATATAAACAATATTATATAAATCTAATTATATTATCTTACTTTTTAAAAACTTTTATTTTTTATTCTGCGTAAGGATTAGAATCTGATAAAGATATTAATAAATTATACGTTCCTTCAACTAAATTCAAATCTGTTTCTTCACTAGATAAAGTAACACTTAAACTAAATGAATTATCACTGTTTACTCCTATCCAAGAATATGAGCCATATTCATTAAAGCCTGTTTGTTCTTCTTTGTATTCATTAGCATTTTTAAGTCCTTTTGCCTTTAATGTTTGAACATATGCGACAACATCCTCGACTTTAGCTCCAGATATATATACATCTGCTTGTTTTGGTGTAATCTTTTCATTTGTTGAAGAATACATTATTGTTCCACTTCCTGTATATTCCATACCACTTGGTATAAAACTTGCACTAGGAAAATCATATTTTTTATTAGAATTTTCTCCACCATTTTCCTTACTACTGCATCCTGATAATATAGTTGCAATTACAAATATAAATGCAACTGTTAATATTCCTTTTAAATATTTTTTCATTTCTAATTAAATTTCCTTTCTTTTTATGAATTCATATCTGCCCAAGTGATTACTAAATTATAATCCTCTTGGTTATCATGTAAATTCAATTGGACACTTATCCCATCATCTTCATTTTCGTAGCCCATTTTAAAATAACTATTAGATTTTGGTTGTTGTAAGTACTTCCCTTCATCACTAAACATATTCATAACTTCGTATCCATTGCTATATAATTTATCAACATAAGCATTAGCAGATTCTAAATCAGCACCTTTAATATAAATCATATATTGATTTCCATATTCTGTATCTTCTTTTGTTTTTACAATTGAACCTTTTCCTTCATATTTTATATCAGGTACATAACTAACACCTGTTGGCCAACTATCACTAATTTTACTACTACCATTTCCTTTACTGGTATTTGTTTCTTTTTGACATCCTGTAAGTGCAACGACAAAAGTTAACACTAAAGCAAACGTCATAAATCTTTTTAAAAACTTTTTCATTATGTTTGTTCCTTTCTTAAAGATAATTATTATATGGCTTGATATGTTTCGTTCATCAAATCATAAAAGCTATTATAGTTAAAATTACTATAAGCATTTAGTATTTCTTGTTTGACAGTTAATTCTACCCTTTACCATCAAACAAAATATCACTATATTGATTCATAATGGCCGATTTCTTCATGATATTTTCCTACAACCAAACTAAAATTATCGTTGTTTTTTGAAGTTTTAATACTATTAATTTCATTCTATTAGTACTAAACATATAACTACTGTAATCAGCCATACTATTAATGTTCTTTTTGCTATATCACCACTTTCTAACAAGACTTGCTTATAAAAACTTACATATGATGATATAATGGTATAAACAACTCTATGTATAATAATTTTATAAAAATTGTTGATGAAATAAAATCCCTTAAATAAGGGGGTTTGATAAAAAGGTAGTGAATTTATATGAAAAACAATAAATTAGATGTTAAAACTTATGTATTAGCATTTATTGAAACATTTAGTGTTTGGCAAATGGGAATTATTTATTATTCATCAAAAACATTGACAATAAATAATTCAAATCCTTTACCAGTAGTACTTGATAATTCTATTTTTTTAGTTATTACGGGATATATTTTAGGAATATTATTTATTTACTTATTTCCTAAAAAAACAGTATTTGTTGGAAGATTACTAATGTTTATTTCTTTGATAGCATCTATTATTTTATTCTTTAATATTCCTAGTTTATTATTTAAAATTCTATATTATGTTTTAACTTTTAATTGTGTTTTCTTTATAAGTATAAATACTAGTCTATTAATTAACTTATACAGTTTAAAATCAGCATTAATGGATGCTATAGTAGGGGCTATAATAACAGGTATAATGATTGCTATTTGTCAAAATAATATTATTCCTTTTAATTTTATAATGTTTAATACTATTAGTAGTATTTGTTTATTGTTAATAACTTTTGCTTTATTTAAATTACCAATTAAGATGAATACTATTTTTTTAAGTAAAAGTGATAAATTAAAAATACCACCTAAACAAAATATTATTGGATTAATAATTATTCAAATTATTTGTTGTCTATCCACTTTGTTTACTGCAACTTTATCCGAAAGTATTGGTGGGGGAATATCAATGTCATATCTAGGTTTATTCATATCAGGATTAATTTGTTATATCCTTTATAAAAATGATAAATTAAACCCATTTAAAGTTTGTAAATATTATTTTGGAATATGTTCAATAGGCTTTGTATTATTTTTAATACCTAACAATATTACAAACTATATATCTTTATTTCTTCAAGGCTTTGGGCTATTTAATATATTAGTTGCTCCATTTTTAATATCACATTTATTTGCAAAATATCCCTCTAAGTTAATCGCACCTATCACTGTAATCATTTGTTTATTAACAGTAATCATTAATTCTCTTTTAGTTGAATCCTTTAGACTTAGTAGTACTTTTTTATATTTAATATATTCAATTTTATCAATAATTAATGTAGTTATTTATTTAATGATAGAACCAAACTTAGAATTACAATCATTATGTAATTCTAACAAAAATAAATTATTAAAAAAAATTACTAAACTTTCCAAAAGAGAAATAGAAGTAACAGAATTACTTATTAACGGATATTCTAATAAAGAAATAGCAAGCAAACTAAACATTTCAAATTATACTGTAAATGATCATATAAAGAATATATATAAAAAATATGACGTTCATTCGCGAATGGAACTAGCAATAATTATTACAAACAAAAGTTAGAATATTTATCATATCCTAACTTTACATATATCTTCAATTATTGATTTTGTTGATTTTTTATTATATAAAATATTATTCTTATTTGTCTATCTTTTCTCTTATGAATGCATGTTTTTCTGTATATTCTTTATTCTACTACTCACTGTTTTGATAGCAGCTTGTGTCATTTATCAAATGGTGAGTAGTAAATAATAATATCTAAAATACTATCATTCTTTATAATATGTTTGATTTTTATTTGTTGGACTATCTGGAAATGACATTTTAACTAATCCATTATCAATTGCTGGTATCAAATAATTTTCTCTAAAAGAGATTCTCGATTTCATTTTTAACAATTCCATTAATTCATTAGTTGTATACATTACTCCTGTTTCCATAACAGTTAATAGTTTCTTTACATATGGACTAGCATGATTAATTTGATTTGCAACACTACTCATTAGATCATCTAATACTTCATCAATCATTTTCAACATAAATTCAATAAACAAAGTTGAATCTCCCTTCGAATTACATTCATTAATGGATTCGTAGTAGTCATGTTGATATTTTTTTATTTCACTTTCAATTGGAATATATTCAAAAAGCCTTTCCCAATTTGATAATATTATATTTTGCCATATTCTAGCAGTTCTTCCATTACCATCACTAAATGGATGAATGAACACAAATTCATAATGAAATATTGAAGATAAAATCAAAGGATGAAGATTTTTTTGATTACTATCCATCCAATCAAATAATTGCTTCATTAACTTGTTTACCTGTTCAGGTGATGGACAAATATGAATGCAAGTTCCATTCTCATCAAAAACACCTTCATTATCTTTTCTAAATTCTCCAGAATCTTTTACCGTTAAGTAAGTCATTATTCCATGTATTTTTTTTAAATCTTTAATAGAAAATGGATTTACTTCTTTAATTTTCAAATAAGCATTATAAGCATTTTTTACTTCTTGAATTTCTTTTTTTGGTCCAACAACTAATTTACCATCGATTATATCTTTTACTTCATTTAAAGACAAAGAATTGGCTTCAATTGCTAAGGAAGAATGAATTGATTTAATTCTATTATTTCTTCTTAAAATAGGCAGCTTGTTTAAATCTTTATAATTATCTAACTTTCCAATTTTTTTCATTATAGAAGAAATTCTTTCAAGCATAAGATTTGTTACAGTAAATGGTGGATTATAATTATTCATATTAATCTCCTTTATTTCTGTTTGTATTATACTATTTTCACTAATCAAAGTCAATTGTTTCTTATACGCTTTCCTGTATACTTTCCTGTATGCTTTTTGATTAATTACAGTGCAATAGATCTATTAAATAATGCTCTCGTTGAATTATTTTTTAGTAAATACATTGATTAAAGTATTTGAAATTTTTTGATTTATTTACTTATAACACTTATGAATAAAGGTATTATTTTAATTATTTACTACTCACTGTTTTGATAGAAGCTTGTACCACTTGTTAAATAGTAAGTAGTTAATATAATAAAAATATATTAGCAACTATTAATTTCAATTTGTGACTAATTTAATTATCTATCAATATCTTGTACACATCTAATTTTAGACAAAACTAAAATATTGTATTGATTTATTATAATATAATATCATTTTTTAACTGTTTGTCACTGTATTGCAATTAATTCTTGCTCTACTATATTAATAATTTCATTTATTGCTATAATGGTATCATCAAAACTTACTTCTTTTGTATATTCCAGTTTTCTTTGATAATCAGTAAATACTCTTTTAACAACATTACTATCTTTTAATATTTCTACTATTTCCTTAAAATTATCAATATTAAATTCAGTACTTCTTTTATTAAATGTATTCTTAATAGCTTTAACTAAATTTTTATTATTAATTTGTCTTTTATGTTTTTTTATTAACATATATAAATCATAAAAGTCTTTAGCTCTAGTGGTAGTAATATTTTTGCTAACAATACTTTCAAACTTTTCCGCAATAATAGTTTCAATTGTATATGCCATAATATTTATTTTTCTATCTTCAAAGATAGAACTATATTTATATTTAATTTCTCTTGGCGTAATAATATCTCCAGTAGTTATTTCAATAAAGAAGTTGGTTTTTATGTTATAAAATATACCATTAACATTTATTCTAAATCCACCATACTCATCTTCTAATCTTATATCCTTAATACCAACTATTTCAAAATTAACATTATCATCTATTTGAATAAATAATATTTCTTCAAAGATGTCTCTAATAGATTTTATATTTAATGGTAAACTTTTTAAAGTAGCATCAATATCTTTAGTAGTTCTTAAATCCTCTCCAATAATAGAAGAAAGTAGAACACCACCCTTTAAAATAACATTATCCCTATACTTACTTTTTTCTAATCTCATTAAAACATGTTCGAAGAAAAACATTTGATGAAAATGATGTGCTAAATTATTATTACCATTAGACTTCTTTTTGATAATACTATTTAATTTGTCAGAGTTCATCTATAATAATACCTCCATTAATTCAACAACTTCTTCTTCAACATCTAACTTTTTAGAATATTTAATTAATTTCAAAACATCTTTGTCTTTCTTCCTAGCATATTCCTTTAAAGCTTTAGAATAAATCTCCTTATCCATACGATTTTTATCCTTAATGATATCACATAATGTTCTTTCTAAATCATAACACTTAACTGTAAGATTATTGATAGTTTTAATATCAGTCATACCTAGCTTAAAAATATCTTCTTTAACATATCTAAGTGATACATTTTCATTATTCAATAAATTACCACTATAATTATATGGAACAGTGATATCGTAAACTAATGGAATTCTATCAGACATATTATGTAAATATAATGCTGTAGCATGAGAATAACACATATTCTTGCTACTTTTAGATAAGATATAAAAATTATCAATTGGATATTCTGGTAATTTATAAATTCCTGGGCCAACTCTTTCTAATCTTTTATCATTTACTAAATTACTTAAAAAAATACTATTAACATTTATAATTTCACTTTCTTTAGTAGTAATATATCCATTATTTTCTTTAGCGTAAGTTATAATTTTATTATAATTATTCATATATATCATTTCCTTTTTCTAGGAAAAGAATAGCATTTTTCCTTAGAAATGTCAACTTGATTATTAATTATTTTTGATTTTGTATGTAATATTTGCACTTTGAACCACTCCTTTTTTTCATTGTACCGAAGTCTTAATTCAAAGAAAAAAGACTAAGAATACTATATTAATAGTTATTTTAGCCTTTTTTTTATTCTACTACCCACAAGTAATTACAATTATTGTAAATGCCTAATTTACTTAAAACACTTATAGATATTTTTATTATTTACTACTCACTGTTTTGATAGCAGCTTGAGCTGCAGCTAAACGCGCTATTGGAACTCTAAATGGTGAACATGATACATAATTGAGACCAATTTTGTAACAAAATTCAACTGTTGATGGATCTCCACCGTGTTCTCCACAAATACCTAACTTAATGTTTGGTCGAGTTGAACGTCCTTTATTAACTGCCATTTCAACTAATTGACCGACACCTGTTTGATCAAGTCTAGCAAATGGATCTGACTCAAATATGGTTTTTTTATAATAATCATCTAAAAATTTTGATGCATCATCTCTTGAAAAACCATAAGTCATTTGCGTTAAGTCATTAGTACCAAATGAGAAAAATTCTGCTTCTGTCGCAATAACATCGGCTGTAAGAGCAGCACGTGGAATTTCTATCATTGTTCCTATTTTATATTTTAGGGTTGCATTGTTTTCCTTTATAATGTTATCGGCTGTTTCAACAACAATACTTTTAATATATTTTAATTCTTTTATATCTCCAATTAACGGAATCATAATTTCTGGTTCAATAGAAAATCCCTTTTTATTAACGTTAATTGCCGCTTCTATTACTGCTCTAGTTTGCATTTTAGCAATTTCTGGATAGGTAACTGCTAAACGACAACCACGATGTCCCATCATAGGATTAAACTCTTTTAAACTGTCTATTCTATTAGTTAATTTGATAACATCCATGTTTAATTCTTTTGCCAATTGTTCTATTTCTTCTTTTGTATGAGGTAAAAACTCATGTAATGGTGGATCTAAATAACGAATTGTTACTGGTAAATCTTTCATTACTTCATATATGCCTTCAAAGTCTTTTCTTTGCATTGGAAGTAATTTTTCTAAAGCTTTTTCCCTTTCGTCAGCTGTATCAGCAACTATCATTTGTCTCATAGCAAGGATTCTATCACTATCAAAGAACATATGCTCTGTTCGACATAATCCAATTCCTTCTGCTCCAAAATCAAGTGCTTTTTTAGCATCACTTGGGGTATCGGCATTTGTCCTTATTTTTAACGTTCTTACATCATCTGCCCATTTCATAAATGTTTCAAAATCTCCACTAATTGCTGGTTCAACTGTTTTAATCTTTTCCCCGTATACTTTTCCAGTTGACCCATCTAATGATAAATAATCTCCTTCTTTAAAGACAAGACCACTGGCTGTTGTTAAAGTTTTATTCTCATCATCAATTGTTAACTCACCGCATCCACACACACAACAAGTTCCCATACCGCGAGCTACTACTGCCGCATGTGAAGTCATTCCTCCTCTTATTGTAAGAATGCCTTTGGCATCGCTCATACCTTGAATATCTTCTGGTGATGTTTCTAATCTTACTAACAAAGTATCTTCACCAGCATTAGCGTGTTCACTTACATCTAAAGCATTAAAATAAATTTTTCCTGTTGCTGCTCCAGGTGAAGCTGCTAATCCAGTTGCAATAGCTTTAGCTTGTTGTAAGCTTTTAGTATCGAAGTTAGGGTGTAATAGTTGATCTAACTGTTTTGGATCTACTTTTAGTAATGCTTCTTCCTTACTAATCATTTGTTCATTCACTAAATCAACAGCAATTTTTAATGCTGCACTTGCTGTTCTTTTTCCATTCCTTGTTTGCAACATAAATAATTTCTTATTTTCTATAGTAAATTCCATATCTTGCATATCAGCATAATGTTTCTCTAATATTTTAGCAACTTCAACAAATTCTTCATATATTTGTGGCATAATGTCTTTTAATGTTTCAATACTCTGTGGTGTCCTAACACCAGCAACAACATCTTCTCCTTGGGCATTAATTAAGTATTCACCATATAATTTTTTTTCTCCTGTTGCTGGATTTCTAGTAAAAGCAACACCAGTTCCAGAAGTCTCTCCCATGTTACCATATACCATTTCTTGAACATTGACAGCTGTTCCCCATGATGATGGAATATCGTTCATTCGACGATAAATAATTGCCCTTTCATTATTCCAACTCCTAAATACAGCTGTAATTGCTTCAATTAATTGAATTTTAGGTTCTTGTGGAAATTCGTCTCCATCTAGTTCTTGATATATTTTTTTAAATTCCATTGCTACTTCGTACATATCATCTGCTGATAATTCAGTATCATAGACAACATTTTTAGACTCTTTTATTTTTTCAAAAGCCTTTTCGAAAGTGTTCTTTGAATAACCTTTCACAACATCTGCAAACATCATAATAAAACGTCGGTATGAATCATAAACAAATCTCTTATTATTGGTTGTTGCTGCTAAATTTTTTGCTACTTCATCATTTAAACCAAGATTTAATACTGTATCCATCATTCCTGGCATACTTGCTCTAGCACCACTTCTTACTGATACTAATAATGGATTATTTAAATCACCAAATTTCTTATTACTTGTTTGTTCCAAAACCTCAAGTTTTTCAAAAATTTGTGTTTTAACTTCTTCGCTTATAATTTTATTATCTTCATAATATTTATTGCAAGCTTCAGTCGTTACTGTAAAACCACTTGGCACTGGTAATCCAATTGTTGTCATCTCTGCTAAGTTAGCTCCTTTACCTCCTAGTAAATTCTTCATTTCTTTGTTTCCTTCATCAAATGAATAAACATATTTTGTCATTTTATCGCTTCCTTTCTTTAGTACTTTTCTATTGTAACAATTTTTACATTAGTTGACAACTATTTTTCGCTAAAAAACTAGCAAAAAAGTTCACCCAAAATTGTTGACATATAAGAAAACATTGTGCTATAATTACTTTGCCAGTCTTTTGGGGAATTAGCTCAGTTGGCTAGAGCATCTGCCTTGCACGCAGAGGGTCAAGGGTTCGAGTCCCTTATTCTCCACCAAAATAGATTTCAACTTGTGTAAAACGAGTTATAATATAAAAAAACTGTTGTTATAGCAATAGTTTTTTTATATTATAATTGATTTTTTATAATTATTAAGTTAATATATTGGTATATTCGAAAGGAGTTTCTTATGAGTAGGGTCTTAATTATAGAAGATGAAATTAAACTTAGAAATCAATTAAAAATATTTTTAGAAAATAATGACTTTGAAGTAAAAATTTTAGATGACTATGATGATATAACTAACTTTATTAATAACGAAGATATTGATATTATTTTACTTGATATAGTACTTCCTGGTATGGATGGAATGTCAATGTGTAAAAAAATAAGAAAGGTAAGCGATATACCTATTATAATGGTAACTAGTAAAAATAATCAAATAGATGAATTAATTTCAATTAATTATGGGGCGGATGATTTTATAACTAAACCATATAATCCTCAAATTCTTTTAGCGAGAATTCAAAGACTACTTAAAAGGACTAATACCTTTGTTAAAACGATTCATTATAAGAATATGAAATTAGATATTAATAAAAGTTCTATATTGTGTAATGATATCGTAATAGATTTATCGAAAAATGAAATTAGATGTCTATATTATCTATTAAAAAATCGTGGAAAAATAGTATCACGAGATGAATTAATAAATTATTTATGGGATGAATGTAGCTTTATTGATGATAATACTTTGACTGTTAATATAACTAGAGTTAGAAATAAGCTTAGTTTAATTGGATTAAACAATGTTATTATAACTAAGAAAAATCAAGGATATATTATATTGTGAAATTTAGTGAATATATAAGAGATAAGTTACTTTATATTTGTATCTTGATTATTCTTATAACTATTATTAGTTTGCTACTTATTTTAACAAATACTCATATGTTAATGATTATATTTATTCCAACTGTTTTTATATTATTTAATTTTTGTTTTTTATTACATGATTATGTAACAAGGAAAACTTTTTATGATGAATTAAATAATATGTTAAATAATTTACAAGAGAAATATTATATAACTGAGATTATTAACTCTCCTACTTTCCTAGAGGGAAATATACTATGTGATATTTTATATGAAGTTGATAAATCTATGATCGAAAATATTAATAATATAAAAATTAATAAAAATGACTTTAAGGAATATATTGAATTATGGTGTCATGAAATAAAAATTCCTATTGCCACTATTGATATGATTATTAATAATAATAGTAATGATATTACTCTTTTAATAAAGGATGAATTAGATAGGATAGATAACTATGTCGAACAATCTTTATTTTATGCAAGAAGCGATTATGTTGATAAAGATTATATTATATGTCAAACTTCTATAATAGATGTTGTAAATAATGTTCTTAGAAAGAATAAAAAAGAATTAATTAATAAAAAAATAAAGGTGGAATTGATAAATTTAGATGTAATGGTAAATAGTGATAGTAAATGGTTAGAATTTATTATTAATCAAATTGTTATTAATAGTATAAAATACTTTAACAAGAAAAAGAAAGTTATAACATTTGCTGTTGTTCATAATAAAAATAATATTAGTTTATCGATTACTGATAACGGTTGTGGTATTAAGCCAGAAGATATCGATTTAGTTTTTAATAAGGGATTTACAGGTAATATTGGGAGAAAATATACGAAATCTACTGGTATTGGTTTGTATTTGTGTAAAAAATTATGTAACAAATTAAATCATGAAATAGAGTTAGAATCTGTTTATAATGAATATACTAAAGTTTGCATTATCTTTCCTATTAGTTCAATGGTAAGTAATATTACAAATATGTAAGGTTATGTAATACAAATCTATTGTTAATATCATTGACTTACTATATGATTATTTTGAGGTGATAAACTATGGAATATACGTTAGAATTACAACAGATTAGTAAATATTATGGACATAAAAATAATTTGACTAAAGCTGTTGATAATATTAGTTTTAAAGTTAAAAAAGGCGAATTTGTTGCTATTATGGGTGCTAGCGGAAGCGGTAAGACTACTTTATTAAATTGTATTTCCACAATCGAAAAAGTAACTAATGGACATATTTTGGTCAATGGTCGGGATATTACGAAGATTAAAGGAAACAATTTAAATAAGTTTAGACGAAAAGAATTAGGGTTTATTTTTCAAGATTTTAATTTACTTGATACCTTGACTGCATATGAGAATATTGCTATTTCTCTTACTATTAATGGTGTTAGTTCTTCTAAAGTAGATGATAAAGTAAAAGCTGTGGCTAAAGAATTGGAAATAGAAAATGAACTTGTTAAATATCCTTATCAATTATCTGGCGGACAAAAACAAAGAGTTGCAGCAGCTCGTGCTATAGTTACTAAACCATCATTAATCCTTGCTGATGAACCAACTGGAGCTTTAGATTCAAAATCAGCAAGAATGTTGCTAGAAAAATTAGAGAATTTAAATGATGAATTAAAAGCAACTATTCTTATGGTTACTCATGATTCTTTTACTGCTAGTTATGCAGATAGAGTTATTTTTATTAAAGATGGAACAATATTTAATGAAATAGTAAGAGGAAAAAAAACAAGAAAAGAATTATTTGATAATATTATTGATGTCATAACTTTACTTGGAGGAGATTTAAATGATGTTATTTAAGTTATCTTTAAAAAATGTCAAGAAATGTATTAAAGATTATAGTATTTATTTTTTCACTTTAATGATTGCTGTTTGTATATTTTATGTATTTAATTCGATGGATTCCCAAATGGCTATTTTAAAATTAAGTGAGTCTAAGGCTGATGTCATTAAGAGTTTAATCTATATTTTAGGATATATTTCTATATTTATTTCTATTGTACTTGGTTTTTTGATAATATATGCTAATAACTTTTTAATTAAAAGACGAAAGAAAGAAATGGGTTTATATTTAACTTTAGGAATGAGTAAACTTAAAGTGTCTAGTTTAGTAGTATTAGAAACTTTAATTGTCGGAGTAGCCTCTTTAGTAGTTGGTTTATTGGCTGGAATTGTTCTTTCACAGTTTCTTTCAATAATTATTGCTAAAATGTTTGAAGTTAATATGGAAAGTTTTTATTTTGTTTTCTCTAGTAGTTCTTTATTAAAAACTATAACATATTTTGGAATTATTTATGTGTTGGTAATATTGTTTAATGTTTTAAATATTTCAAGATATAAATTAATTGATTTAATAAATGCGGATAAAAAAAATGAAAAAGCTAAAATTAAGAATAAATACTTTTCATTTATTGTTTTTATACTGTCATTATTATTCTTAGGATATGGTTATAAATTATTATTTGATGGTATTTTATTTAACTTTGATGATAAAACTATTATTATGTTTTTAAGTGGTGCTATAGGTACGTTTTTATTCTTTTGGTCAATATCTGGCTTCTTTTTGCGAATAATAAAATTAAATAAAAAGATATACTTAAAAAATTTGAATATATTTGTTTTGAAGCAAGTAAATAGTCGGATAAATACTACCGTTATTTCCACTAGTTTTGTGGCTTTAATGTTAATGATTGCAATAAGTAGTCTCTCTGGTTCAGTATCATTAGCTAATGCTTATAATGGTAATTTTAACGGAAATAATTTATCTGATTTTACAATATCCGAATATTATGATAACAAAACAGCACTGGATAATAATCCCAATATTGACATGTTGATTAATGACGAAAAGTTTAATTCTTATGTTGAGAAGTACGCTACTTATAATACTTATTATGATAATGCAGTTATTATAGAAATGATGATGAACGAAGAAACAATAAATGATATAAAAAATGAATTTAATGGACTGGCTTTATTTAATTCGGTCATGCCAATAATGAGTTTAAGTGATTATAACAAATTAATGCAATTCTATGGTCGTAATGATTTAGTTGTTAATATGAATATGAATAATTATTTATTACTTTGTAATGTTGATTCTGTTAAAGAATATTATTATCCAGCAATTAGAGATGGTAATGAGGTAGTAATTAATGGTGAGGTATTAGTTCCCTACAGTAATGAAATTATTGATATTGCTTTAGAAAACTTTAACGGCGATGGTAATGCTGGTATACTCGTGATTAGTGATCAGTTAATTGATGAAAAGGAAATTTTTTCAAAAAAATTACTTGGTAATTTGATTGAAAGCGGTAATCTCGAGATAGAAAATGATTTTGTTTCTTATTTCGAGGATATAACAGGTGGTAACTATATTAATACAACAACCTCTATGCGAGACGCTAATATTGGAGTCTCTGCAATCGCTACTTTTGTTGGTTTGTATTTAGGATTTGTTTTTGCAATTGGCAGTGCAATGATTTTGGCAATCGGTCAGTTATCTGAATCAAGTGATAACAATAATAGATACAAACTTCTTAGACAAATTGGTGCGGATGAAAAAATGATTAATAGAAGTTTATTAATGCAAATTTCAATTTGTTTTATTCTTCCTTTTATTGTCGGACTTGTTCATAGCTTCTTTGGTTTGCGAGAAGTAAACAAGGTTATTGATTTGGTTGCAAATATCAATTTAACTACTAATATTATTGTTACAACTTTGTTTATTATATTGGTATATGGAGGATATTTTATAGCAACTTACTTATGTAGCAAGCGAATTATTAGAGAAAAGTAATAAGAGCTTGTTAATAAAATTATTTCATATGACTATTTAACTCCTTTCAGATTAGACATTCTTTTTCACCTCCATTTCTGGAGATTATCGTATCAAAAAAGAATGTATTTTAAATGGATATTTGATGTACATTAATGTACATTTTTATATTCCACTTTTTGTACATTCTTTAGTATCATTAACACTATCAAGCATGGTGGATACATACCCGTTATCTTGTTAGGGAGTAATTGTAAATGTCAATCTTTTTTTGGTCAAAACTGTCCAATTCCTAGATTGCCATTTTTATCCAAAAAAAGATTGACATTTACAAATTATACCAAAATACCTTAAACTTACTATATACAACTATAAATCAATATCAAACTTTTCATTACTTAATCTTTTAGTTAATTTATTCACAAATAACTGCCCCATACCATCATATTTTCCTAAACCAAACACTAATGATTTTAATTCTTCATTATTCTTATCTTTGTATATAATTACTAAAAAATAATTATAATAATTTTTTACTTTTTGTCCTATACCACTTAATGCTCCTAAAGCACCTAAGCCAACCATGCCACCAACTAATGCCCTTGCAAATACACTTTTATTTTTAGTATCCATTTCTTTCTTATTCATAATACCAGCATTTACAATTCTATCTAATGATATATTGAAATTTCCAATATTAGATATAACCGTTAATATCTCATCATCAACATTTAAAGCACAATCTTCTTCTTGCCTTAAACTACTAATTCCCTCAATATGTTTTATATCTTTTAATTTTAATATTTTGGCTTTCTTTTCCTTAACTACATCTTCTTTGATTTCTTTTTGTTTAACAATTGTGTCTTTAGCTACTTTTTTTCTTTTTCCTTTATTCTTAAATACTCTAACCACTAAATAAATTGGCACTACAAATACTGCTATTCCTAATAATAAATAAAATAAATCTTCCATATCTACACCTCTCTATACACAATTATATATTATTTTAGCAAAATATACAATATCGATTATATAAATATAACTAATATTACCATCACTAATTTTTAATAACTTTAAAATTATATATAAAGGAGGGTAAGTGCGTGGAGAATAATTTAAAACAAATTTGCAATAGCAAAAACTTACTACATACTAAAGTCGTTATGGACTTAAACATTACCCAAGAAACTATATCTTCTTATGAAACAGGCAGAGTTTTTCCATCTTCTGATATTCTAATTAAACTTGCAAACTACTACAATACTTCTATCGACTATCTTTTATGCTGCACTAAATATAATATGCCTATAAATGACATTAAGCCTAATAATATTTCTGACGACGATTTATACTGCTAAACAAAATCAATAAACTATCTACTATCAATAAAGAAAAAGCCGTAGCCTATATAGATGTACTAAATGCTTCTAATTAACTAAGCCATTGCCACATCTCCTGGCTCTGGCTTTTTTACTCCTAATTTTATTTATCAACTCTTTTAGTAAGGGCACATTTACTACAATATCTTTATCATATAAATATAAATTCAAATTGTCATAGCATAATAATACTAACGCTATATCATTTATTTCAATAATAAATCTATGAGGCTCTATAAAATTGACATTTGTATCATCAATTTTAAATATTATTCCATTTTTAAATTCTAACTTTAAATTATTAAATATGCACATATTATTTAATTTATTATATAAATTCTTATTTACTGGCATATCAATTTTCTCAAATTTCATACTATCAAACCTTTCTTTAATATGCAAAAAAGCTAGGATTTCCTATTGAAATTCCTAGTTTTTAGCTATTAAACAAACCAAAAGGTTTGATTTTCCCATAAATGGGGCAATGAGTAAATAAATTTTGCACCCAAGTAGTAAAAGTATTTTGTAATACTTGATAAGTTGATTATAGCATACTTGTCTTTTAAAAACCATATTGGTATTATTTTTCTGTTTCAATAATTCCTAGTTTTTTTCATTTAAAATTTTTTCAACTTCACTAATCAATTCATCTTTCCTTGGTATATAATATGTATATGTTGATGCAAATACATTATTAGATAAACCACCTAATGCATATTCCATTGCTACTTCTTTCTTGCTTTTACAAAGTATAATACCAATTGGCTTATTATCAAATTCATCATTTATTTCTTCATTGTAATAATTTAGATACATATTCATTTGACCAGCATATTCTGGTTTCATTTGTCCTATTTTCAAATCAATTAAAACATAACATTTTAAAATTTTGTTGTAAAAGACCATATCTACATAATAGTGAGTATTTCCTAAAGTTATTCTTTGTTGAGTGCCGACAAACATAAAACCTTTACCTAATTCTAATAAGAATTCTTCCATGTGTTTTACTAATTTTATTTCTAAATCTTTTTCGAGAATAGGTTTTGATTCTTTAATATCTAAAAATTCAAACACATATGGTTCTTTTAGCATATCCTCTGGGGTATTTAAAGATTGTCCAGCTTTCGCAAGTTCATAAACTTTTTTCTTATTGTCTTTACCTTCAGATAATAATAATCTTTCAAACAAAGATGTTTCTAATTGTCTTTTCAACTCTCTAACACTCCAATTTGAATTGACACATTCTTTTTCATAAAAACATCTTTCATCATCATTTTCAATACTTAAAAGCTCACAATAATGAGACCAACTTAATTTAACAGACAGTGTCTGTTGTTTTGGATATTTAAGATAAAATCTACGCATATATTGAAGATTAGATACCGAAAACCCAGAACCTAAAATCTTTTTTAATTCCTTTGAAAGTTCTTTTAAAATTTGTTTGCCATATTCAGCTTTAATATTTCCATTTTGTTCATTTTCAACAATAATTCTACCAACATTCCAGTATGCTAATAACATAGTATTATTTACTTCATAAGCTATTTTATTTCTAAATTTTTAAGTTTTTCTATTGTTACTATCTTTTGATTTTTTATAAAATCTAATTCATCTTTTAATTCAATTTCTTCAACTACACCATCTACAAATGCTTTCTTTATTCTTTTTTCCTTAATATTTAATTCTTCAATTATTTTATTACACTTTTTAATTTCATTATCTGTATCTTTATAAATATATGGTTTGTAAGTGTTATCAATCAATAAGAAAAAATCTAACATATCATCTAAAAAGTTAACCATTTGTTTTTCTATTTTCTTTTCACTAATTCTAGTTTTACAATTAGAACATTGATAATAACAATGTTTTTTACCTGTATGAGCATCCACCCATAATTGTATTACATTTAGGACATTTTATACATTGCATAAATACATAAGTTTGTTTTCTTTTATAATTTTTTAAATTCTTTTGTTTTTTTCTAATAAATACTCAATTATTCTTGTAAGTTCATTTAATGTAATTATATGAGATAAGTCCTCTCTATAAAGTGTTGTATCAGTATCATCATAACAAAGTAATACTATTCCTTGATTATCATTACTAATGATTATTTTATGAGGTTCTTTAATACCTAAATTAGTATTTTTAAATATGATATTCTTCCCTGAAATATATTCTATATTTAATTTGGTAATATTTCTAATTCTTAATATTTTATTTTTTACACACAAAGGAAATTCTAAAGTTTTTATGGACACGTTTCTCATTAAACTCACCACCTTTACGAAAAGAAAAAGTCCATAATACCAAGTATTACGAACTTTTACTTACTATCGCACAAAGGTGTGCGTAAATTTCCTTCTGGGGCGATATGTGGGAATCGAACCCACGAGTACTAGAGCCACAATCTAGCGTGTTAACCACTTCACCAATACCGCCATAAGAACATATATATGATATCACATATATGTTAATTTATCAATTAAATTTTTGACTTTTTTATTCGTTGAGGATATAGTTTGTAACATTTTTCTGTTATTTCCCCTATATTAGTTATTCGTGGAAATGATGATATTTTATTTCCATCGGAAAACTTTATTGCTATTCCCCCTGCTTGATGCCACGCAATTAAATTTTCTATATAATCATCAATAAGTATATTCCCTTTAGGACATACTACTTCACATTTATGAACATAACATGGTACAAATACAATCTCTATCCCATTTGGATTAAACAATTTTTTGATGATATAATCCTTAGAAGCCCTTTCTGTGAAAGTATTATACTTAGTTAGTATTATAATCTTAAATAGCTTTTCATTTTGCAGTTGTTTTATGTGATTAATACTATTTTCTATTATCCTTGCTCTTGATAAGATACCATACCAATTCATATTATTAAGATATTTTTCAACATCTTCATCTTTAGACAAATTATTTTTATACCGAACAATATCTCGAAAATCATCTATTAAATCATTAGTATCAAGTATAACTCCATCAAAATCAATATAGATTGTTGCCATATTCCCCCACCTTTATATTTATTTAAAATACTCTGTTATCGTTTCCTCACCCTCTAAATATAAAACATTTTCCCCTGCTTCAATTTTTATAATTGTTGGTTCTTTAACTTTTAATTGCTCTATATTTTGTGCACTTTTATTTGTTTCTTCTGTAACATATTTATTATTAAATACTGAATCTGTATCTACTCTATATACTTTTTCATTTGATAAATAATTTGTAATAATTAACTCAATATTACTATTGGCTTCTTCGTAACTATTAAAATATACATAGTATGTTTCATCTTTTAACTTAAAAGTTTCGCTTGCCAAAATATGACTCGAATCAATTATAACTTTTTCGCTTTCTTCTTCATTTTTAATTAAAGATGATAAATCAATTTCTTTTGTGACAAATATACCTATAATCAAATATGCGATGACATAAACTCCAAGAATTATTGCTGCTATGATGATAAATTTCTTCAATTCGCTATTACTATTTGGGTTTTCATTTATTTTATTTAGTGTTTGCCTTTTCTTTCTTTCTTCTCTTCCCATATTTTCTCCTTCTTTCTGTTGTAATTATAGCATTTTTTATAATAAAAGTAAATTATCTTAACAATATCTTTACATCATAATTAATAATTTTATTGTTTTATTAATTATAATGGCTATTTAACTTTTGAATAAGTTATATATATATTAAAAAATTATAGAAATTACTATCTTAATTTCTATAACTTTTTATTTTGAAACAGGAATTACACTAATAGATCTTGCTATATCCAACAATTCGTTTTTAGCTAATACATCTGATATAACATAGTATTCTATTCCATTACTGAACCAATTAATTGAATTATCACTAATTGTAGCAATTGTATCTACTAGCATATCTGGTGTACCATAAGTTGGTATTGTAATGTGTTCATCCTCATATTTAACTGTTTCTTCAATCAACATAAATGGACTATCACCGTCAAATGTTAAAATTAGTCTCTCTCCACTATCAGTTGCTACTGTATCACGGCTGGTTAAATATGTGTTAGTTGGTAAATACATTGGGTATATAACATCTTCTATTGAAGTTACTTCCTTAAAATTTTCTTCATCTTTTATTGAAGATTCTAAATTGGTATTTAATTCAAAATAATTTTCTTTAAATTCTGATTTATAATCAATTTTATTAAATGTCATTTTTATTTGTAAATTGTTATTTTCATCTAATACTTGTATTTCTTTTATATTTAAACTTTTATCTATAAAAACCAATTGTTTATTTAACTTTAAATTATTAGGAAAGTTAACTTTTGATGTAAAAATGTAGTATCCATCTTTTTCTTCAAAGCTTTTATTCTCATCATTATTTATATCATTAATGATAGATTTTAATAAATATACTTGAGAATTATTATATGGCCATTCACTTTGAAATTTAAAACTCTTGTTTAGTGATGGTGTTACTACATAGACACCATCCTTATTTCTTAAAATTATTTGTTCATGATTATTGGATTGGTTTTTTAAGTATACTTTGTAATAGTCCTCTTTTTTATGTGATACATTAACTTGATAATTATATGTATCTTCATTGTTAATGATATCCATATTGCCCTCTATATAGTAACTTGTTGCATTCTCTATTTTTTTAGTTAACTCCTTTAATATATCTTTATCTGTCTTTTTACCACATCCAACCAGCACAAAACTTAACACTATAATTAGAAAAAATAATTTTCTTTTCATAAATCACCCCATTTTTCTTTCTAATAAATCATATACAAAAAAAATGAAAATATGTTATTTATAATGTATAATAAGTGCAATTAATGGCAAAATAATGGTAAAAGGAGGATTTTATGAATAAATTATTAAAAGTAGCATTGGTATTGATTATTGTTGGTGCAATAAATTGGGGATTAGTTGGTATGTTTGATTTTGATTTAGTTGCTTTTTTATTTAAAGAAGGTTCTTTATTAACAAGAATAATTTATATTGTTATAATGGCTGCTGGAGTTTTGTGTTTTGCAATACTGCCTAAAGATTTAGATTAAACTATTTTAAAACAAAAACTCATAATATAAATAATATGAGTTTTATCTTATTATATATTCCTTAAGAATATAATCGTTGTTATTTTTAATAAAGATATATTGATATTGTTTTAATTTTGTAAACAAATCACTGTAATTATTGTTATAGTAATTTGTCGCATAATCTATTAATTCTTCGTTAGTTATATCTTCATCTGATTGATAAGAAAATATTACGTTAGTTCGACTTACCGCATCAGTATAACTCCCATAGAAGTCGTTACTTATTCTATCATTTTCTAATACATAAAACAACTTGTTAATTGTTATTATATATTGGTTATTTTCATAATTATAATTTACTAATTTGTGGTTAATCGAGACAACAGGTGTATCAAAAACACTTTGATCAAAGTCGGGATTTACTACAAATTCTTTTTCTGTTTCATTGTAACTATATATAATTTCATTGCTGGTTTCATCAACCAAATTTTGTGGTTGAAAGTTTATCGATGTACCAAATATAGTTTTTAATTTTTCGGTTATCGTCGCTAATTTTATTTTATCTATTTAAATCAAATTATAAGTTCCTAAGAGCCAATTTGTTTTATTTGTTAAGTTATTAAAGTTGGAAATATTGCTTTTATTCTCTTGATCTAAATAATCGAGGTTGTAACCTTTGATTAATGTTAAAAAGTAGTCAACATTTTTTAATTGTTCACTATCAAGTGTATTAACGTTTGAATCAACTGGTTTAACTTTTTCTTCAAACCATTTTGGTTTAAAAACATTTATAATTACTATACCAATCACTGCGATTATACAAATTATAGCAACAATTTTTATAACTAAATTACTTTCATTTTTCATAATCTTGGTCCTTTCATGCTATAAATAATATCATATATTATTATATATTGTCAAATTTTAATAACAATAGATATCGATATTTAGATCAAAGTTTTGGTAATAAAGTTTTTAGAACATATAAAAACGTTGATATATATCAACGATATAAACAAAAAAAATATTGGCAACGTCCTATTTTCGCATACACTATCGTCGGCGCTAAAGTGCTTAACTTCTGTGTTCGGGATGGGAACAGGTGAACCACTTTGCTATTATCACCAATATAATATAGAGAATTTTGTTCTCTGAAAACAAGATAATGTGTATATCAAATTGAATAATAATTAAGGTTAAATCCTCAATCTATTAGTACTAGTCCGCTTAATGTATCACTACACTTCCACTTCTAGCCTATCAACCAGTTAGTCTTACTGGGATTTTACTTGCTTATAGCAATGGGAAAACTCATCTTGGAGGGGGCTTCACGCTTAGATGCTTTCAGCGTTTATCCCTTCCGCACATAGCTACTCTGCACTGCCACTGGCATGACAACAGATACACCAGAGGTGCGTCCATCCCGGTCCTCTCGTACTAAGGACAGCACTTCTCAATTTTCCTACGCCCACGACGGATAGGGACCGAACTGTCTCACGACGTTCTG
>JAUNSN010000055.1 GCA_030539175.1 bacterium | reverse complement strand
TTACAGTTGAAGATTTAATAAATCAAGTTGCTTATGATAACTATTTGAAAGATTATAATAAAAAAATAACAATAAAAAAATTAAAACTTAAAATTATTAAAAATATTTTTACGGGAAATACATATAAAAATAAAATGTTAAAAGTATTAGATAGATTAGGATATGAGCAAGATGTAGTAGCACAAAAATTTTACGAAATGTTAAGTGATGAGTACGAAAAAAATGAATAATAATTTCAAAAAAGAAAGGGGAAAGAAAAATGAAATTAAGAAATGAAAAAAAATTCAAAGAAAATGAAAGGGGAAAAGAAAAAATGGGAAAGAAAAACAAGAAAAAATTATTAATGGTATTAGGAATTAGTATCTTAACTGTATTAGGAGGAACAATAGCATATTTTACTACTAGTACAGATTTAACAAGTCTATTTAAAGTTGGATTATACCAACATGAAATTATTGAGGAGTTTGTATCACCAGAAGATTGGACACCGGGAACAACTACTCCTAAAACAATAGAAATAACAAATAATGGAAGTATTAGTATGGCAGTTAGAGCAAGCTATACTGAAAGTTGGGCATCAGCTAACAATACACCAATACCACTAAAGGATGCTGAAGATAATATTGCATCTATAATCAATTTCAATACAGGATGGACTAAGGATGTTGATGGATATTATTATTACGGAACAAAAGAGAATAAAACAAAACTTGAGCCAAATCAAACAACTAGTTCATTTATAAGTGGAGTAACATTTAATGAAAACATTAAATTAACATTGACACAAACAACATCACAAGATGGTCATGAAATAACTTATACTTCAAGTGGGACTGGGTATGATAATGCAACCTATAAACTAACTATCAAAATAGATACAATTCAATATGATCAAGCGAATAATGTTTGGTAAGAGGTATTTAAATGATAGTGAGAATAAAAAATTGTATATTTAAAATTATATACATATTAGTAATTATTTATCTAATAATTTTTATTCCAACTATTTGGGGTTATAAACCTTTGGTTGTCATATCAGGAAGCATGGAACCAACATTAAAAACGGGTGGTATTTTATATTATCATAAAAAAGAATATCAAGATTTTAAGAAAAACGATATATTAGTGTATCAATTAAATGATCATACAATATCTCATAGGGTATATGATATTACTGATGACGGAATTATTACCAAAGGTGATGCAAATAAAACCTACGATAATTTATTAATAACTAAAGACAGAATATTAGGGGAAGGCACTAAATGGTGCATTCCCTTTATTGGTTATTATGCAGATTATATATATAGAAATAAATATCTATTAATAATAA
This sequence comes from bacterium, assembly GCA_030539175.1. GTDB lineage: Bacteria > Bacillota_I > Bacilli_A > RF39 > UBA660 > JAUNSN01. The sequence continues at coordinate 5,204 of JAUNSN010000055.1, read as the reverse complement.
CTATTGGAATAATCCTTATAGATATTGTATTTGAAAAAAATAAAAAAGTTGGTGTTAAAGATGAAAAAGATAATTAATTTAATTCTTTTAATTATAGCTTTATTTACTACTGTTAATCTTACATATTCTTATTTTAATACATCAACAGATATTGTTAGAGAATTTAACACAAATGATTATAATATAATAGTTGATGCTAATGGAGGAAAATGGAGAACTTCGGGATGGCCATATTGGTATGGTTCAAATCCTATTACTATTCAAACAAATGGTACCATATCAATTACAAGTCCAACAAGAACTGGATATAATTTTTTGGGTTTTAGTGATACTTCAGATGGAACGATACAGTATTCTAATAATATAAATATTAATGAGATTAATAAAAAAAGCATATATGCAGTATGGGGTATTAGATCATACACAGTTAATGTTAGTTCAATCATTGATGATACTACTTATGAGTCAGGACTATCAGATTTTACATTTGATGTTTGGGTAAGTGATATTCAAGTTGCTGATGATGTGATTGATTGGAGTCAAGTAGTAGAGTATGGAACTTATGTAAGAATTAAAACAAATGAAGTTGTAGGAAAATCTACTTATGATGAAACAATAAAAATAACATCAAATAAAACAATAAATCCTACGTGGACAACAAATTTTTATGATAGTAATTTTTATTTAAATGGAGTTCATAAATATACAACAAGTAATAAATATGGAGCAACTGTTAGTACACCTAATGCAACAGCAAGTGAACTTGGGTATAATGCTAACTTTTATTATATTGGTGGATATACTCCAAGAACTACTTGGATTCAACCTAATTACACAATTGGATTTGATATAAATATTGCTGAATATAATTGTTATGCAACTTTTGGAACAAGAAGTGTAGCCAATGCTAATTATCAATTAAGTAGATTACAAAATGCAGGATATAATTTTTGTTATGTAAGTGGGACTGGTTTAGCTTGTCCATCAAATTATTCCGCAGTTAATACTTTATATAATAATGCTTGGAATATTCTACCAAGTTCAGGTAATGGGTATTCTATTTATAAAACTATGTCTTGTGATAGTGGTTGGAGTATCGTAGACACAAGATAATTAAATACATAAAATTTATCTTTTTTGTTGTATAATAGAACTAACAGATAAATAGTAATTTGATAAAGAGGAGTTAATAATGAAGAAAAATATTTTGAAATATATTTTTATATTAATTGGGATAATTATTATAATTGGAATAGGAATATTGATTAATAAAATAATTCAATTAAATAAGTTATCTGAAATGACTTCTAATGAAATGATAGACTATGTTATAAATGATGATGATAAAACAATAATATCAGTAGCAATAATAAAAGATGATAAGATTGAATATAAAACATATAGTAATAATTTAAAAGAAGATATTGTTTATGATTATGAAGTAGGATCAATTAGTAAAACATTTGTTGCTTTATTATTATCAAAAACTATTGAAGAAGGTAAAATAAAGATAAATGATTCTATTAGTAAATATTTAGAATTAGATACTAATAATTATTATCCCACAATAGAAAGATTAATAACGCATACTTCTGGTTATAAAGGCTATTATTTTAATAGTAAAATGATAGGTAATAAATTTACTCAAAATAATGATTATTATGGAATAAGTAGAGAAAACATTTTAAATAAAGTTAAAAGTGTAAAATTAAAAGATAAAGATTATAAATTTGAATATTCAAATTTTGGTATATCTGTAATTGGACTTGTATTAGAAAAAATATACGATAAAGATTTTGTAACTCTTATGAATGAATACATTATAAATGATCTAAAACTATATAATACTAAAGTTGCTACTAGTAAAGGTAATCTAAATGGATATTGGAACTGGAAAGCAGATGATGGATATATACCTGCGGGAGCAATAATTTCTGATATAAAAGATATGTCAAATTATTTAAACTTATATTTAGAAAGTGAAGAAAGCTATATAACTAATACATACATACCTATAAAAGACATTAAGTCAAATAATTATATGTATGATAAATTAGATATCAATATGGATAAAATAGCAATGACATGGATGATAGATACAGAAAATAAATTTATTTGGCATAATGGAGCAACAAGTAATTTTAATAGTTATATTGCATTTAATAAAGAAAAGAAAATAGGAATAATTTTGTTATCAAATTTAAGCCCTAACAAAAAAATACCAATGACAGTTATCGGAACAACAATGATGAAAGAGTTAATTTATAATTAAACTGATAAATAGTAATTTAACTAACTCTACTAATTGTGGGTGTTTAATTCTTTAAAAATAACTTATCATTAGTAATGGATGGAGGATTATATGGATTTAATAAAAATTGGAAATTTTATTGCAGAATGCAGAAAAAGAAAAAAATTAACCCAAGAACAACTTGCAGAAAAATTAGGAATAACATATAAAGCAGTTTCAAAATGGGAATGTGGAAAAGGATTACCAGATGTTTCAACTATGAAAGAATTGTGTGAAATATTGAATATTAGTTTAAATGAATTGTTTTCTGGTGAATTGCTTGATACCGAAACTTACATAAAAAAAGCAGAACAAAATTTTACTATTCTCACAAAAGAAAAAGAATCTAACATAAAAGCTACTAGATTGGGATTTGGTTTTACTTTGATTTTTTTGGTAATAATAACTATGTATAATATAATAAAATATGGTGCCAGTGAAGCATTTGATAAATCTGAATTTCTTTTTATGATAATCATAACTCTTATTTATAATATATCCTATTTATATTGTTGTAAAAAAAATAAATGACAAATTACACTTTGAAAGTGAGATAAAAATATGAAAAAGAATAATAAAGAAAGAGCAACTTATATTTATATGCCTATTGGTATGTGTTTAGGAATGCTTATTGGTATGATGTTTGAAAATGGTCTTGCTATCGGTTTATCGGTTGGTATGGCATTAGGTTTAATAGTTGGAACTTTTATAGATAACAAAAATAAAAAGTAATACAAATTACAATTTATGTGGTAGATTTATATAAAATCTATCTTTTTTATTTGTTTTGTTACTTATTATTTTATACTTATATTTTTTGACTCTGTATAAAAAAATGAAAAAAAATGGTATAATATTTAAAAGCAAAATTTATATTATTTAAGGTTTTTAGTAAATCAGGTGGTGATAAAAGTGAAAAGTTTATTAGAAAATAATAAAAATGTAATAATAATATTTCTTACTTATATGTTTTCATTTTTATTAACTGAACAAATAATTAACAAAAATATTTATGATGTATTAGGAGATAATTATGTTGTTCATGTTTATGCTATTTGCATATTGTTTACTGCTATTGGATATTTACTCTTTGGCTTATTAAAAAACAGAAAATCATTTTTGATTATTAGCGAACTAGCATTTATTATATGTATGATTGCAAATATTATATTTCAAAGTGGGTTATTAAATGTGGTATACTCAATTTTATCAACATTGTCTTTTGGATATATTGGTGGAAGTGTTCACTTTCAATTATCGCAAAATTTAAGTAATAAAAAAGATGCAGGAAAGATTATTGGTTTTAGTTTAGCGATAGCTTTGATATTACAATATTTTTCCTATAATTATATAGAGAATAATCATTTTCTTTTGGGAATAATTATTGCATCAAGTATAGTATTATTAATTGTTATATTAAATAAATCAGCTTCGAATTGTATTATAAATGAAGACAAAAAGAAAAAAACATGTATGTCATTTCTAATATTTCCTATTGTAGTAGTAGCTATTATTTCAATTATATGTGGATTGCAGGATGGAGTGATAACTTCACTAGATGCTAAAGGATACATGAATGTTTATGGTATTGGTAGATTTTCTTATATTATAGGGATTATTGTGGCTGGATTTATTGCAGATACAAAATCAAAAAATAATTTATTGATTGCAACAATATGTACTACTCTTATTTCTATTGCAGGAATTATATTTTTGCAAGATCCTAGTGAGTATGTGTTTAATGTTATCACTATTTTCTTGATGGGTAGTTTCTATGTTATGTATTTAACTCTTACTTTTATTAATTTAGCATCATTTACAAAAAATCCTAGATTATGGTCTGGAATGGGTAGAATCATTAGGTCTATAACAACTGCTTTAATTGTTGTACCATCTGAAATGCTTTTTAAAAGTAATAATTATAATTTAATGATTATTATAAGTGTTTTACTTGCAGTTATATTATTGGTTATATTTTATATAGATATGAACAAATCATTCCAAAATAAAGCAATTAAAAATGTTGAAGATTTTTTAATTAAATATTCATTTACTAATAAAGAAAAAGAAATATGTACATTTATTTTAAAAGATAATATGAAAACAAAAGAAATTGCTGATTATTACAAAATTTCTGAAAGAAGTGTTGAAAGACATTTAACCAGTATTTATGAAAAGACTGGGGTGAAATCTAGAACGGAATTATATAATATGTTTTATGATATTTAGTTGCTATTTAGCAACTTTTTTTAATTTACTAAAATTGGCGGACTGCCGACGTATTATTTTATAAAAAAATAGTGTATGCTTAATTTGAAAGGAAAGTTTTAATGAATAAAAAATTTGTAACTGTTTTTACTATTGTTGCTATTTTGTTTCTTATTGGATGTCTTATATTTGTACTAATTAGAGATGATGATACAGATTTAACCAAGCAACCTGATAAAGAAACTGCTGTATTTATTGATGTGGATTCAAATTCAATGAGTTTATTATTAAAACATTCTTTGAATTTTTAAGGAGGGAAAGAAAATGAAAAAGGTATTAAAAAATTTGCTTGTAGCAACATTTATATTTGTGTTAGCTATTACATTAACAGGATGTGGTGAGAAAAAGGATGATTATACAAAATTATCTGATGAAGAATTCTTATATACTATTCATGAGTGGGAAAAAGAAGGATCACCTAAAAATGTATGGGTATTTAATGAAGATGGTACAGGGAAAATAACAACTGATGGTGAAGAATATTTTGATTGGAGCTGGGATGTTCAAAATGGACATATCGTAACAATCACAAAATGGCTATATGATATAACAGATGACTATCCAATTACATTTGATAAAGAAAATGTGTCATTTACTATTACAAAAGATGACACAACAATTACTTATGTAAAAAAATCTGCTGAAT
>JAUNSN010000012.1:29147-33646 GCA_030539175.1 bacterium | reverse complement strand
ATCAGGATTATTCAAAGCTAATCTAAATTTATTTTTAACAATTACATTATTTTTAGTCATAGAAACTTATTTTATTAGAATTAAAAAGTTCTCTTATACATTCATCATCATAAACATCTTCATTCCTAGCAAAACCAGTATTAGCAAAATGTTGTAATAATATCTTTTGTATAAAATTTATTTTTGATTGTTGTAAATACAAAATATTTAATATTTTATCTAATTCATTTTTCTCATTAAATAATTTATTTTCTACATCATTGTTTATTAATTTTGTTAAATATTTATTAATACTAACATTATTACCTTTGGCTCTTTCTTTTAATCTTTTATGTAATAATTCATCTATTGTTATAGAAATTTTTTTATTCATTTGTTAGTCCTCCTTTTCAAAAAGTTTAGTATTTTTTATAAAATCATTAATAGCATATTCTAGTAATTCTATTACTTGTTGATTTAAACTTATATGATTATATTTAGCAATTAAACTAATCATTTCTTTTAAATTTTTAGATATTCTAATAGTAGTTCTATAATTATTTCTATTCATTAGTGACCCCCTTTTTTGTTTAATATTTAATAATGGGCATAAGTGGATGACATCAAATTTGTAAAACTCCCCGCAAATCAAGGTTTTAAAATGATGTCAAAAACTTTTCGTACATACGAAAAGTGAATTATAATTGATGCCAAAATTTATTTTTGTCCTTTTGTTACTTAACAAAAGAGAATTTTTAATGACTACTTTGATTGAATATTTTTATCTTTTTCTTCTTTATCATCATCCACCGATTTATCTAATACTTCTTTAATGTTTTCTTGATAATTAGGATTATCTTTTAACACATCTAATATTAAATATCTAGCTATATCTTTGTTATTATCAAAGACACTTAGCATTTGTGGTATGACTTCTTTAAAAAAATAATTCATAATTTTTAACCCCCTTAATTCATAAAAAAAGAACATATTTCTATGTTCCAATTTGTAATACTGTATATTTTTTATTACCAAACTTATCATTATTTTTAATTGGTATTATTTGAGTAGTGATATTATTTCTATTTAAATAATTTTGTAAGTTTAGTTCTTCTTTTTCAATTACTATTTCTTCAATATTATAAAATTCTCTTAATTTTTTAACATATTTATCAACTGTATTTTGTTCTGTATAGTTAGATAGAATTACATCTTGATCATCAATATTGATTATCATATCAAAGCAATCACTTCTAAACATATAACCAATATTTTCTAACTCTCTTGTATTTATATTAATATTTTTAATGATAATATTATTGTTTTTATCAAAATCTATTTCTATACTTTCAATATATTTTTTAATTAAAGTTTGTTTTTGTAAAGAGTTAAGTTTATTCCATAATCCTTTTTTCTTGAAATAATCCGATTTAATTTTTTGTTTTTCAATTTCTTTTAAATTAAATATTGTTTTTAAATCTAACTTATTATCTTCATTATTCTTAACAATAGTAAGTTCATTTATTTTGTTTTCAAATGTTCTTCTTTCTCTTATTATTTCATCAAGTTCTTCTTTTAAATCAGTAGATTCTAATATTCCATCTACAAATGCTTTTTTTATTCTTTTTTCTTTTACATTTAAATCATTAATCAATTTGGTATATTTGTTAATTTCTATTTCAGTATTGTTATTTAGGAACGGTTTAAATGTATTATCAATAATTAGAAAATAATCTAACATATCATTTAAAAATAATAGTAATGGTTTTTCAATTTTTTGTTCACTAACTCGTTTATTGCAACAAGCACATTTATAATATAGATGTTTTTTTCCAGATTTACTTTTACTAGAACAACCACCCATAATTTTATTACATTTAGGACAAATAATACTTTGCATAAAGATATAATCTACTTTTCTTGTATAGTTTTTTAAATTCTTTTCTTTTTGTTTTTGGACTAATGTAAAACTAGTTTTATCGATAATTGCAGGAACAACATTTTCAAATATTTGAACATTTCCAGACTTACTTCTTTTACCATATTGATAGTCCCCAGTATAAATTCTATTAGATAGTATTTTATCAAGTGTAGTAGTAGCCCATTTCCTATTAAGCAAGTTTTCTTCATTAAAAATTTTAACTATTGCATTAACTGAAGTACCTTTTAAATACATATCAAATATTCTTTTAATAACTTCACTTTCACCATCATTGATAATTAACTTTTTGTCTTTTCTATCAAATCCTAGTGGTGTTTGACTACAAATATGTCCTTTTTTAGCAGCACCAACAAGACCAAATGCTGTTCTTTCACTTGTTCTTTCTATTTCTAATTGAGCAAGTATTGTAAGCATTCTTATAAAAAATTTACCATTAGCAGTTGAAGTATTTATATCTTCAGAAATGCTTTCTAAACTACAATTATATTCTTCAAGTAATTTACATATTTCTTCTAAATCTTTAATTGATCTAGTTAATCTATCTAACTTATAAACTACAATTTTGTTAATTTTACCTTGTTTCATATCTTCAATCATTTTAGTAAATTGTGGTCTATTAGTGTCTTTTGCTGATACACCTGCCTCACGATAAACCTTATAGATTTCATAATCCTTATAATTACAAAGTTTTATTAATCTATCTTCTTGTTCTTCCATACTATGTCCATATCTTGACTGATCCTCAGTAGAAACACGAGGATATAGTCCAACTATTACTTTTTGTTCTTCTTTCACTAATTTTCCTCCTCTCATTAAAAAAACACAAAAGAACGAACAAATTTCCTTTGTGTTTTTCATAGTAATATCACTACAATAGCATATTATCATAAGCAATGTTTAAATTTCAACGAAATAGTGTATAAACTTTATTTGTTTTTGTTTAAATACCTATAATTATTGCTATTATACATATTTTATAGCAAGTATTTTAAAGAATCAAATCAATAATAAACCACTTTGTAATTTACTTATAATTTGTTTATAATCTTCGTAATTAATTGCTATGATACCATATTAATATAGATGTTGGTATAAATACAAGTACACTCATTGTATAAGTTTTGTATAAAATGAAGTATGTTTTTAGTCTAAAAATTGTATAAATTACATTAAGGAATTAACACAGGTTATAAACTTGGAAATAGTTATTTTTTCATTAACTTCTTTGATATAAATATATTCTTCATTGTCATACACATAACCAATTAGGAATGTTTTAGCATTAGATACAATAACTTTATGAGGATTAATTACTCCTAAATTGGTATTACTTAATTTAATAATACTACCATTTAAATATTCTATATTAATTTTTGATGTATTAATATACTTATTTAACTTACTTTTTAAAACACTAGGAAATTCTAAATGTTCTATGGCCAATTTCATAAACAAATCAATCCTCCTTTCTAAAATATGAAAAAACCCATAATATCAAGTATTATGAGTTTCTATGTAATAACTTACAAAGTGTGCAAGTTTTAATAACTATGGAGCAGATGACGAGAATCGAACTCGCATCCCCGCCTTGGCAAGGCGAAATTCTAACCATTGAACCACATCTGCGCAACTAAAGCTATTATATATTAAAAAAATATAAAAATCAACCGATTTTAAAGAAAAATTTTGCTAAAATAAAGCCAATGCCTAAAAAATAATAAATAATAGTTCGATATTTGTGCTTATACGATAAAGAAGATGGAAGTAATTCATAAAATGAAATGTGTAACATTATTCCAGCTATAATAGAAAAAATTATTCCCATAATAAAATCATTAACAATATTTTTTAAAAATATAAAGGCAATAATTGCCCCAATAGGTTCAGATATTGCAGAAATTAAAGTAAATTTTAAAGCTTTCTTTTTATCTTTGGTTGAATAAAAAATGGGTATGGCAATACTAATACCTTCAGGTATATTATGCATGGCAATAGCTATAGTTAAAGATATTCCTAATTTAATATCTTGAGTTGTTGCTAAAAAAGTAGCAATTCCTTCTGGTATGTTATGTAATATAATGGCAATCATAGATATTAATCCTACTTTATATAATGATTTATCTTTTTCAGTAATATTTATATCGGGAATATACTTATCTATTAACATAGACAGAATAATTCCTATTGTAATAAATATCAAAATAATAAGTAAACAAGGTGTTTTAAAAAAATATCCTTTTAATAAATTAAAAGATTCGTATGATAAATCGGTTAAAGATACTGTGCTCATAACTCCACTAGCAAAAGCTAGTGAAGAAATAATAATTTTTTGTTTGTTTTTGCTTTTTAAAAAAATAAAAGATGCACCTATCATTGTTGAAAATCCAGCTAAAACAGTTAATAAAAATCCCAAAAATAAATTATTCATCTCATTCACCTAGTTAATAATATGATTGTTAATTGGTAAAAATTTATAATAATATTTCTTACGATAATTATCATACTAATAATGTAGTTCGTGAAATAGAAAAAGGAGATGTTTTTATGTTTTTTAAAAAAATAAAAAACACACTTTTAA
>JAUNSN010000012.1:0-29137 GCA_030539175.1 bacterium | reverse complement strand
TCCCTCAACTGCCTTAGCTTATTCAGAATATATAATTGCTGGTGGTGAAAACATTGGAATACAATTAAATTCAACAGGAATCATAATAGTTGGGACTTACCAAATTGACGGAAAAAATCCAGCGATTGATGCGAAACTACAAAATGGTGATAAAATTTTAAGTATTAATGGAACTGAAGTTAATAATATTAACGAAATGGTAAGTATTATTGAGAATAGCAGTAGCTTGGATATTTCAGTTAGTTATCAAAGAGGAAGTAAAATCTTTGATACAGTTTTAAAATTGATTAAAGATGAAAACAACATTTACAAAACTGGACTTTATGTTAAAGATAGTATCAATGGAGTAGGGACATTGACATATATTGATCCAAATACTAAAATCTATGGATGTTTAGGTCACGAAATTGTTGAGAAAAATACTGGTCAAAAAATCGAAATAAAAGATGGTAAAATTTACAACTCAACTGTAACTAGTATAACTAGAAGTGATAATGGTTCTCCAGGTGAAAAAAATGCTAGTTATGATACTTCAGTAATATATGGTAATGTATCAAAAAATACTTCATCTGGGGTGTTTGGAAATTATACATCTAAAATTCCTAATAAAAAACTATATAAAGTAGCTAATCCTGAGGAAATCAACATGGGAACTGCTAAAATGTTAACTGTTTTAGAAGGTGTAACAGTGAAAGAATATGACATAGAAATACTTAAAATAAATAAAATTGATGATAATAATAAAAATATTTTATTTACCATAACTGATAAGGAATTGTTAGAAAAAACAGGTGGAATAGTTCAAGGAATGAGTGGTAGTCCAATAATTCAGGGGGATAAAATAGTTGGGGCTGTAACGCACGTAGTAGTTGATAATCCAACTAAGGGATATGCAATATTTATTACAAAAATGTTAGAAGAAGCAGAAAACTAAGAGACAATATGTCTCTTTTTTTTAAAAAAGGCATTTTATAAAGGTTGCCAATTAACTGATAATAGTTTATAATTGATTATGGAAAAAGCAACTAGAGAAATATTTATATTGTTCATGACGTTGTCTGTCTTGGATGTAGTGAAAGGAATGGGGCTTTATATGGAATTAAATGATGCAAGTATTAATAGTTTAATACAACGTTGTATCTTACTAATTGATGAATTGGATTTAACATACCATTATCCTAGCAATACTAAACACTTGTTATATCTTATAATAACAAGTTTTATCTTAAAATATGGTTTGAAAAATGAAAAGATGATTATTAGTGCATTAAAGGAAATTCAAATTATTGTTAATCAAAATGAAATTCCAGACAATTTAGTTGCTCATTTTGAAAGAAAAATTCTTTTTGATGAAGATGGTAAACCATATACTAGAAAAAAAATAGTTATTGATAATTATTTTTCTGTTCCAACTATAAATTTACTTGATAGTGTTATTCATGAATTTAATCATGCTATTAACTCATATAAAAAGGAAATGAGTTTTACAAATGAACAAATAATTTTAAGATGTGGGCTAAGTACTTCTACTTTTGATAAAAATAACTTAGTTGCTGGTGGTACAAATAAAAAAAATGTTTATTTAGAAGAAGTTATTAATACTTATCAAACGGAAGAAATAATTAATATTATTGCTTCGTTAGCCAATATGAATATAGAAAATGAAATAATAAATAATACTTTATATGTGGTAAATAGTGAATTGAATGGACAAAAATATGAAAGTGAAGCATATTATTTACAAAATAAAATATGTCGTAGTTTAATAGAAAACAAAACATTTATTAATACTGTTAGTAGTTTAAGATTAAGTGGTGATATATTTGATATAGAAAAATGGTTTAATAATATTGTTTATATAGATAATGCTTTTGAAAAATTATCTACTTTATTGGATAAGATATCCCAAGAAGAAGTTAATTATAGTAAAATAAAATTGAGTTTATTTAGAAAAAGAAAGTTAAAAACAATTAAAAATATGACTGATGAAGTGTTTTTAATTATAAATGAGTTTAATAATAACTGTTCTTATAAATGATAGTAAATTTTTATCTTGTTTTTTTTCTAACATTATGATACAATCTTATTTGTGCAATGGCCAATCCGCTGTTTTTAGTTATGAACATGATTGATAAGCCAAAATATTATAGAAGGAGAGTGAACAAATGAACATTCTTGAAAAGATTACAACAGAACAGTTGAATTCCAATATCACTGATTTTAGAGTGGGGAATACTGTTAAGGTTGGGTATAAGGTGCCAGATGAAAAAAATAAGGGAAAGTACCGTATCCAATATTTTGAAGGTATTGTTATATCAAGAAAAGGTCGCGGGATTTCGGAAACTTTTACAGTTAGAAGAGTAACTTCTGGAGTTGGTGTTGAAAAGACTTATCCAATTCATAGTCCTAAAATTGATAGTTTAACAGTAACTAAAAAGGGTAAAGCAAGACGTGCTAAAATGTATTTCTTAAGAGAACGTAAAAAACAATATAAAATGAAAGAAAGAAATTAACCTTATGGTTAATTTTTTTGAAAGGGTGAGGATTTATGAGGGCGAAGTTAAAAGAATTAATTCCTTATGTTATTATTGTAGTTGTTGTGATATTGTTAAGAACTTTTATTATTACTCCTGTTGAGGTAGTAGGAGAATCCATGGAAAATACTTTGAAAGATAATGAATTATTGTTTTTAAATAAAATAAGTTATAAAGTAGGTGAACTTAAACGTTTTGATATTGTAGTTCTTACTAATCATAATGAAGAATTAATAAAACGAATAATTGCCTTGCCAGGAGAACATATTGAATATCGTGATAATATTTTATATATTAATCATGAAGAAGTAACTGATGACTATTCGGATGATATAACTAATGATTTTTCTATTGAAGATTTAGGTTATGATGTTATACCTTTAGGAAAATACTTTGTATTGGGTGATAATCGTGATAATTCAGCCGATAGTCGAGTTATTGGGTTAATTGATAAAAAGGATATAAGCGGAACAGTAAGTTTTAGGTTTTGGCCGCTTAACAAAATAGGTATAGTAAAATAATTGGTTTAACTGTTATTAAATTATAAAAAATTTTTGTAAATTTAATTAAGTTTTTAACTTCTCTTTCTCATAGACTGTCTTTAGTTGAGTATTGTATTAATAGTTGACTTTAATGTAATGTATTCAAGTAATTATGGTGCTGTGACTTATTATATAATATGTACAAGTTTAACTTTAAGGAGGAGAATCCTATGGCAAAAAATATGTATCAAAAAAGAAAAGAAAGACAAGAGAATAAGAAAAACGAAACTTATTAAGAAGTAAAAACTAATATCAACTGATTGATAACAATTAATTTAAACTCCACAAAATTCCTTATATTATAAGGGTTCAAGCAAAAATGCTTATTACACATTTTATTAAAAAAATATAAAAAAACTATATTTTAGTGATTTTATGGGTAGGAATTAGTAAGGTGATAACGGCGTTTAAACCCCATAATAAAAAATATAAAGGAGATGATAATAAATGTCAAAGGATTTAATTATAAGAAGTACAAGCACAGAGTTTTTGATTTTTGATAGACAAATACATAAATCTGGAATAGAAGTTAGATTTGAAAAAGGAGATTTATGGCTAACTCAAAAAGCAATTTCAGAATTATACAATATTGATAGAACAGTAGTGACAAAACATTTGAAAAATATTTTTAAAGATTATGAATTAGATAAAAATTCAGTATGTGCAATTTTTGCACATACTGCTGAAGACAATAAAACTTATAAAACTAATTATTATAATTTAGATGCAGTAATTTCAGTTGGATATAGAGCTAATTCAGATAAAGCAATTCAATTTAGAAGATGGGCTACAAATATATTAAAGGAATTTTCAAAAAAAGGTTATATTATAGATAAAAAAAGAATGGAAAATGGGACATTTTTTGATGAAGATTATTTTGAAACATTACTTGCAGAAATTAGAGAAATAAGATTGTCTGAGAGAAGATTTTATCAAAAAATTACCGATATATATGCAACAAGTATAGATTATGATAAAAAATCTCCAACTACAATTAAATTTTTTAAGAAAGTACAAAATAAAATGCACTATGCTATATCTAAACAAACTGCCGCTGAAATTATATACAATAGAGTAGATTCGAAGAAGGAACATATGAATTTAACATCTTGGAAAAATTCACCTAACGGAAAAATACTTGAAACAGATGTAGTCATTGCTAAAAATTATTTAAAGAAAGAAGAATTAGAAGGATTAGAATTAATTGTTTCATCTTTTTTGGATTTAGCTGAGTCAAGGGCAAAACGAAATATTCCAATGTCAATGGAAGATTGGAGTAAGTTGCTGGATAAATATTTATTATTAGATGATAGAGATATATTAAAAGATGCTGGTAAAATATCACACGAAATAGCATGTGACAAAGCATTAACCGAATTTGAAAAATATAGAATAAAGCAGGACAAGTTATATAAATCAGATTTTGATTTGCTAATGGAAGAAACAGAAAATTATAAAATTGAATAATAAAGGAGGTACAATTATGACAAAAAAGATGTATCAAAAAAGAAAAGAAAGATCAATGATAAATAATAATGCTCAGGGGGGGCAAAAAACCGGTATCAACTGGTATCCTGGCCATATGGAAAAAGCAAAAAGGAAAATAAAAGAAAATCTCAAATTTGTTGATATAGTGTTAGAGTTAATTGATGCTCGAGTTCCTTACTCTTCAATAAATAACGATATATTTAATTTAATAAACAATAAGTCACATATTTTAATTATGACTAAGTCAGATTTAGCTGATTATGATAAGGTGCAAGAGTGGGTTAAATACTATAGAAAAAAAGGGATAATAGTTATTTTAGTAGATTTGAAGAATAAAAAAAATATAAAAGAAATATATAATGAAATTGATAAAATTACTATAACTATTAATAAAGAAAGAAGTGTTAAAGGTCTAAAATCAAGAAGAATTCGCTTATTAGTAGTTGGTATACCTAATGTTGGAAAAAGTACTTTAATAAATAGTTTAGTTAATAAAAAGGCGACCATAACTGGTAATAAACCTGGTGTAACTAAACAAATAAATTGGATTAGAGTAAATGATAAAATAGAATTACTAGACACTCCAGGAATATTGCCACCAAGATTAACTGATAAAGAAGTCGCACTTAATTTAGCCGCTACTACTGCTATTAAGGAAGAAGTATTGCCATTAGAGGAAGTTGCTATACATATAATAAAAAAATTACAAAGTAATTATCCAACTGCGTTAAGAAAAAGATATAATATAAAAGATGACACAGATATTATTGTAATTCTTAATAGTATAGGGAAATTAATAGGGGCGATAAAAAATGGTGAAGTAGACTATGATAGGGTATATAAAACTATAATAAAAGATTTAAGAGATGGTTATCTTGGGAAAATAGTTTTTGATATAATGGATTGCAATGAGTAAATTCGATAAGTTTATTAATTTAGTGTCATCAACTAATTATGAATTGTTAAAAACAAAAAAAATAATGGTTATTGGTTTAGGTGGAGTCGGTGGTTATGTAGTTGAAGCTTTAGTAAGATGTGGAATTGAAAATATAGTGTTAGTAGATTGTGATGTTATTGAGGCTACTAATATTAATAGACAAATAATTGCTCTTTCTTCAACTATTGGTATGCGAAAAACAACTGCTTTTTATCAAAGGATAAAAGATATAAATGATGAGTGTAACGTTTTACTTATAAATGATTTTATTGATAAAGACAATATTAATATAATTGATAAAAGTGTTGATTATGTAGTAGATGCTATAGATAGTATAGATAGTAAAAAGGCAATAATTAGACATTGTTTAAAAGAAAAAATCAAGTTTATTTCTTGTATGGGAATGGGAAATAAACTTGATCCTTCTATGATAGAAATAACAGATATAAGAAAAACATCATATGATAAGATAGCAAAAATTATCAGAAAAATGGTAAAAGAAGAAAATATCAAACAAAAAATTATGGTTGTATCTTCAAAAGAGCAACCAATATCTAGTAATAATCAATTAAACAGTTGTAGCTTTGTTCCTTCTGTTGCGGGGTTGATGTGTGCTAGTTATATAATTAACGATATAATAAAAAATACCTGAAAAGGTATTTTTTAAGAATAATTTTGTTGTTGCTAATAAATCCCACTGTATAAGGATTAAGAAAGGCGGTGATTACTGTCAAGAACTAGTCTTGACTAAAATAGTAATCATCTATGTAGTATGTAACTACATAAATCTAAATAGTAGCAATCAACCATATTCTGTGTAATTTCTCAATTACACTAATATGTTATCATAAATATAAAAATATTACAACAGTTTTTGAAAAAAATACATATAATTTAACGAGGGGGAAATAATTATATGAAAAATTATCTTGATATTTCTAAAGAAGAAATAATATTTATATTAAAACAAACTAATAAATGTATACTAGCTTTATCTAATAATCATCAGCCGTATTTGATACCAATGTATTATCAATTATATTTAGAGGAAGATAAAATTATAATTAAAATGAAAAATGAAAATAAGGGCAAAAAGTTAGAATATTTAAAGAATAATTCTTTAGTATCACTTATTTTTGAATATGGTAATTGGGGCAAAATAAATACTATTACTGCTAATGGTGAGGCGAAATTAGAAGAAGATTTAATAATAATTAAAGTAAACGATATCAGCGGTAGACAGTATTATAGATAAAACACAAGAATAACTTGTGTTTTGCTTTTTATAAAAGTTGATAAAAAGATTCTTGCTTTTTTCTAAAAAATATTATATAGTTTAATCAATTAATTTCACTTAAATATCATAAATATTTAATATTATTAATAAACGGAGGAAAATGTATGAAAATATTAGTAGTAGACGATGAACAATTAATACGAAATGTTATAAAGGAATATATACTAAATAATAATTATCAAGTTGTTGAAGCTAGTAATGGAGAAGAGGCTATAAAGAAAGTAAGACAGTATAAAGATATTGATTTTATTATTATGGATATTATGATGCCAGTGATGGATGGATATGAGGCAAGTAGGCAAATAAAAAAAATAATGGATATTCCTATTATTATGTTATCTGCTCGTAATGAAGAATTTGATAAATTACAGGGTTTTGAATTAGGGATAGATGATTATATTACTAAGCCTTTTAGTCCTAAAGAATTAATTGCAAGAATAAAAGCTGTTGCTAAGAGAAATAAAATTATATTAGATAATGTATATACTTACCAAGACTTAGTGATTAATTTAGCATCTCATACAGTAAAAATAACTAATAAAGAAATTAAACTAACACCTAAAGAATATGATTTGTTATGTTATTTTATAAAAAATGAAAATATTGTTTTATCAAGAGAAACATTATTAAGTAAATTATGGGGATATGATTATTATGGTGATGATCGAACAATTGATACACATATAAAAATGTTAAGAAATAGTTTAGGTAAATATCGTAATTTAATTGTAACAGTAAGAACAGTGGGTTATAAATTTGAAATTAAAGAAAAATAGTCTTATTACTAAAATATGGATATCACTAATAATATTTTCCATTATAATATTATCTTTTCTTTGGTTATTTCAAATAGTGTTTTTAAATAGTTTTTATGAATTTAGTAAAACCTTAGAAATGGATAAAATAGTTAGAGATATAAAAAATAATTATAATAATCAAAATATTGATGAAATATTAGATTTAATTTCTTATAATAAAGGTGTATGTATAGAGGTTGTAGAAAATAGTAATATTATTTATAATGCTAGTAATTTTAATAAAGGGTGTTTATCAAACCCTTTATTAAACGAAAAAAAGAAAGATTTTATTTTAAGTGGTAAAGATTCTTATAGTGAAAAAGTTATTAATAGTAAATTTGATAATAAAATATTAATTAAGGGTTTAAAAATAAATAATAGTTATATATTTATTAATATGCCATTAGAAATATTAAATTCGACAACTACTATTTTATCTAGTCAATTAATTATTGTAACATTTATTATTTTTATATTATCTTTTATTATTTCATATTTTATATCAAGAAAAATATCATCTCCTATTATAAATATCAATAATACAGCTAAATCATTGTCTCAAGGTAATTATAATATTGTTTTTGAAAGAGATAGCGATATAAAAGAAATAACTCAATTAGTAGATACTTTGAATTATACTAAAGATGAATTGTCTAAAACTGATGAATTAAGAAGAGAATTGATTGCTAATATTACTCATGATTTAAAGACGCCTCTTACAATGATTAAAGCTTATGCTGAATTAGTTAAGGATATTGATACTGATAAAGAAAAAAGGGATAATAATTTACAAGTTATTATTGAAGAAACTGATAGATTAAATAATTTAGTAAATGATATATTGGATTTATCTAAGATACAATCTAATATATCAAAATTAGAGTATTCTAATTTTGATATTAATAAGGTTGTAAAAACGATAATGAATAGATTTTCTTATTTAAAAGAAACTAAAAATTATATTTTTAAATGTAATACTATTTCCGCTTATGTTAATGCGGATAAAAAGAAAATAGAGCAAGTTATATATAATTTAATGGGCAACGCTATTAACCATATTGGTGATGATAAAACTGTTATAGTTAATATAAAAGATAAAGAAGATAGTTATTTAGTAGAAATAATTAATAATGGTAAGCCAATAAAAGAACAAGATATTAACTTAATATGGGATAAATATTATAAAACAAATAAAAAATATAAAAGAGATTATATATCAACAGGAATCGGGTTATCTATAGTAAAGGGAATTCTTATAGAACACAAATTTAATTATGGCGTTAAATCTTCTATAAAGGATGGAACAATATTTTATTTTTATATTCCAAAGAATAAATAATTAGATATTTAAGATAAAGGGGTAAAAATGTAGCTAAATAGTATACAAAAAGATTAGAAAACATAATTTTCTAATCTTTTATTTAATGATTTTAATCGCATCAGTTGGGCAATTCTCAATAGCTGTTTTTACATTATCATTTACTTTAGCATTTGGATTTTTACAATAAGCAAGTCCATCTTGAAAATCAAAAACGTCTTCATCTAAAGCAACACAACTACCGCATCCAATGCATAAATCTTTCTCGACAACTATCATTTTTTCTCCTTTCATATTATGTATCTATTATTATAAACTAAAATTTGTAATATTTAAAGAAAAATTATTCAATAATTTTGAAAAATATGTTATTATTATGTTAGGATTTTAGAAGAAGATGTAGTAATTAGAAAAGAGGTAATAAGTGTGAAAAGTAGAATGGATAAATATGTGGGTAAACAAGATAAAATGACAAGTAGAAGTGTAGTGCATGCTGATGCATATAAGCAAGCATTTGGAAATAATTACCAGGATGAAATATTACCAGTTTCTAATAACATTAATGAAATTGATTTAAAACGATTGAAAAATATTATTACTACTAGGGATGAATATCAAAAAGTTAAAGATTATTCAGATATTGTTGAGATTCCGAAAATAGAACAAGCAAGTGAAGAAGTTAAGGAATGTGTTAGAGTATATGATATTAATGAATTATTGGATAAGGCTAAAAGACAAAATGATGGAAATCAAGCCAATGCTTTGCTTAGTAAGACTGAATATAATCTTTTGAAAAAATTACAATTAGAAGATGCGGATAATCAATATGAGGAAACACGCGAATTAAGATTGAAAAGACAAGAAGCTAAAGTTGGGGAGGATATTGAGAAGACGTTGTCAAGAACGACTACGTTATCTTTAGATATATTAACTGATTTAAAGGATGAAAAGACACGTGATATTACTAAAGTGTTGCCTCGAGTTGAAGAAAGCAAGTCAGAAGAAGAGTTTTATAGCGATTCATATACTTTTAGTAAAAAAGATTTTGATGGAGTTAAGGAAAAGAAAAAATTTAAGATAATATTGATAGTGTTATTATTGATTATTTTAGTTGCAGGTGTAATATTTGCTATATTGTATTTGGGTAATTTTGATTTTTTGAGTCAATAGAATAGTTATACAAGGAGGTTTTTGTGAACGATAAATTAAAAATTTTATTTAAGCAAGTGGGATTTACGAAGATAGAAGAATTTAAGGGTGCGTGTTTGGAAAAAATTGTTGTTTATGATGATAATAAGATGTGGGAGTTTTTGATAAGTGTTGATAATGCTCTTAATATTGATACTTATTTAGAATTAATTGCTGGTATTAAAAAAAAATATAATAATATTTCTAATATTGATTTAACGATAAAGTTAAATAATATAGATTATACAATGATGAGGATGTATTGGACATATATATTGGATGAGTTAATAAAGAAAAATACAATGATGGAAGTATTTAGAGATAGGGATATAGAAATTAAAGATAATACTTTGTTGTTTAAAGCTTATAATAAGGCTGAATTTATGTCTTTAAAGAAAGTGCAAACTTATATAAAAACATATTATCATAAACTTGGTTTTGTTGGTAGTGAAATAGATATAGTAATAGATGATAATGGTGATAGTGAAATATATCAAAAGATAGAGCAAGAAAAAAAGGACGTATCTATTACTGTGTCTAAACCAGCAGGATTAGCTCTTGTTAAAGACGATGCTTTTAAAAAATATAAATCAAAGAGAAATGATCAAATTACTAAGATATGTGATATTAATTTCGAGGTGGAAAATATTACTATTGAGGGTAGAGTATTTGGTATAGATATATTTGAGAGTAAAAGTGGTTTTAAAATAACTACTATTAAAATTACTGATGAAAGTGATAGTATTTATGTTAAAACTTTTACAAAGGATGTTAATGATCAAAAGATATTAAAAGATAATTTAAAGGTGGGAAAATGGTATCGTTTTTATGGTAGAGTAGTTAATGATACTTATGCTTCTGAATTGGTATTTAATACAAGAATTAAGGATATAGAACCAGTTGAAAAAGAAGAAATAGTGCGAGTTGATAAAGCAAAGGAAAAAAGAGTTGAGTTGCATGCTCATACGATGATGAGTCAAATGGATGGGGTAGTATCTGCTAAAAACTTAATAAAAAGAGCAATAAGTTTTGGGCATAAAGCAATTGCAATTACTGATCATAATTGTTGTCAAGCATTTCCAGAGGCTTATAAATTTAGAAAAGATATTAAGGTTATTTTTGGGTGTGAACTTAATTTGATAGATGATGATGTTGATATTTGTTTTCGCGAAACAGAAGATAATTTATTAGATAGTACTTATGTAATATTTGATTTTGAAACTACTGGCTTTAATGCTGGGGGAACAGATAGTATAATAGAAGTTGGGGCGGTAAAGATAAATCATGGTGAGATAATTGATAGATTTAGTGAATTGATAAATCCCAAGCGGTTATTGCCAGCGAAAATTGTTGAAATTACTCATATAACTGATGCTATGCTAGAGAATTGTGATATAGAAGAAAATGTTATTAGGCGATTTATTGAATGGGTTGGGGACTTGCCAATGGTCGCACATAATGCTAAGTTTGATTGTTCTTTTTTAGAAATGGCTTATCGTAAATATCAACTAGGTAGTTTTAACAATACTGTTATTGACACACTTGAGCTAAGTAGAGCAATGAATCCTAGTGCGTCTCGTCATAGTTTGTCTGCTTTAGTTAAAAAATATGATGTTAGTTTTGATGAGTCTTCGCACCATCGGGCAGATTATGATGCTGAAGCGACGGGGTATGTTTTTCATAAGATGTTAAAAGAACTTAATAATCGTAATATTGAAAGTATTAGTGATTTAAATAAGTTGATAGATAAAAACCAGTTGCACACACTTGGTTTTCCTTATCGTTTTACTATGTTGGCAAAAACGCAAGAAGGATTGCAAAATCTATATAAAATTGTATCTTATGCGAATACTAAATATTACTATAAGAATCCAAGGATTTTACGTAGCAAACTAGTTGAATTACGTAATGGTATACTAATTGGTAGTAGTTGTGCTAATGGGGAAGTGTTTACTTTGGCAAGAAGTAAGAGTGACGAAGAATTAGCTAATATAATTAAATTTTATGATTATATAGAAATTCAACCGATTGATGTATATGATTATTTAATTCAGTCAGGTGATTTTGCTAGTTATGAAGAATTAGTTCTCAATATTCAAAAAATTATTAGAATTGCTGATGAAGTCGGCGTGATTGTAGTTGCATCAGGAGATGTTCATCAATTAGATAAAGAAGATACTATTTATCGGGAAATTATCGTTAATCAAAAAGTTCCTGGTGGGGGCTTTCATCCTTTAAATAAGAAAAGTATTAAAAAAATTCCTTCTCAGTATTTTCGTACTACTGATGAAATGCTGGAAGCTTTTAATTTTTTAAATAAGGATAAGGCTTATGAGTTAGTTGTTACTAATCCCTTAGCTTTAGTGGATAAAATAGAAGATGTTGTAGTAATTATTGATACTAAAGGAATACCTTTTTCTCCTAAAATGAAAGATTCAGATAAAATAGTTAAAGAAATGGTTTATAATAAAGCTCATGAAATGTATGGTGATCCTCTACCAGATTTAATCGAGCAAAGAATAAAAAGAGAATTGGATGGAATAATTGGTGGGGGATTTGATGTAATTTATTTGATTGCTCAGAAGTTAGTAAAAAAATCTAATGATGATGGTTATTTTGTTGGTAGTCGTGGTTCGGTTGGTTCTTCTTTTGTGGCTACAATGATGGGGATATCTGAAGTTAATCCACTTCCTGCCCATTATGTTTGTAAGAAGTGTAAGACGACTATTTTTGAAGAAAATGGAGTGATGTTGTCAAAAGAGTATTCTTCTGGTTATGATTTACCTGATAAATTATGTGCGTGTGGTGAAAAGTTATTTAAAGAAGGACAAGATATGCCTTTTGAAACTTTTTTAGGATTTAAAGCTGATAAAGTACCAGATATTGATTTAAACTTTTCTTCAGAATATCAGTCAGTTGCGCATGAATATACAAAAGTATTATTTGGTGAGGAATATGTTTATCGAGCTGGGACAGTTGGTACGGTTGCTGAAAAAACAGCATTTGGTTTTGCAAAAGGATATTTTTTAGATAAAGGTATTATGAATAAACGTACTGCTGAATTAGAAAGACTTTCTATGGGATGTACGGGGGTAAAAAGAACTACAGGTCAACATCCTGGAGGAATAGTAGTTGTTCCTAATTATAAAAACGTTTTTGATTTTACTCCATATCAATATCCAGCTGATGATACTACGGCCGCATGGTATACGACACAATTTGATTATCATGCTATGGAAGAAGAATTATTAAAATTAGATATATTAGGTCATGATGATCCGACTATGTTAAAAGTACTTGGAGATTTAAGTGGAATAAAAATAGAAGATATTCCTCTTGATGATTTAGATGTCTTAAGTTTATTTTCGTCTCCTAAGGCACTTGGAGTTACTAAAGAAGAAATTCTTTGTTCAACTGGGTCATTGGGATTGCCAGAATTTGGTACTAAGTTTGCTATTCGTATGTTAGAAGAAGCTAATCCAACAACATTTGGAGAAATAGTAAAAATATCTGGATTATCGCATGGAACGGATGTATGGGCTAATAATGCTCAAGATTTGATAAAAAATAAAGTATGTGCATTTAAGGAAGTTATTGGTTGTCGAGACGACATAATGGTATATTTAATGAAAGAAGGTTTAGAACCAATAGATGCTTTTAAAATAATGGAGTTTGTTAGAAAAGGGAAACCAAGTAAAGATTTAGAAGGATGGAAAATTTGGGAAGCAAAAATGAAAGAAAAAAACATTGTTTCTTGGTATATTGAATCTTGTCGGAAAATTAAATATATGTTTCCTAAGGCTCATGCTACGGCATATTGTATTATGTGTTGTCGAGTTGCTTGGTTTAAAGTACATCAACCTATTAATTATTATGCGGCATATTTTTCTGTTCGATGTTATGATTTTGATATTGAGTCTATGATTAAAGGATATAGTAGTATTAAACAAAGAGTTATTGAATTAGAGGAAAAAGGATTTGATAAAACTAATAAGGAGGATAATACTCTTAGTGTTTTATATTCAGCATTAGAAATGACTGCTAGAGGATTTAAATTTACTAATATTGATTTGTATAAATCTCATTATAAAAATTTTGTTATAGCAGATGATGGTAAAACACTAATACCTCCATTTAGAAGTTTAGAAGGTCTTGGTGAAGTAGTTGCTAAAAGTATATATGAGGAAGCTAAAAAAAGTCCATTTATAAGTGTAGAAGATTTTAATAATAGGTGTAAAGTTTCAATAACTTTAATTAGTAAAATTCGTAGTATGGGTGTATTTGGTGATTTGCCAGAAACTAGTCAATTATCTTTGTTTTAAGGAGGAATTATGGAAAGATTACAAAAGGTTATAGCAACAAGTGGTGTTTGTTCTAGGAGAAAAGCTGAAGAAAAAATAATAAATAACAAAGTTAAAGTAAATGGAAAAGTTATTAATACTTTAGGTTTTAAAGTAAGACAGAGTGATAAGATAGAAGTAGATGATATATTGATAGAAAAAAATAAGCAATTATATTATATTCTTCTCAATAAACCAAGAGCTGTTGTAAGTACGACTAAAGATGAAAAAAATAGAAAAACGGTAATTGATATAATAAATATAAAAGAAAGAATATATCCAGTTGGGAGATTGGATTATGACACAACAGGATTATTATTGCTTACTAATGATGGTGACTTTGCTAATATGTTAATGCATCCTAGTAATAAGATAGATAAAGTTTATATTGCTAAAGTAAAAGGTATAGTTACTGGTTATGATGTAAAAAGGTTAAAAAATGGGGTTATTATTGATGGTAAAAGAACGAGTGAAGCTCGAGTGAAATTAAAAAGTATTGATAAAGATAAAAAGGTAAGTATTGTTGAGATTACAATTCATGAGGGAAAAAATCATCAAATTAAAAAAATGTTTTCAAGTTTGGGGTTAGATGTGTTAAAATTAAAAAGGACTGGTTATTCTTTTTTAACACTTGATGGTGTTAAAGTAGGAGAATATCGAATGTTAAATCAAAAAGAAGTAAAAAGATTATATTCTAAGAATGGTGGAAATATATAATTATGAAAGAAAAAACTGTTTATCCATCCGTTGATAAAGCTTGGTTGAAATATTTTAAACAATTGCCTGGTGAAATTCCGAAGATGGGGGCATATGAATATATTTTTAGACAAAATCAAGATAATTTAAATGGTAATGCAATTTGTTATATGGGGGAACATATTACTTATAAGGCATTGTTTGATAAAGTTGATAGACTTGCTATGTCGTTTAAAGAGCAAGGTATAAAAGAAGGAGATTGTGTTGTTGTTTTTAGTTTAACGACTCCAGAAGTTGCGATGTCATTTTTAGCTTTAAATAAACTTGGAGTTGTTGTTAATATGATAGATCCTCGTAATGGAGAAGAAGCATTAATTGATCTTATCGCTTCATCTAATGCAACAGTATTAATGTCGACTGATATTTTAAATGAAAAAGTATCATCAATAATTGAAAGAACAGCAATTCAGAAGATAATTAATTTTTCTTATTTAAATTCATTATCTAATGATAAAAAAGATAAGATTGGTAATAGTAATATAAAACCATTGTCGTTTAGTGGAAAATACTTAAATGGTGATTTAATGTTTAATAATAAAAATAAATTAACGACATTTTTACCATATGAAGATAATAGAGTAGCAGCAATAGTATATACTGGGGGAACAACTGGTAAACCTAAAGGGGTTATGCTATCTGATAATACTTTTGTAGCAATGGCATATCAGTATTCTTTTGCAGATGTTTGTATGGAAAAGGGGGATACTTCCATGTGTGTAATTCCTTTATCTTTTCCATATGGCTTAGTATTTTGTCTTTATACACCGATTGCTAATAAAGCAGAAAATATTTTGATACATAATTTTGATGCTACGCAAATTCCTGATTTAATTTTTAATTATCAACCCAATCATATTATGGGTGTGCCTAAATATGCAGAAATACTAATTAATGATTCAAGATGTAAGGAAATAGGTTTGTCTTTTTTAAAGGTATTTGGAGTTGGTGGGACTTCTTTATCAGTTGCTAAAGAAAAAGAAATAAATAAGATATTTCAGCAATGTGGAAGCCCTAATCCAGTAATGAAAGGCTATGGTATGTCAGAGTTGGGTGGTCCAGTGTTATCTTCTTTAAAAAGAATTAATCCTGTTGGAAGTGTTGGTGTTCCTTTGCCTTGTAATGAAGTAGGAATCTTTGATGAAAATAATAACGAATTGTCATATGGTCAAATTGGTGAAATATGTTGTAATGGTCCAACGACAATGATTGGATATAAAGGTAATGTTGAGGCAACTAACACTTTAATTAGAAAACATAATGATGGAAAGTTATGGGTCCATTCAGAGGATTTAGGAATTATCAATGAAGATGGAACATTTGTTGTTTTAGATCGAGCAAAAAATGTTATTAATAGACGAGGAATGAATATCTATCCAGCTCATATTGAAGACATAATTGCGATGTGTGATGAAGTTGCTGAGGTTGCAGTAGGAAAAAAAGATGATCGTGATTTAGACGAAGTTCCCGTTGCTTGGATAGTTCCTAAAATTGGGTGCACTGATTTTGTTAATTTAGAAAATGAAGTTAAAAAATTAATAGCTAATTATTTACCACCATATTCATGGCCAGTTGATTATTATTATATAGATAAAATTCCTCTTACTAAAATAGGGAAGGTTAATATAAAAGCGTTAGAAGCGACATTGAAAACAAATAAAAAAGTATTAAAAAAAAGATAAAAGGAGGATTGTATGGGAACAGGAGTTTTACTTACAATTGGTAGTTTTTTATACATAGTATTATTACTAATTGTGTATTTTACAAAAGATAGAATTAACACAATCGAAAATAAATTATTTAGTAAAATAATTATTGTTAATACTTTTGGAGTATTTATACATTTATTCTTATTTGGGTTAATGAATACTATTGGTACTGATAATATATTTACAATAATAGTTGCTAAAATATATTTATTGTATTTAGTTGGGTGGATATCTTTATTGACGATATATGTTTTTGCAATATCGGCAAAAGATAGAGAAATGTTTTTAAAAAAATCAAAAAAATTACTTAATGTATCTTATTTCTTATTTGTTTTGATTGCCTTTATTATTTTCTTATTACCTATAGAATTCTTTAATAAACCAGAACAAATGTATACTTATGGTATGGCAGTCAATGCTGTTTATGTTATATCAATAATTTTAATTATTTTAAATATTATATGTTTATTAATTAATATTAAGAGTATTGTGCAAAAGAAGTATATTCCAATATTGTTTTATTTAATTCTTTTAATAGTTGTAGCGTTCGTTCAATTTAAATGGCCATGGATTCAACTAATGACTTCTTTGACTAGTTTTATAGTTTATTTAATGTATTTTACTATCGAGAATCCCGATATGAAAATGTTAAAACAAGTTAAGAAGTCTAAAGAAGTATCTGATAAATCTAATTTGGATAAAGAAAATTTCTTGTTTAATGTTACTAGTGAAATAAATACAAAAATTGGAGAAATATATACTAATTTAGATAATATACTTGATGTTGATAATATAGATGAAATAAAAAAACAAATTATAAATACTAAATATTATTTAACTAATGCTAAAAAGAAGTTGAATGAAACTTTAAATATTACTGAAGAAGATGTTAAAAACATTAATCTTATTAATACTAAATATAATTTTGAAAATTTAATTGATAGTATAAATATGATTAGTAAAAGTAAAGTAAAACCAGGTGTTAAATATATTGCTAATATATCTACTAGTATTCCTAAATATTTATATGGTGATTCAATAAAGCTTAAACAGATTATTCTTTCTTTAGTTGATAACTCTATTAAGAATACTAGTAACGGTTTTGTTGAACTGAGAATTAATGAGATAACTAAACGAAATTTATGTCGTTTAATAATTTGTGTTGAGGATTCAGGATCAGGAATGAGTTTTGAGAGAATAACTGAAGTATTGGATGTAAATGATGCTACTGATTATGATACTAATGATATAAGCTTGAGTAATATTAGAAAAATAGTTAATTTGATTGGGGGAACTATTAATATTGAGAGTGAAAGAAACAAAGGTACTATTGTAACAATTAGTTTAAATCAGGGTATTGTTAATGATAATTATGGTTCTGATTATGTTGAATATATAAATTATAAAAAAATATTGTTAGTCACTGATAAAAAAGATAAATTATTAAAGGTAAAGAAACTTTTTGGAAAAGAAAATATTGTTGTTGATGTGGCTAGTTCTGGGGAAATGTGTTTAAAGAAAATAAGAAACAAAAAAATTTATGATGCTATAGTATTAGACTATAATATGAGTAAGTTAGATGGTATACAAGTATTTGAAAAATTAAAGAAAATTAATAATTTTAAAACTCCTGTTATTATTGTTTGTGATTCAGTAAAAGAAAAGTCAACTTATTATGAATTAGGTTTTTATGATGTAGTTGATAAACCTTTAACTAAAGAGAAAATGATTAGTATATTAGAAAAAATAAAAAATGTAAGAAATTAGTTTTTACATTTTTATTTTTATAGTGAATTTAACATAATTATTTGGATTAAAAATATTATTGTATCTTTTCTTTTTGTTATCATATAATTAAGTATACAAAGAAAGGAATGATAAAATATTTATGGAAACATTAAAAGTTTCGTCAAAGTCAAATCCTAATTCTGTTGCTGGCGCACTTGCTAATGTATTTAGGGAAAAGGGAAGTGTAGAAATACAAGCGATAGGAGCTGGGGCGTTAAATCAGGCGATTAAATCTATTGCTATTGCTAGAGGTTTTGTTGCGCCATCAGGAAAGAATTTAGTTTGTATTCCTGCGTTTACTGATATAGTAATAGATGGTGAAGAAAAAACGGCAATAAAATTAATTGTTGAGGCAAAGTAAGTTGCCTTTTTCTTATGTTTGTTGGATTAACTGAAGGGGTATTAGTAAAATAAGCAATGAATTGTGATACTATTACTTATATATTTTTTATTAATATCTATTGTTTATTTAATTATCGATGATAAATGTAGCAAATAAATATATTGAAATTAAAAGTGTTGAAAAAAATTGTCAAATATAGAATAATGTGTTAAACTATTTTTATATTGAAGGGACGATGTTTATGAAAAATAAAGCAATTACTAGTAGAGATGTAGATTATGGTAAATGGTATACTGATATTGTTATGGCGGCTAAATTAGCAAGCTATTCAAATGTTAAAGGTTGTATTGTTATTGAACCTAATGGTTATGCTATATGGGAAATGATGATGAAAATTTTAGATGCTAAATTTAAAGAAACTGGTCATCAAAATGTTAGTATGCCACTTTTAATACCAGAAAATTTAATCAATAAAGAGTCTGAATTGATTCAAGGATTTGCTCCTGAAGTAGCTTGGGTGACAATTGGTGGACAAAAGCAATTAGAAGAGAGATTGTGTATTAGACCAACAAGCGAAACCTTATTTAGTGATTATTATAGCGGTGTAATTGAGTCTTATCGTGATTTGCCGAAAAAATATAATCAATGGTGTAATATATTGCGATGGGAAAAAGAAACAAGACCATTTTTACGTAGTCGAGAGTTTTTATGGCAAGAAGGGCATACGGTACATGAAACAAGTAGTGAAGCAGAGGAAGAAACTAAAAAAATGCTAGAAATATATAAAGATTTTTATGAAAATTATATGGCTATTCCTGCTTTAACTGGTTTAAAAACAGAAAGTGAAAAATTTGCTGGTGCTGAATATACTTATACTGTGGAGGCTTTAATGTATAATGGTTATTCGTTGCAAGGTGGTACTAGTCATTATTTTGGTAATAAGTTTTCTAAAGCTTATGATATTAAGTTTTTAAATAGAAATAATGTTAGAGAATATGCATATCAAACTTCTTGGGGTGTTTCAACAAGAATGATTGGAGCTTTAATTATGGTGCATGGAGATGATAGAGGATTGGTTTTGCCACCTAAAATCGCTCCATATCAAGTTGTTATAATTGCTCTTGGTAACGATGAAGAAGTTGAGAAAGTTTGTTATAAGCTTAATGCAGAATTAAACCAAAATAATATAAGAAGTTATATTGATAATACGGATAAATCAGCAGGATTTAAGTTTGCTGAGGCAGAAGTGAAAGGAATTCCAATAAGAATTGAGGTAGGTAGTCGTGATTTAAAAAATAATGTTCTAACTATAGTTAGACGTGATAATTACGAAAAAGAAATTATTGATATAAATACTGATATTACTAATTATGTTGTTAATTTGTGTAATACTATTCAAAAAGATATGTTTAATAAAGCAAAACAAAGAAACGATACAAAGACGTTTACTTGTAATACAATTGAAGAGGTAAAAACTATTATGAATAGTAATCCTGGTTATATAAAAGCTTTATGGTGTGGAGATTATAATTGCGAACTTAAGATGAAAGAGATAAGAGGAACTAAATCAAGATGTATTAAAGATGAAGAATTTAAAGAAGGTAAATGTGTTGTTTGTGGTAAAGATGCTAAACATATGGTTTATTGGGGAATTCAGTATTAAAAGTTGTATAGTTATCTATACACTTTTTATTTACTTATGAGAGTAAATAAAAACTATTTTTCTCTATAATACTTGTTATAATTTATTAAATATATTATAATCATATTGTAATTAAATTTAATGAAAGGTGGTATCCATGAAAGAAAGAATAGTAAGTAGTTTGGTGTTTTTATTAGTATTAATAATTGGTTTTATATTGGGTAATCAATACTATGCTATATTATTAGGTTGTTGTGCTGTTTTAGGAGTAAGAGAATTTATTTTAGTTAAACAAAATAATAATAATTTAATATTAGTAAAAATACTTAATTATATTGGTGTGTTGCTACTTACATTTAATAATGTTTATTTTATTATTGATGATATGGTAGTTATATTATATTTAATTCTTAGTAATTTATTTTCTGTACTTGTTTATCAGAATAAATATAATTTAACAGCATCTTTAAATATAATTGGTATTACTTATATTCTAGGGCTTGCTTTTAATATAATATTAGGACTTAGAATAAGTAATTGGTATTTATGTTTATTTATTTTTATAATTGCTTTTAGTAATGATATTTATGACTATGTGACTGGTTGTTTAATCGGTAAACATCAGTTAAAGAATTATCCTAAAAAAAGTTATGAATCTATTATAATAGGTATTATAATGTCTTGTGTTATTGGTTATGTTTATTATTATAATGTAATTGGTAGTATTAGTGTAATTGGTTGTATTCTATTATGTTTATTTTTAAGTATTATGTCAGTTGTTGGTGATTTGATATTTGAAAATATAAAAAGATATCATAAGTTAGAATTTTATTATGAACTATTGCCTGGTATGAAAGGGATACTTGATCGATTTGATAGTATACTTTTTGTGGCTCTAGGTTTGTTCTTGTTTTTGAGTGTATTTTAGAGGAGGAGAAAAAATGATATTATCAATTATATGTTTTATTTTAGTGTTAGGAGTTACTGTATTAGTACATGAATTTGGCCATTTTCTTTTTGCTAAATTATCTAATACTTATGTTTATGAATTTTCTATTGGTATGGGTAAGAAACTATGGTCAATTAAGAGTAAGAAGAATAAAGAAACTGAGTATTGTCTTAGATTGATACCGATAGGTGGTTATGTTAGGTTAGCTGGTGAAGAAGTAGAGGATGATGATAAAATACCGAAAGATAGAAAATTATGGTCAAAAACTTTTTGGCAACGTTTCTTAATTATGTTTGCTGGAGCTGGGTTTAATTTTATATTTGCATTTGTTGTGTTGTTTGGTGTTGGTTTAATATTTGGTAGTGTTAGTACTAGTCCAGTTATAGGTGAGGTTGTGGCTGATTATCCAATAGCTGAAGCAGGTATTACTACAGGTAGTAAGATATTAAAAGTTAATGGTACTACTGTTAAAAATTGGGATAGTGTTTTTTGGATATTGGAGCAGGAAAAAGGTGAGGGAATAACCTTTGAAATAAAAGATACTACAGGAGAGGTTAAAAGTTATACCATTATACCAAAGGAAGTTGAAGAAAATGGTGAGGTTGTATATAAATTTGGAATGTCAGTTCAAAAAACTAAACAATATGGGATAGTTGCTTCTTGGAATTATGCTTGTAGTAAAATGGAATCATTATTTACAACAATGTTTAAAGTGTTTGGTAGCTTATTTACAGGTAGTATTAGTGTTAGTGAGTTATCTGGACCAGTTGGTATATATTCTATTGTTGATGAACAAGCAAAACAAGGAATTGATAGTTTACTGTATTTAGTTGCATTCTTATCAATAAACGTTGGTTTTATTAATTTATTACCTTTTCCAGCATTTGATGGTGGGAGAATATTGTTTTTGATTATTGAGAAGATAAAAGGTAGTCCAGTTAATCCAAAAGTTGAAAATACAATTCATAATATTGGTTTTTGTTTGCTTATTATTTTAATGCTTTATGTCACGTTTAATGATGTATTAAGATTATTTAGTTAGGTGATTGTATGAATAATGAAGGTTTTACGTTAATTGAGTTATTAATTTGTATTGTTATATTTAGTATTATTGTACTTATTTGTGTTCCTTTAATTATGGCTAACCAAAAAAAGTATGAAGATATTAGTAATGATACATTTAATAGTACTATTGATCATGCTATAAATTCTTATATTACATTAAAGGGTAGTAATTTAGATTATGATACTTTCTATAATGATACAATTAAAGTTACTCATAAAATAGAAATGAATAAGTTAGTTGAAGAAGGTTTATTGGACGAAAATTTACATAATACGAAAAAGGAAAAATGTGATATTGCTACTAGTAGTTTTAAATTAGGTAGAGATGATAATTATAAATATTGTTATGTAGTTGAAATGAATTGTTTAGAAGAGGTAATTGATACTTGTAAGGGATGAAGAAATGAAAAAAGTATGTTTTATAAGTTTAATAGTATTATTGTTAGATAGAGTTACTAAGTTTATTATTGTTAAAGAAATTGATTACAATACTAATATAATTATTATAAGAGATTTTTTAGAAATTACTTACGTAAAAAATGATGGGGCGGCTTTTAGTATATTATCGGGTAGTCGGGTATTTTTGATATTTTGTGGTATTATTGCTTTAATATTAATATTTAGCTATATAAGACGTTCTGTTATAAAAGATAAGTATGAACTTATTGGTTATGGATTAATAATTGGGGGAACTATTGGTAATTTATTAGATCGAATTGTTTATGGATATGTAATAGATTTTATAAGTTTTAAAATATTTGGTTATAATGCACCAGTATTTAATGTAGGTGATATTGCTATTACGGTTGGAGTTTTAATCATGATAGGGGGTATTTGGTTTTCTAAAAGGAATAAAACTATACATAATGTTTAGTAAGTGAGGGAGATATCATGAAGAGTTTGAAAAATAATTTATCTAAGTTAGATAAACCATTATTGATTTGTACAGTTGTATTCTTTGTGTTTGGGTTAATTATGATTCAAAGTGCTTCAGCTACTGAATCTTATATGCGTTATGGTAATAGTCCTTACATGTATTTCTTTAAGCAATTAATACATTTAGGGGCAGGGATTTTTGTCTTCTTTTTTGCAATATCATTTCCAACTAAGAAATATCGTGGTTTAGCTTTGGTTCTTATGTATATTTGTATTGCATTACTAGTTTACGTTAAAGTTAATGGTTATGTATCTAATAGTGCTCAATCTTGGATTAATTTAGGTTTTGCAACGTTACAACCTAGTGAATTCTTTAAGATAGCTTCTATTGTTTATTTAGCTGTATATTTTGATAAGAATAAGACTAAGTTAGATAGTCAATGGTATAGAATTAAACCAATACTTTTATTGTTTATTGGTTTTATGTTAGTGGTTGTTCAACCAGATTTAGGGACAGCTAGTATTATATTATTTATGTGTGTAATGATAATATTTTCTATTCCCAGTAAACAGATGAAATTTATGATGTATAAAATGCTCTTAGTTGCTGTGATAATAGTTGGAGGTGTGTTGGTTGCAACTAACGGCAGTTTACTTAGAAGTTATCAATTGAGTAGGTTTGAGTTTTTAAACCCTTGTGATAGATATAAAGAAGATACTGGTTATCAAGTATGTAATAGTTTTATTGCTTTTAATAATGGTGGTTTAACTGGTAAAGGTATAGGAGAAAGTACCCAAAAATATTTGTATTTACCAGAGGCCTATACAGACTTTATATTTCCGATAATTGTTGAAGAATGGGGAGCAATAGTAGGAGCTTTGTTAATAATGATGTATGCTTTTATATTGATTAGAATATATTTAATCGCTAAAAGGGCGACTAATTTACGTGGGTCGATGATTGCTTATGGAGTCTTTTGTTACATTCTTTTACATATATGTGTAAATTTGGTTGGAGTTATGGGCTTAGCACCACTTACTGGTGTTCCGTTGCCATTTTTATCTTATGGTGGATCATTTGCTTTATCGTTGATGCTTGCTTTGGGATTGGTTCAGCGTGTTGCAATAGAAAATAAGAAATTACTTAAGAATTAAAACTAAGGTTTTAGTTCTTTTTAATATTATTACTGTTATTTTAAAAAAGCTTTAACATAGGTATAAATTTACTAGACTAAAAACAATTATTATAGTAAAATAGGATAAAGAAAGAAGGTATTTTATGGAAAGTGTTATGAATAAAACTAAGGAAAAAATGGAAAATGCAGTAGTTACAATGGAAAAGAGATTTACTAATGTTAGGGCTGGTCGGGCTAATCCAAATATGTTAGATGGTGTTACTGTTGAGTATTATGGGACTATGACACCTTTAAAACAATTGGCAAATATTGCTGTGCCCGAAGCTAGACAATTGGTTGTTAAACCCTATGATAAAGGGGCTTTAGCAGCTATTGAAAAAGCTATTTTTGAAGCTAATCTTGGTGTAACACCAAATAATAATGGTGAGGCAGTATTTATTGTTATACCTGCTTTGAATGAAGAAAGAAGAAAAGAATTAGTTAAGCAAGTTAAACAAATTGCGGAAGAAGGAAGGATTGCTTTAAGGAATATTAGACAAGAAGCTAATAATGAATTGAAAAAATTAGAATTGTCTGAAGATGAAGTAAAAAGAGCAAATGAACAAGTACAAAAATTAATTGATGAGTTTAATAAAGTTGTTGAGGAAAGATTAAAATCTAAAGAAGATGAATTATTAATTATATAACAAGGAGGAAGGCATGGATAAGAAACGTTTGGAAAAATATAAAGTTGATTTAAAGAAACAATTTGCTAGTATAGAAAATGTTGAACAATTAAATGATTTGAAAATAACTTATATGGGAAAAAAAGGTATAATTCCTGCTTTGTATAGTCAAATGAGGGATGTTGATGCAAGTGAAAAGAAGACATTTGGTGAGTTAATTAATGATTTAAAGAATACTTTTAATGATGGATTTAATGAAATAAAAGATTTGTTAGAAAAAAAGAAGATTGAAAGTCTTATTGCTAATGAAACGATTGATGTTACTTTGCCGGCAACAAAAATTAAAATGGGGTCACCACATATATTAGAAAAATTAATTGAAGAATTAGAAAGTCTTTTTATATCGATGGGGTATGATGTTATTGAGGGGCCAGAAGTAGAAAGTGATTACTATAATTTTGAATTGTTAAATTTGCCTATTGGTCATCCAGCACGTGATGCTCAAGATACTTTCTATATAACTGATGAAATGCTTATGAGGAGTCAAACTTCTCCTGTACAAGTTAGAACTATGTTGGCAAATAAAGAAAAAACTTCTATTAGAATAGTATGTCCTGGTAAAACTTATCGCCGTGATAATGATGATGCGACGCACTCTCATCAATTTACCCAAATGGAAGGTTTATTAATTGATAAAAAAATATCTCTTGCTGATTTGAAGGGAACTTTGGATATTATAGCTAAAAAGTTATATGGCAATGATAGAGAAACTAGATTTAGGCCATCTTTTTATCCTTTTACTGAGCCTTCAGTTGAATTTGATATAAGTTGTTTTAATTGTGGTAAAACGGGGTGTCATATTTGCAAACAAACTGGCTGGATTACTGTTGCTGGAGCGGGGATGGTTCACCCTAATGTACTTAATGGTTGTGGTTATGATGCAGAAAAATATACTGGTTTTGCTTTTGGTTTTGGAGTAGAAAGATTAGCAATGTTAAAATATGGTATAAATGATATTAGAGTTTTTTATACTAATGATTTAAGAACTTTATCGCAATTTGCTAGAAGAGATGGTGATGAAAATGATGATTAGTTATAATTGGTTAAGTGATTATATTAAAATAAATGATGATTTAAATGAAGTAGCTGAAAAGATAACTAGAGCTGGTGTTAATGTTGAAAGAGTTATCGTAACTGCCGATACACTATTAGTTGTTGGATTAGTTGAAAAAGTGGAAAAACATCCTTTCTCTGATCACTTACATGTTTGTCAAGTACATATAGGTAAAGAGGTATTACAAATAGTTTGTGGTGCGCCTAATATTGCAGAAAATCAAAAAGTTATTGTCGCACTTATTGGTTGTAAATTACCTGGTGGGGAAATAACAAAATCAACTATTAGAAAAGTTGATTCATATGGAATGATATGTTCTTTAGAAGAAGTTGGATTAGAGGATATCGGTAATAGTGAAAATGGCATCTTTGTCTTACCAGATAGTGCAAGAATTGGAGAGAATCCTATTACTGAACTAGGATTAGATGACAAAATATTTATTTTGGATTTGAATCCTAACCGTAATGATTGTTTATCACATATAGGTTTTGCTTATGAAGTTGGAGCAGTATTAAATAAAAATGTTAAGTTACCAGATACTACATATACAGAAGTAGATAAAAATATTAATGACTATATTAATATTTCTATTAAAACTGATAATTGTTTTATGTATCAAGCAAAAATGGTTGATAATGTAGTAGTTGGTGAAAGTCCAGATTTTATTAAACAAAGACTAAATGTTGCTGGTATGCGTTCAATTAATAATGTTGTTGATATAAGTAATTATATTATGTTGGAATATGGTCAACCACTTCATTTTTTTGATTATGATAAAGTTGGTAAACACTTAATTGTTAGAATGGCTGATAATGGGGAAGATATTATTACTTTAGATAATGTTAAACAAAGATTAGATGATGAAGATATCGTTATTGCTAATAAAACTAGTCCAATTTGTTTAGCTGGAGTAATGGGGGGAATTAACAGTGAAATAGATGAAAATACTAAGACTATATTAATAGAAAGTGCTATTTTTAATCCAATGAATGTTAGAAAAACATCTATAAAATTAGAAAATAGAAGTGAAGCATCATTGAGATATGAAAAAGGTTTAAATTATGAATATTGTAGTATAGCATTAGATAGAGCTTGTCATTTGTTAGAAAAATATGCTTCTGCTACAGTATATACTGATAAATATGTTTATGATAAAGTTGATAAAACACCTAAGGTAGTGGTAGTGACTAAAAATAAAATTAATGATGTATTAGGTATGGATTTAACAACTGATGATATTTTATTATCCCTTAATAAATTAGGTTTTCCAGTAGAAGTAGATGAAGATGAGTTTACTGTAGTTATTCCTAATAGAAGAATGGATGTTGCTATTAAAGAAGATATAATTGAGGAAGTTGGAAGATTATATGGTTATGATAAAATAGTTGCTACTGTACCATCTTTACCTACCACTAATGGTAAATATACAGCTAAAACACTTTTAAGAAAAGAAATATCTAAAATACTAAGATTACTAGGTTTAAACGAAGTTAGAACATATACTTTAATATCTTTAGAAGATAGTAATAAATATATTGTTGGTAATAAAACTAAATTGTTTTTAAATAAACCAATGAGTTTAGATAAAAGTGTCGTAAGAAATTCTTTGTTATCATCATTAGTTAATGTATTTGATTATAACGTTGCAAGAAATATTAAGGATATTCTTATCTATGAAATTGCTAATGTTTATGATGGTGAATATAAAGAAGAAACTAAGTTATCAATTGGTATGATGGGAAGTTATTTTGGTAATGGTTGGAAGGAAGATAAACAAGTTGACTTTTATATAATGAAAGGTATTATAGAAAACTTACTTGATTATTTAGGTTTTAAAGGTAGGTATTCATTTTATAAATCTGATTGTATCTGTCAAGAAATGCATCCAAATATTAGCTGTGAAGTACTAATAGATAATGAAATGGTTGGTATATTAGGAAAAATACATCCTAGTGTTAGTTCTTTACCTATTTATTTAGGAGAAATTAGTATTGATAAAATATATAATAAAAAATTATCAAAGATAAAATATAAAGATATTAATAAATATCCTTCTAGTGTTAAAGATATGGCTTTTATAGTAGATAATACTGTAACAGTTGGTGAAGTAATAAAGTTTATTAAATCTTTAGATATTAAAGAATTAACAGATGTAGTATTATTTGATGTATATGAGGGTGATAATATAGAAAAGGGTAAGAAATCATTAGCATTTAGTTTTACTTTTGAAAGTTATGATAAAACATTAAGAGAAGACGATATTTCTTATTTAATAGGTGATGTAGTAAAAGAATTAGAAAATAAATATAATGCTATATTAAGAGATAGTTGATGGAGAATAATATCTTCATCTTCTTTTTGTTATTATAATTATTATTACTTATTTAATGTAAAGTTAAATATAAATGAGAAATATCTTGATTAAAAGTATCACTTTGTGGTATTCTAGTAATATAAGATTATAGGAGATGATAATATGTTAACTGTAAGTGAATACGGGGTGAATATTCTTTAAAATATAACAGTTTAGGAGACAATAAAAATATCGGCTTGTATATTTTGGTTAAATACACTCATGATGGTTTTGTAGCACGGGGTGGGAACTATGAATAAGAACAAAAATATTATTATAATATCAATTGCTGTATTTGTTATA
>JAUNSN010000054.1 GCA_030539175.1 bacterium | reverse complement strand
TATAACAAATACAGCAATTGATATTATAATAATATTTTTGTTCTTATTCATAGTTACCACCTTTCTTTATTATCTTCTACCTTTATAAGATAATTCTAACATAAGATTGTTATGTTGACAAGAATTTATGTTAAATTAAATATAAAAGTAATATTGTATGATAAATATGGATTGTTTTATAATGAAAAAGTCTTTTAACTGTTATAAATATAAGAGTTAAAAGACTTTTTCTTTAACTGGTAAGTTCAATTAATATAGACTATTAGTTTCTTTTAATAACTTCTTTGATTTACTTAATATTATACTAGCAGTTATATCTCCAGTTACATTAAGGGTAGTATATATCATATCTAATACTTTATATATTCCGCTATATACACCGATAAATGATAGTGGTATTCCTAATATTGATAAGTATGTCGCACCAATAACAATTCCTCCACCAGGTATTCCTGGTGCGGCCATATTAATGATTATGGCCGCACCTAACATTGTAAGAAACATTTCAATATTAATATTTATACCAGCATTAGTGGCACAAAATATTGCTAATAAAGAAAATGATACAGCTCCTCCACACATGTTAATCGTACAACCAAGAGGGACGACTAAATCAATTATTTTAGGGGGAATTTTAAATTGTTCTTTGCATGTTTTAATTGTATATGGTAATGTGGCTATTGAAGAGCAAGTAGTGGCACTAATTAACCATACTTTACTTATATATTTTATATATTTAATTGGTGTAATTTTACTAAGTAGACAAGCTGGTAGCATCATTACTACTAATAAAATAATAAATGAACAAATAAAAGCGACTAAGATATATTGTAATGTTGATCCAACAACATCTAGTCCATAGTTTGCTATAGTTGTACCTATTAGGCTCATAATACCTAATGGAGTTAAATACATTATTATTTCAAATATTTTCGTAAACATCTCTTTAATTATATCAACTAATTCAATTATTTTTTCTCCTTTTTTTACTTTTACTAGTGTTACACCACATACACTAGCAAATATTATACTAAATAACATGTTATTATCACTAAAAATGGCAATGATATTATTGGGAAAAATATTAGTTAAAAAAGAAGATAGCGATAGTGATGCTAATTCTTTTGTATATTCAACTGAAATAAAATTAATACTTGGAGTTAACAAAAAAACCAAACAAGAAGATATTAAGAAAGAAACAACAAACATTGCAATAAATACAAAAATTGTTCTTATAATAAACTTAACTTTATTACTGGCACTTTTATAAACTGAAACTGTAATATTGGTAAATACTATTGGAATAATAATTAGTTTTAATAACTTAATATAAGTATCACCTATAAATGATAGTTGAAGCATTATTTTAGGTATAAATAAACCACCTAATATACCTAAAATAAAGAATAATATAATTAATAAATTAATCTTCTTTTTTAGCATAATAAGCACGTAATTTCTTTATTGATTTAGAAATAGTTTTTTTATTACCTAAAGCAGATATTCTGATGTAATTTTCTCCACCACTACCAAATATAACTCCAGGTATTACTATTATATTGAGTTCTTCTAATAGAAAATAAAAATATTGCCATGATGATAAATTATTTTTAGTTTTTACCCATAAATAAGGTGAATCAACGCCACCATATACAATAAAGTTTAATTCTTCTAATGCTTCTTTTAACATTTTGGCATTAGTTAAATAATAACTTATATTTTCTGATATTTCTTTTTTAGCATCTTGTGTATAACTACTAGCTGCTCCTTTTTGGGCAATATAATCCGCACCATTAAATTTAAGAATTACTCTTTTTTTCCATAATTCATTTATATTACCTTTAAGTTTATCTAGTTGTAAAGTATTTGGTATAACATAATAAGAACATCTAACTCCACTAAAACTTATTCTTTTAGAAAAACTTCTAAATTCTATCGCTACATATTTAGCATCTTCTATTTCATATATACTTTTTGGAACATTGTTAGAAGTAATAAAGTTTTCATAAACATTATCATATAATATTATTGCATTATATTCTTTAGCATAGTTAACAAAATTAGTTAATTGTTCTTTTGACAAAGCTACTCCAGTTGGGTTACATGGAGAACAAAGATATATAATATCATATTTTTTATGTGGTATTTGTGGCACAAAATTGTGTTCTTCACTCGCATCTTCAACATGAATATTTAGTCCATTTAGTTTGCATACTTCGTTATAAATTGGATACATTGGATTAAATACACAAATCTTTGAATCTCTTGCAAATAGTTCTAATATATTAGTGATATCTGTTTTAGTACCACTAGATATATATATTTCATCTTGAGAAAACATCTTATATTCATGTTTAATTATTGCTTCTTTCAAGAAAGAATATCCGTGTGGTGCTCCATAACCTTTAAATGTCTCTTCTTTACTTAGTTCTTCAACGGCATTTTCCATAGATTTTATTACACTTTTTATTATTGGTCTAGTAACATCTCCTACTCCTAAGTCTAATAACTCTACAGATGGATAAATCTTTTTGTAATCATTTATTTTTTCACTTACGGTATTAAATGTATTATAACTTTCCATTTGTCGAAAATTGTCATTTAATTTTGCCATTTTTTCACTCCTCCTTTTATAATTATATTTTTTATATTAATAGTCTGTCAAGCAATCGAAGAAAAAATATTTAATTGATTAATGTTTTTTAGTTAATGATAGTGATGTTATCTCAATTGTATTATTATAATTATCATTTATTAGTTTAAATGTTTGGGCATCAATAACAATAATTTTGTTAAATTGATTGTTATTAGTTGAATATATTATGATGATATTATTATTATATTCACTAACTTGATAGATAATTTTTTCATCAATACAAAATCTTAAAAAGTCATATCCTGTAATAGAATTGTTATTTTCTTTAGCGAATGTTAAGATTGTGTCTCGTTTACCATTTTCGTGATTGTATCCAGTTGCCAAAATAACACCATTTGTTAAAGTAGTAATATTACTATTTATGTATTCACCTTGCATTTTTGGACCTCCTTTTTTTCGAAGCCTATCATATCACTTTTTTTGATATTTTGCAAACCTAATTAAAATACACTATAAAAAGAGTTAGAATTAACTTTCTAACTCAAAAATTGCATTTCTTAATTCAGTTGCTTTTTCAAAGTCTAAAGCATCTGCAGCATCTTTCATTTGTTCTTTTAAAGTTTCTAATAGTTCTTCTTTTTGTCTTCTTGTTAATTTTTTTTCCTTTTTATCATCTATTTGAATTTCACTGGAAATTAATTCCCTTATATCTTTTTTTATCGTTGTTGGCGTTATATTGTGTACTTTGTTATATTCTTGTTGAATATGTCTTCTTCTTGCTGTTTCTTCAATAGCTATTTTCATACTATCACTAATGTTGTCCGCATACATTATAACATTTCCTTTAGAATTTCTAGCACATCTACCAATGGTTTGAATTAAACTTCTATGACTACGTAAGAATCCTTGTTTGTCCGCATCCATAATAGCTATTAAACTAACTTCTGGAATATCTATTCCCTCACGTAGTAGATTAATACCAACGACTACATCATATTTACCTAGACGTAAATCTCTAATTATTTGCAATCTTTGTAATGTTTTTACTTCGCTGTGAAGATAAGCAACTTTTATATCAATATTTTTCAAATAATTAGTTAATTCTTCAGCCATTTTAATAGTTAATGTGGTAATTAATGTTCTTTCGTTTTTTTCGATTCTTTTATTAATTTCATTAATTAAATCATCAATTTGTGCTTGACTGCTTCTTACTTCTATAGTTGGATCCAATAAACCAGTTGGTCTTATTATTTGTTCGACATATTCGTTATTAGTTTTTGCTAATTCGTAATCTCCTGGTGTAGCACTTACGTATATTACTTGATTTATTTTATCGGTAAATTCAGCAAATTTTAAGGGACGATTATCCATTGCACTTGGTAATCTAAAACCATAATCAACCAAAGTTTGTTTTCTTGATCGATCACCATTATACATACCTCTTACTTGTGGTAAAGTTACATGAGATTCATCTATTATGAGAAGAAAATCTTTGGGAAAAAAATCTATTAATACAGTTGGAGTCTCTCCTTCTTTTTTTAAAGCCATATGTCTTGAATAGTTCTCTACTCCACTACATGTTCCTGTTTCATTAAGCATTT
Organism: bacterium; assembly: GCA_030539175.1. Taxonomy (GTDB): domain Bacteria; phylum Bacillota_I; class Bacilli_A; order RF39; family UBA660; genus JAUNSN01. Next base: position 2,469 of record JAUNSN010000054.1, on the reverse strand, counting down.
CAATATCATAATTAGTTCTTTCTTTTAATCTTTGATATTCTAATAATTTGGCATTTTCTTCAAAGTATTTTAATCTTTCTTCTAATTCTTTTTTAATATTAACAATTGCTTTTTGGAGTTTTTCATCACTAGTAACAAAATGTGAAGCAGGAAATAAGGATACGGTCTTTTTTTCTTTTAATATTTTTCCAGTTATAACATCAAATTCACATATTTTAGTTACTTCATCACCAAAAAACTCAACTAAAATACCAGATGCTCTTTGATATGTAGGAATGATTTCAATCGTATCTCCTCTTACCCTAAATGTTCCTCTTTTTATATCATAATTACTTCTTTCATACATCATCTCAACTAATCTTTTTAAGATGTCATCTCTATCAACATTATCACCTAAATTAATTGTTAACATTTTTTTTAAGTATTCTTCTACTTCACCTATACCGTATATACAAGATACTGATGCAACAACGATAACATCTTTTCTTGACAATAGCGACGATGTCGCAGAGTGTCTTAATTCGTCTATTTCATCATTAATTGATGAATCTTTTTCAATAAAAGTATCTGTTGATGGCACATATGCCTCTGGTTGATAATAATCATAATAAGATACAAAATAGCACACTTCGTTCTCGGGGAATAACTCCTTGAACTCCGAGTATAATTGTCCGGCAAGAGTTTTATTGTGTGCTAAAACAAGGGTTGGTTTGTTAACTCTGGCAATAACATTTGCCATTGTAAAAGTTTTACCGCTTCCTGTAACCCCCATCAATACTTGTTCTTTTGTACCATTTTTAATGTTGTTTACTAATTTTTCTATTGCTTGTGGTTGGTCACCACTTGGTTTATATTCTGAATGTAATTTAAACATTTTGACCTCCTAAATAATGTTATTCCTTGACTTCTTTTGACACTTTCTTATTTATCTCTTTTAGTACTTCTAAGTATTCTTTTTCTACTGCACTTAGTGTCTTTACTTGATATTTTTTATATTCATTTTTTGCTTTTTCTATTGCAGTTTTATGACTAATTTTCCCATGACCTATAAGTACTTTTTCTCTAGCACCAAGCAATATTGAATCCAATCCTTTCAAATAATCTTCCATATACATTTTTTTATGTCTCATTGCTTGAATTTCAGCAAAATCAAAATATCCAGACACTAAATTATTTAATATTTTCAATTCTTATTCTGTTAAATAATTCTTTGCAATTATTACTTCATTTAAAACTGGCAAGTCTCCTTTAAAAGTAGTTAATACCATAAATGGTTTATCTGCGTCAGCTCTATTATATACTACTTCGGAAGCTGTATTTCCATGTGTAGCATAATGCAATTTATTTTGAACCACTTTAAAGAACTCAATTTACTTTTCATCTTTTATTCTTTCAGTTGCCCATTTTCTAAAATTTGTAGCAACTTTAGATTTTATTCTATAGCCTAAAGAAATAATCATATCAAGATTATAATGTGGAATATATCTATTTACTTCTCTTTTTCCCTCTAAACGAACTTGTCGGAAATTCTGACATGTTGATTCTTTGTCTAATTCTTCTTCATCATATATGTTTTTTTATATGCTCAATAATATTAGTCCTTGATGTATCAAATAATTCTGCCATTTGTTGTTGAGAAAGCCATACTGTATCATTATCAACCTTTACATCTATTTTAGTTTTACCATCTTCTGTTCTATATATAATTATGTTGTTTTTTTCATCTTTCATTTAAAAACCTCCTTCTATAACTTCATCATATTTTAATATCTTTATTAAATTGTAAAAATAAATTACAATTGCATTTTCTTTTTTATTTTTTTAATATGTTCTTGTTAAGTTTTACAAAAATTTTCTTTATCTTTTAACAACTCCCATATATTAAATAAAAATTGTTCATATTTACTATCCTTAAAGAAAAATTTAGCATATCCATTTTCCTTTTCTAAAATCAAATTAATCTGGTACAAATAACTTTCCTTATTATATTATAGAAACAATCAAAAAAGAATCAAGGTCACAAACTTTGCTTTTCCAGACTAAACAATACTAAATAACATTAAAGTCTTTTGTTATAATATTTTAACACTTATGTCAGTAAAAAACAAGGAATGTACCTAATAAAAAAGGATAAAATTAATTTATAATTTTATCCTGTTTAGTGTTTTTATCATTTTTTTTACTGGTATCTCTACTAGTTTCTCCTCTTAGTTAATAATAACTACGTATAGCTCCTAAGAGTTAAGTGTTATTGCTTTAACATCAATATCATCGTCCACTATTTTGATTGATTGAATTAGATAACTTACTTATGTTTTAAAAAACGAGAGCGCCTTTTTGTTTTCTTCAAAAATGTGGATTTTCTTATTAAAAAACTTTCGGATAACTCATCGGGTAAAAATATGTAAATTGATTTGTTAGCACTCATAAAGAAACTCCCTATTGTTTTTACATTGGGAAGATTTATTT
>JAUNSN010000011.1:21922-34364 GCA_030539175.1 bacterium | reverse complement strand
ATGATTTATTAAATCACTAATAATTTCAAAATGAATTTTTTCGTTTAAAATTATTCCTTTATATTTATCAGCAATTTCTTTCCCACATTCAAATTGTGGTTTAATTAAACATATAATATCTGCTTTGATTTGTTCTTGTTTAATTTTTTCTATTATTTTTTTTAATGATATAAATGAAACATCACATGTAATAATATCTATATTTTGAAAATATTTATGTTCTAACTCTTTAAAATTTGTTTGTTCATGAAGTTCTATTTTAGAATTTTTTCTTAATGTATCATGTAGTAAATCCGTACCAACATCTATAGCAATAATTCTCTTTGCACCATGCTGTAAAGCACAATCGCAAAAACCACCTGTTGATGATCCGATATCCATCACAAATTTATCAGTAAAATCAATTTTAAATTCAGTAATTGCTTTTTCTAGTTTTAAACCACCACGAGATACATATTTCAATCTATCATTTGTAATTATTTCAATGCAATCAGAATTATCTACTAAATAGTTACATTTATTAATAACTTTTCCATTACATTTAATAAAATCTGAATTTATTAATTCTTGTGCTTTTGATCTTGATGGAACAAATCCTCGTGCAACAATTTCTTTATCTATTCTATTCTTCATACAATACCTAAAAAGTTTTTGAAACTACATCAGTTGTACTATCTAATTCCTTATGCAATTCAAAATTTTTAGTCCACATCTGGATTACAACATCAGTTCCTTTTCTATTTAATTTTTTAGAAAAAATCTTATTACTATTTAAACTCTGACTTAAACATTGAGAAATTGGTTCACTTTGATCTTCCCCACACATTAAAACAACAATTCCTTTTTCGGTTAAATTATCATATAAGTTTTCTATTGTATCAATAATTTTAGGAGTAGCATTTAAACTAAATGGAACTTCTGTCACAATAGCATCATACGTATCGTTGAGATGAACACTAGCCGAATCTCCAACAATGTGCCTTGCTCCATAATACTCTAACCCTGGTTTTAAAGTTGCATCTATGTCAATACTAGTTATATCAACATCTGGATTAATATATTTGTACATATATATAATCCCACCGCCACCTGCAAAAGGTTCAATAATTTTCTTTTCAGAAAATGGCATTGATAGATTCACTAAACATCTTGCATCTTCTACTGGTAAAGCTCTTCTACCAAGTTCTGTTCCATCTCCTCTATAACCTTTTAGATCTTTTTCCGTTCCATCATAAGAAATAATTCTAAAATCTCTATTGTGAGGAGATTGATTTTCATATATGTTTTCATCCTGCATTAATAATTGATTAATAGAAAAATTCATTCCTTTCCATACTAAAGGATTAATAGTTTCTATATCTGTATTATTAATTGAATTTACATCATCAAAATTCAAAGAATAAAACTCATTAAAATATCCAAGATAATTTAAACGACTAATAACAGTTTCCCAGTTATCTTTATTTATTAAGAATGACACTAACCCCTTAACATCTCCTAAAGGACCGTTTTTAATAAATAAAACATTTTGATCATACATAAGCATCAAAAATTCCATAATTCCCAATTGTTTAGATTTTATTCTTGAATTTCTTAATTTACAACACAAAATATTATAGTTTTCTACACATTCTTTTGCATTCTTTCCATCTACTTCAATATATCTATCCATAAATATCACTCCTTTTATATTTCTATAACCTCTCTTACTGTTTTTAAATCACCTATATCATTTTTTAAACATTCCTCTAAAAACTGATTATCAATCAAATCTTTCATTGGAAGATTTGCATATTTTTTGTATTTCTCTTTAGTTGTCTGTTCAATTGGGAACAGTTTTCCAGTTGTTCCCAAACAATATTGACAGGCACTTAAACTTTTTTCATTAAATAAATATTTTTTTAACTCATCTTCAAATTTTTTAGAATTAATAATCTTTACACCATTTTTACTAAAACTTTCATTTTCTATATTTTTTGACAAAGCCATTGCTTCAGGACATTTAAATATATAATCTTCATAAACATTAAAACATTGCCATTTTTGAGCAACTATACATGATTTGTATATTTTTTGAACTTGTATAGTGTCAGTGTTTTTTATATATGAATAAGGTTCTCTAAAATATTGATACATATAAATAATTATTTTTAAATGTTTATATTTTTTCTTTATTGTTTTACTCCAATTTATTATTTCATTAGTTTTAACTGAAGAATAATTATAATTAGATATTTCAATCATATTTACATTTTTTAAAATATCATCTGAAATTTTATGTAATAATATACCATTAGTTGGAATAGAAATCTCATCTGCAATCCCTATTTTTTTTATCTCATCAACAATTTTATATAAATTAGGATTAAGTGTTGGTTCTCCGCCTAAAAGCCTTATTACCTTACAATGAACATATTCCTTTAATATTTTAAGACTTGCCAAAGTTGTATTTAAATCAATAAAGCATGGGGATTCTAATGGCGTTAAATGACTACAACCTCTACACGATAAATTACAATGATTTGAAACATGTAATTCTAAACTCTCTATATAAATCATAACTCCTCCTTAAATCCTATCTTCCTATTGAAAAATACTTAATTTTTTTACCTTTAAATTTTTCAATATCATAACAATTTCTTCCATCAAAAATTAGTGGTTCTAACATTAGTTTTTCATAATTTTCAACATTATATTTTTTTATTTCATCCCATTCGGTAAAAATCAAAACACAATCGACATTTGAAATACAAGAATCAATTGATGAACAATATTTAAAATTATCAAGCAATTGTGAATTCTTTAACTTTTTTTTCAAAATATCATAACACTTATCATTTACAATTGGATCATATGCATTCACAATTGCTCCTGCTTCAAGTAATAAAATAATATTTTCAATTGAAGGAGAATCACGTAAATCATCAGTATTAGGTTTAAAAGTTAATCCTAAAACTGCAACTTTTTTTCCATAAATGTTATTATTAAAATATTTTTTCAATTTAAAAAATAATTTAGTTTTTTGGCTTTCATTTACTTCAATACAAGCACCTACTGTTTTTAATTGTAAATTATGTTTTTTACCCATATTATATAAAGCTTTTGTATCTTTAGGGAAACAAGAGCCACCATAACCAATTCCAGCATTTAAAAATTTGTCTCCTATTCGTGAATCAAATTTCATTCCTTTTGTAACATTATCTATGTTAGCACCAATTTTTTCACAAAAATTTGCAATTTCGTTGATATAGGAAATCTTTAATGCCAAAAAATCATTTGAAGCATATTTTACCATTTCAGCACTTTTTCTATCCATTAACAAATATGGAACGTTATATGGAGATTTAGTTAAAGGTTCATATAATTTTTCCATTATTTTTATTGCATATTCATCATTAGTTCCAACAACAATTCTTGATGCGTACAAGGTATCATTTACAGCAGTACCTTGTGATAAAAATTCAGGGTTGCTTACAACCTTAACATCATATTTAAAATTCAGTCTTTGATTTATATATTTTTCAACTTTTTCATTAGTTCCAATTGGAACAGTTGATTTTATTACTATTATACAATTATTCTTTATGGAGTCTACTATTTGATCAGCAACATTGTAAACATATTCTAAGTTTGCCGTTCCATCGGCTGTTTCTGGTGTACCAACACCTATAAAAATCAATTCAACTTGTCCGTATGCATATTTATAGTCTGTTGTATATTCTAATTTATCATTGTTTTTATTCATTAATTCAAGTAAATCTTTTTCGTATATAGGAGTTTTTCCGTTTTTTAAAAGTTCTATTTTTTCTTCATCATTATCAACGCAAATAACATTATGACCTATATTTGCTAAACAAACTCCTGTAACTAAACCTACATATCCTGTACCTGCAATAGCAATTCTCATATTATTCCCCCATACTCTATTTTAATTTATCACTAAAATATATAATTGTTTTTTTCATTCCAGCATCATAACTAATCATAGGTTCCCAATCTAAAAGTTGTTTTGCTCTTTCAATATTAGGTCGTCTTTTTTGAGGATCATCACTCATTTTTTCACAATATACTATTTCTGAATTTGACTTTAGTACATCTTTTACATACAAGGCAACTTCTTTAACTGTTTTTTCTTGAGGGTTTCCAATATTAACAGGTTTTTTTGGATTTTTTTCTAAATGCATTAACTTATATATTGCATTGATAGTATCATCCACATAGCAAAAACTTCTAGTTTGCATACCATTGCCATGCACTGTAATATTTTTACCAGTTAATGCTTGTGTTACAAAGTTAGAAATAATTCTACCATCTTCTATACTCATATTTGGACCATATGTATTAAATAATCTAGCAACTCTAACATCGATATTATATTCTCTAATGTAATCATAGATTAAAGCTTCTGCTGCTCTCTTTCCTTCATCATAGCATGCTCTTACACCAATAGGATTAACATTACCCCAATACTCTTCATTTTGGGGAATGGTTTGTGCATCTCCATAAACTTCTGATGTTGAAGAATGAAACAATTTAATATTTGTACCTTTTATTGCATCAAGTAAATTTTTTATACCAAAAACACTTGACTCCCATGTTTCAATCGGATGTTTGAGATAATATTTAGGTGATGCAGGACACGCAAAATTATAAATATAATCTATTTCCCAATCTTTAATACAATTTATAATATCTGAATTACATATATCCAGTTCATAAAATTCTACTCTTTCACATAGTAATGGTTCAATATTACTTTTAAACCCCGTACTTAAATTATCTACTACAACAATTTTATCAGAAGTTTCATTAAATATTTTTTTTACCATGTTACTCCCTAAAAATCCACAACCACCTGTTATTAATATTTTCATTTTTATACCTCCAAATTACAAAAATGGAGAACTTAAAATAAGTCCTCCTCCACCAAACAATTTTTACAAAAAAAAAAACAATAATATTTATAAAAATTCTATTTAATACTACCACTTTTTTTCAAATTTGTCAATGAATTCAGAATGCTTTTGTGGGGAATATTAGAATTAATGCTTTGTTTTTATCAATTTATTACATTTGTTTCTTTAATTATTGTTTTATTTTCACAATTCTATTTTCATTTTGTATAATAGTTTCGTTATACATTAAATAATTATCCAATAACTCATCAATAGAATTAAATGAACTAATACGATTATAACTTGTACTACTTGAAATGTAATATTTATTATTTTTATATTTTATTTTATAAATTAAACTATATAATTTAAAACTCACACTATTATCATTTTTTAATTTATTTATTATTTGTTCAATGGTCATTAAATCACATTCTTTCTTTGTTATTGCTATAAATTTATGAATATATTATACCATCAGCTATAAACAAGATTTTAATTTTTCAAAATTATCATCAATTCCCCATAAATTATCAAAATCAATATTCATTCTTCGTATATTGGCATTTATTGCTTCTTTTAAGTATCCAAACTTATTCCTAATATAATTCCCCTCTTCATCTTTAAAATCGTTATTATTGACTTTGTTAACAACATAATCAGATATAATTAATAAATCTTTATAAGAGTTTTCTTCATCTAATAAATTCTCATACATCTTATCATAATAATAAATTTGAATATCATCTTCATTTAAATACCCTCTATTAATTAAATTTAATGTCAATGAATTGTGTTCTTCAGCAACAAAAAAAGAAGATTTTGTTTTATCTCCTTTATCTATTTGTTTATTAGTATTTATTTGTGTAGGTATTTCCATATTTGGATTATCCAGGTGTGGAATTTGCATATCTGGATTTATTTTTTCATTATCAACTTCAATAAAATGTGGCTTTTCATAAATCAAATAATTATATTCAAAATATCCTTTATCACCTCTAACCTTTTCTATTTCTAAATAATGATATGTTTGTAACTCTTTTAAAATACTTCTGATCCCATCTCTACTCTCTTTACTAATTGCTGTTAAACCTGCTAAAGAATAGTCCCAATCTTCTGGCAAACTTAACATAAATGACAATAATCCTTTTGCCTTATATGTTAGAGATTTATCTCGTAAATGATAATTGCTCATCACTGTAAAGTCTTTTGTTTTTTCTATTTTAAATACTGACATTTAAACCTTCCTTTCATAAAAAAACACTTGCAATTGCAGTGTTTGATTATTAAAAAGGTGTAACTATATTTAAACTAACTGTATAAGAAACATTATATTTTGCATGACATATATTAGTTGTATTTCTTATATATTCTTGATTAATTACTATGTAGTCATAATTTTTGAAATAGAAGCTACACTCCTAACAGTATGAACATTTTTAGAAAGCAATACTCTAGTAGTATCCATATCCATAAGTATAACACTTGTTGCACCATCTAAACTAACAGCAAATACCTTTATAGGTATAAAACATAACAATATTAAACATAACCATTTCTTCATATCCTCACCTTTTAAAATATATGAATCAAAAGAAGAAAAAAGATATAAATGCTATATCTTAATATTAAAATAATCTATATCTTATACAATATCTTTATACTTTATTTTAAAGCAAATGGTGTATTTTTCTCAAAAATATGCAGACAAACAAAAAAGAAACAGACAGATGATGATAGACAAAGCAAATGAATAGAGAAGAAATTTTTTTGTACGAAAAAACTTCTTCTCTATTCATTTCTTTTTACCCATAAATTTGTAATATCAAATATTTTAATCTAAATATTTTAAAATATCTGATAAATTAGCATATTACAAAATGTTTCTACTAAGAATTCAAATGTTCCGTTAGTTTTTTGAAATACAGTTTTATATACTTCCCTCACTTGTTCATATGGTGATCCAATTAATTCTGCTAAATTTTTTAAATCATAATTTTTACTATTAGAATTTTCAGAGTTCTTTATTAATGTTCCACCAATATCAAAAGAAACTACTTTAATCATTATATTCCTCTTTAGCCAATCTAATTACTTCAGTTATAAATTCATTTTTACCCTGAGTATATTTTGGTCTTTCATCAGCATATTTTTCAGCCAACACTTGTTTTAAATCACAATATTTCTTTATATATTCTGGGTGTTCAATTAAATACCTTTTAAAATATACTTGATTATAATATGTATTACTATTTGGCTCAGTAAAATGTATATAATGACTTCTAGCAATTTCTGGTCCTTTTGCAAAAAAAAATCTATCACTAACTACTTGTTGTCCTCTGTTTTCATAATCGTAATCTTTTAATATTTCTTCAATTTGATTTATTTCATTAAGACTTTTAATAACTATTAAAATGTCAATAACTGGTTTCGCCATTAATCCATCAATAGATGTACTTCCAATGTGATGGATTTCAATGATTTTATCACCCAATACATCTTCTAATAATTTCTTCTCACTTTCATAATCTTCTTTCCATTTTTTATTATAATTTTCTAATTCAACAATACCTCTTTGTAACGCCATATTGTCTCCCTCCATTTTTATATAGTATGCAATAGCATATATATTTTTTTTATACAACGTAAATAATATTATAAATTTAATTTTAATTTTTTTGATTTGGCAATTCCATCTAATTGTTTGGATTCGTTTGTATCAATATTTATGTTAATTATTTGACCTTTATTATCAATATTAATAAATCCATTTGTTTCATATAATAACGACAAATAATCTCTTTTACCACTTATCGGACTTGTATTAAATCCATCTCTTATTTTAAAACAGTAAGGCATATATTCTGATTTTTCTTTTAATAATAAATTGTAAATTTCCCTTAATACTTCTTCACTTTTATTCTTATAATCCTTTTTTAATACTAAATGAATAACGGGTACTTTTTTATTATCTATTGTTATAGCAACTGCTTCACATTCTAAAACAGCAGGGTGTCTAGCTATTAATTGCTCATATTCGAACAAATAAACAGACTCTCCTTTTTCGTTTATAAAAGAATCAGTTATTCTACCAAAAACTTCATAAACGCCATTTTCATTTTTCAAACCATAATCTCCTGTTTTAGCCCATTTTTTACCATTTTCATCAACACAAAAAATTTCTAATGTTTTTTCTGGCATTTTATAATAAGATTTCATCATTGCAGGTGTTCTTACTTGTACTTCTCCACGTTCATTTGCTCCTAACTCTTTACCTGTAATCGTATCTACAATTCTAGCTTCTACAAAAGGCATTGTATAACCAGATTCATTAGTTCTATTTTTTAAATACTGATTTATCATTACCATACAACCAAATTCACTAGCACCATATCCAATAATAAGAGGATTTTTTGCACCAAAATACATTAATTTTTCAGAAATTTCCCTTGCAAATTCTTTTGTTAATGCTTCTCCACCTGTACATGGATATCTTAAACTCTCTAAATCTCCTCTTTTTAAATTACTTTCTATTGCAGTAGCATAATGTGACCCAGCAGCAGTAACCGTATTAGGTTTATACTTTTTTAAATCATTTGCAAATGTATACTTATCATAAATTGGCTGTAAAATATTAGTGCATCCAAACGCAAATGGAGCATTAATTCCATGAGAAATTCCTGTTTCATACATTGGTGGTATAACAACTAAATTTCTATCACCAGCAACTCTATCCATACCATTTAAAACATCATACATTGTTATCATATTGTTAAATCCATCATTAGTGACTAAAACTCCCTTAGGATCACCTGTTGTTCCACTTGTATAAAAAATACCTACATCTTTGTTTTTTTCATAAGGAACTGACTTTAAAATATTATTATTGTTTTTACCACAAACTAAAAATGAATCTAAATCAAAATATTCTATACCTTTTATTATTTTGTTTTTATTTATTGTTTTAAAAAAATTTTTATCTAACTTAAATTTATTAAAAACTGATGCATATGAAGATAATGAAGATAAAATTATTTTATTTGTTTTAGTTTCTGATATTGAATCTTTTAATTTATCATAAAACCTATCTAATATAAATAAAACAGTAGAACCTGTACCATCCATATATTTTTTACTATTAATTTTGAAATAATTTGGATTAACAAAATTAGCAACTGCTCCTAATTTATTCAAAGCATAAAATGTAATAACTGCATCTGGAGTTCCCGCTAAACATAAAGTAACGACATCGCCATTTTTAATTCCTAAATTTTGAAAAGATTTTGCATATAACTCTATAAGTTTAAAAAATTCCTTATATGTAATTTTTGTTCCAAAATATTCTAACGCAGTTATATTAAAATGATTTTGATTTCTATCAATTATATTATCAACCAATATTTTTTCTACATTTTTTATTTCTTCCATAAAATTCCCCTCGCTAACTACAAAAGTAAATTTATTTTAACATATAATATAAATTATTTCAAATTAGTGTGATTCACATATATTTTAAATTTTAAATATTGATTACATAACCTTTTGTTTTCTGATTTAATACTCATATAGTCATAATCTTTGAAATAGAAGCTACACTCCTAACAGTATGAACATTTTTTAAAAAGCAATACTCTAGTAGTATCCATATCCATAAGTATAACACTTGTTGCACCATCTAAACTAACAGCAAATACCTTTATAGGTATAAAACATAACAATATTAAACATAACCATTTCTTCATATCCTCACCTTTTAAAATATATGAATCAAAAGAAGAAAAAAGATATAAATGCTATATCTTAATATTAAAAGAATCTATATCTTATACAATATCTTTATACTTTATTTTAAAGCAATTGATAATTTTATTTCATTTGCATAACTAAAATTATGTAGAATAATCTTAATAGTAAAGTCTTATTTTTAAGGCTTTTTTCTACATAAACTAAAATACCAACTTCTTAATAGAAACTGATACTTATATATTAAGTCAAAACTATAAAAGTTCAGATGAATTTCTCATTTGGTGGAGTCGAGGGGAGTTGAACCCCTGTCCAAAAATAAAGTAATATAAACTTCTACAAGCTTAGTTAGTTATTAAATTTCATTAACATAAACAAAACTAACAATGTTTAAGTTAACTAGTTTAGTAAAAATTCTCCTACTATACCTAAACAATATAGTAGCATAGCTTACTAAAATGAGTCCTAGCAATTACCCGTAAGCAAAGCAATTGTAGAACACGCTGTTTATACCAAGTTAGGCATAAACTGGAGCGTAGTTTGTTTTACTGTTTCCAGTTATTATTTTGTGTCTTTAACGCACGACTTACGGCTTGCAATTTATATTCTTACTATTTTTGTCGATTCCAATAACGACCCCATATCAACACAAACATTATAGCAAATTTTTAGTATAAAATCAACAAAAAGAAGATTTATTCACCCTGAATAAAATCTTCTTTTATATTTTCTGATATTTCTTTATCAATTTCATCAGTATATTCATCATCTGCTATAATATCCCACGGTTCTTCGTCTTCTTCAATAGCAATTTTTACTTTAGTATCACCCACTATTTCTACTCCAAGTTCTTTTTCAATATCAAATTCAATAATACCATTAACAATATTAACATTAACACAATTTGGTTGTTTTAAACTTCTAACTATGATGTCCTTATTTCGTGAATCTGTTGAATATCTTTGATTAACACTAACAGTCTCCTTATAATCAACTGTCTTATTCAAAACTGTTGTTTTAGTATCATTATCATAAGAATACCAAATATTAACATCAAAACTACCAGTTATAATTATCTTTCCATCTTGTTCGCTTCCGTCAAATTGATGTGTGATGGTTTTTGGTGATAACTTTTTGATTTTTTTTAAACAACCTGATTTAGTTGTTTTAATTTAAAATATAAATCAACCGTTTTATCTTGATGAATCTCTATTCTATCAACTATTTTGAGTATTAATTCTCGTGGTGGATTTTTTCTTGTTTTTAAATATTCCTTAACAATTCTACTTGTTTCTAATAAATCCTCAATAGAATTATTTTCCTTGTATTCTTCTATGGATTTCTTAAGCTCATCTATCTTTTTTTGTTTTGATTTTTTTTGTTCTTCAAATTTATCTGTTAATTTTTTATAAGTATCTGGTGTGATTATATCATCTAATCTATCCATATATAATTTTTCTATTTTTAAGTCTATGCTTTTTATATCAATTTCTAATTTACCTACTTTTTTTTCTAAAGTATCAGTATAAGTTGAAAGAGTTTTTTTTCTTTTTTCTATAATATCTCCGTATCCTATTATTTTTATGTATTTATTACATACATCTGATATTATATCTAACAACTGACTTTCTAAATTATTGTAATTCATAGTATGTGGTGTACATTTATTATAAGCACTATTTTTTCTATAAAAATTGCAATAAGTATAAACATATTGTTTTTCTATTGGTCTATTATCTCTTTTAGGATTCCCTACTCCTATTTTATGTCCGCATTCTTTACAATACATTAACCCTTTAAATGTCCGAATGATTTCTTTAGTTGGTTGTCTATAATTTGCATCAAGTAAATTTTGTACTCTTTCATAAACATCTTTTTCAATAATAGGTTCATGTGTTCCTTCGACTATAATCCAATCATCTTTATCTGTTTTTATCATCTTTTTTTCCCTAAAACTTTTTTTCGTATGAACATTTTGAACCATATCACCTATATACATTCTATTTCTTAACATATTTCTTATAGTATGATAATTCCATTCATAAGGGAATTTTGCTTTTAATCCTCTACGTGTTTGTTTATAGACTTCTGGAATAGGAATTTTGTCATCACTTAATGCTTTCATTACAGCACTTTGAGATTTCAATTCTAAATATAAATCAAATACTTTTCTAACAATCTTTGCTGCCTCTTCATCAACAATTAACTGATGTTTATTATTTGGATCCTTTATATATCCAAACACAGGTTTTCCACCCATATATTCCCCAGCAAATTGCTTAATTTTATATACTCTTCTAATATTTTTAGATAAATCACGTGAATATTTCTCATTTATAAAATTATTAAGTGCTGCATATTCATTATTTGAGTTTTCAGAATTTCCAGTATCTATTTGTTCTTGCAAAGCTATATATCTTATATTATTTTCTGGAAAATAGCAGTCTAAATAATAACTACATTCAAAATTACTTCTTCCTAATCTTGATAAACTTTTTGTAATAACTACTTTAATATTCCCGTTTTCCATTTCTTCTTGAAGTTCTTTCCATCCAGGTCTATCAAAGTTGGTACCACTTACACCATCATCAATAAATTCTCTACATTTTTCACCATAATTACCATTTCTAGTAATAAATTCGTTCATCAATCTTCTTTGGTTAGTAACACTTTCACTTTCATCTCCATGTTTTCTTTGACTCGCAATACCTCTACTTTCATCATTTTGTTTGACCTCATCTGCGAGTGATAGTCTAATATACTTTGCTATCTCATTAGAATTATATTGTTTTAATAAAGAACCA
>JAUNSN010000011.1:5565-21912 GCA_030539175.1 bacterium | reverse complement strand
GGAGGATTCATTGACTTTCAATAAAATCATCATGCATTTTTATTATACTGTGCTTTTAAGCCAATTTGAATCCAAAATTTTGCTATTTTAATACTTTTTTTATATAATCACTTAAAAAATCATTAAAATCTTTCCTTAAGACATCTATTATGGTTTCCCCATTTTCTTTGTAAAATACATTTATATTTAATTGCTTATTCACATATATTTCCCCTTTAACATATTAAAATATATGCTTTATATATAAGTTTATTAATATTAAAAGGACTATTTTTAGTCCCCTAAAGTTCTCCTTTATAAAAATATATTTTCATTGCATTTTCAGAATATGTAGGTTTTGAAATATCTATATCAAGAAAATTGGATATATAATATATTAAATATTGAGATGAAATCAACAAATCATATTCACAAAGTATTCCATCATATTGACTTTCTATGATTAAATTATTATCATTTGAGAGATATTTCAATAATTGTTCTTCATATAAACTTGAATTTTTTTGTTTAAAATAAATATTTTTATTTTGACTTAAATGTTCATAATTAATAAATCTTCCATGAGAGAAATTCTTTTTTTCGTGAATTATACAATTATAAATTCCTGATTCTACTATTTTACTTTCTAAATCAGAACATGCAGATTCAGTAAAGTCTCCTGTGAAAATATTAAACATACTTCCAGGATTTAAAAAACTTTTAAGTACTTTTTTATTTTTGTTAAAATATTTATCAAAATAACTTTTCCAATAATTAACAGACTCTTTAATAAAATCCATTATATTATCTTTTTTATTTTTTTCAAAATATAATTTCAAAAATATACTAGCTGGTGCTAGAGCTCCTTCAAAAGATAAAAAACCTCTTTCTTTTCCTTTATTAGTACCTGTTCTATATGAAATAATATTACTTTTTGATATTCCTGTCTTAGTCACTACTGTTTGTAATTCTCCCTTTGTTATAATATATTTATTTTTATTATCAATCAAATGTGTAGAAATCAATAAATCGTTTGTTGTTCCTGAATAACTAAACAAAAATACAAGCTCTATTTTTTTATTATTTCTATAATAAATATCCCTAGGATATATACTACTTGTATTTATTCCGTATAAATTATTAATAACTTTTGATGAAAACTTTGCACCTGCAAAAGATCCTCCTGAACCAACAAAAACTGCATTATTTATACTTTCAAAATTTATTTTTAATAATTTATCATAAGCATTGCTATTAACGGCATTAATTATGCGTTTTTCTAAGTTATTTACATTTATATTACATCTTTTGATTTGCTTTCTTTTTACAATTTCAAATTCATTACAAGTACAGTTATCTTTATATTTTTTAATCTTATATAAATTTTGGATGTGACCTCTAGCTCCAAATTTCATGACAACTTTTTTAGTAAGCTTTGTTGCTCTTTCGAATGTCGAATCTATAAAATCATTATTTATTAAATAATTATTTTTTATATATTCACTAATAAACATGGAAAAGAAAGCATCCCCAGCACCAGTAGAATCAACTTCCTTAGCTGGATTTTCTAATTTTTTACTTACTATTTTATTGTCAAATACAAAATCAGTTCCTTTAGTTCCCCTAGTAACAATTATCATATTTGGTTGTAAAAGATTATATATATCTTCTAACGACTTTAGACAAAATCTATTTTTCAGATATTTTTCAACTCGTTCATTTAAATTAATCAAGTCAAATTTATTTTGTATCTTTTTAACGATCTCTTCATTATTATAATTATCAAGTTCAAAATATTGACCTAAATCCAACATTTTTCTATTGTCACATTTATCAATAATAACTTGATTTTTACTATTTAAATTATCAAATACCAAAATATCATCTTCACTTATTTTTTTCAATATTTCAGCTGGATCTATTCTACTTTCATCATACCATTTTTTTCCACCACAAATAGGACATCTTTTTTTTGATTGAAATACTAAATTACCTAAGTCATCCGAGTATGATACATGAAAACATCTTGTATTCAAATCGTTTATAACATTTATATTACTAGTATCTACACCGATGTCTTTTAAACTAAGTAAAGCAATATTTCCTGCACAGTCATTACCACATACACCATAAACAGAACACTCGAAACCAAGTTTTGTAATATTAGCAATTATATTATGTGATGTCATCCCTCCGTTTACTCCTACTAATTTGCCATTTTTATAATAAAAATCTGTAACTAAATCTCCAACACTAATTATTTTCATACTTCAACTCCTTATATTTTTTTTTTCTAACCAATCATATAAATATTTATCCTTAAAAGCATGTGATGTTAAATAATGATTATCATTCTCTACTATTTTTAATTCAATATTACTAACCCCCATCTTTTTTAGTGCATTATAGGCTTGATAACTATTTTCAACACTTACAACATCATCTTGATCACCGTGATAAATCAATATTTTTTTATCTTTTATATTTTCTAAAGTAGTAGGTATTGCTAACATGATACCCCCAGAAACTGATACAATTCCTTTAAATAAATTAGGTCTTGATATTAAGTAATTCCAAGCACCAAATGCTCCCATACTACTCCCTAAAATACATACTCTTTTTTTATTGTACTTATATTCTTTATAAACTTCTTTTAAAATTATTTCAACATCTCTTATGTGATAATCCCAAAAGTTGGATTCACTACATTGTGGAGCAACCACAATATAAGGTATATCAAATTTATTCATGTATTTTGGTAAAGCGTATTTTTCGATATCTTCTATTTTACTACCTCTTTCACCTATTCCGTGTAAGAATAATAGTAATGGTAAGCCATCTTTCAGTATTTCTGGATAATAAACTATGTAATTCATTATAGAACCTTGTCCTGTAGATATGTGACTATATTTTTTTTGCATATGTAATACCTCTTTCTTTCTCATTTTTTACCATTCTTCTTACATATACCACTTCACTCTTATTAGAAAAATCTCCATTTTTTACTAAACATTCTAATATCTTTCTTCTATTTAAGTCAAAAGTCCCTAATGAATCTTCATATGGATCCGTACTATAAGAATCTCTCCAACTATATGGACTTGGAAACAACAATCCTTCTATAAAGTTAAAAAATTGTTTGTAATCAACAGCACCATGATTAGGCATAAACATTTGACTTATTCGATTTATTCCTGGATACCTTACCACCATTATTTTATTGACATCAATTCCTAGATCATAAAATGTTGTTATAGCTAGTTGCATAGTTTTACCAGTTAGCAAATTATCATCTAGTATCATATATTCTTTTTCTTTATCAATTCCAAATACTTCAATTCCACCTGATTTAAAAATATCAAAGAATCTCAATTCAACAGATTGTTTTTTTGCATAGCCAGTTACATTATTATTAAATTTTAAAACTGATATATCGCTTATCTTAGGATCCAACGATTTCATTATAATTGGTAACTCTAAACCTCCATAACACAAACCGCAAAATCCTTTATCAGAATGATAGTCATCATTTTGTAATGTTAGATTACATGCAATATAGTTTTCGGCAAAATTGTCAATTTCTCTATAAGCTCTAAAATCTTTAGAATAATTATCTTTAGTTGGAAGATTGTTAAATTCATTTCTAAAATAATCTATAAGTAATATTGTATTTTTAATTATACTTGATGTTTCGGCATTGGTAATTTGATAATTTTCTTTAAACGAAATATTTCCCATTAATTTCGCAACACTTATCAGATTACTGTATAATTTATGAATTAATGAATCATTATTTATAGTTTCCAAATTCATTATTATATTTTTTTCCGCATCTAAATTCATTATTTTTTGATTTAACATAATTAATAATGTATTTCTGATATTATCCAGTATTCCCAAAATCATTTTGGTATTATTTATATCATTTATATTTGAAACACCATTAATTGAATTTAAAGATCTATTAAAAAATTCTGTGTTATTATCTAGCCATTCATATATCATATCTTTTGATGTTATATCTTTTTTAGTATTTTCATCATGTGTTCTTTGAGCTAAAAAATAATAATATATCCCCGAACCCCTTAACAATAAACTTTCATTATCAAACATTGAATAATATAAATTCGAATTATTATTTGACAACCACAATTGTTTTAATAGATTATCATCAGGTATATTAATCCATTCATACATTGGTATTTTTATGCTTCCACTTGATTTATCAAAAATACTGTCAATTCCTCCAGTTGTAAAAAATTTATTATTAATCTGATTATTAAAATAATATAATCTATCTTTTTTATCTTGATTTATTTTTTGCTCTATCATTGCATATTTTCTTGCATACTCATATTGTACTGCGTGCTCCAAACAAATTGTTGGCAATAGTTTTGCCTTTTTTAATAAATGTATTGTTCCATCTACGCCTGATATAATTTCTCTGTTTTTAATAACTGGAAAACATCTATCTTTTTTTCCGCTTGTTCTATCCACACTAAATCCTTGAGGACAATCTAACATTGAATAATCATTGCCGTTTTCATCTCCACAATCACCTATTCTTAACATTGAATTTTCTGGGATTCCTATTATTCTTTCAGCAATTTTTATTGCTTTATCCTTTGTTGCAGTACCAATCTGTAAAATTTGATTCCCATTATATATTCCTGTCGTTAAGTTTAAATTATTTGACTCTGTTAATAGAGTATTAATCATTTTCACTATTTCATTATTAATTTCTTTATTATCTGTCAGAATTTTTATTCTTATATTTAATATATCATTAGTTACAGAATTTAGAGAATAAGTAATTTTACAATATTCATCTAAAGCAGTTGAATTTAATAGATTAATAATTATTTCGTTTAATTTCTTCATCTTTGCTAAATCATCGTTTGAAGATATATATTTATTAACATTAAATAGTTGTTTGCTGTTATTGCTTGTCATAAAAATTCTTGCCCCATCATTTGTTAAAGCAAACATTTTTAACAATTGTTTATCTGTAACATTATATTTATTCTTCAAATCATAAACAATATCATTTAACATATCATTTAATCCAGTTTCACCTCTACCCGTGATAAAAACTATTGGAATATTTCTCTTTAATATGTTAGCTAGTAATGGTAAAATGCGATAATCTATTTTGCTAGAATTATCTTCAGTTAATGTTCCATCTATATCAAAGCATACTGCATTATATTTCTGTTCTAATGCTTTTTCATAGTTTTTTTCTAATTCTTCATTCACCATAAAATACCTTATATAATTTCCTTTAAGCTTTTAATTTTGCGGACTTTTGTTGGAGCTTCTAATTCTTCACTAAAATATATTCCATTACCACCTTTTTGCTCCCAATCAACAATATTTTTAATACTATCGTCCACTAGTATTTCACCGTTACCAGGCAAATATATTTGACTCTTCTTTATATGTGGAGGAACAAATAAAATTGGAACTTCTACTTTTCTACTTCTAAGGGCACTAACTTTTGCTTGCATTTCTAGTAAAGTATGTATTTTAGTTAAAATAGCAAGTTGTTTCCCTTTTTCTTGACCTTTTATAATATATTCAATTGCATTATTTATAACTTTTGCTTCTTCTAATAGTTGAAACCAATTTAATTTTTCAAAAAATTCATCCCATTCAATATTTGGATTTTGTTATTTCATATCAACAACTCTTTTTTCAGTATCAAAAATTACTCCATCAAAGTCAATAAATATTTTATTATTGATCATAGTTAATCACCTCATATATGAATATTATAACATAAGTATAGGAAATATTGTGTCTATATTATTTTTCATTTATTTTTATTCTATCTATTTCAAAGTGTCTAATATCATTTCTTAGTTCACAAAAAGCAGTAATGTAGTATTTATTATTATAATTAAATATATAAATAGGATGGATAATTCTTTCTTGCCAATTTTGATTTAAGTTTTTATACAATATCTTTAAAGATGCTTTTTTTAAAATTGCATCGTTTAATAAAGAGTAAACAACTGATTTATCTTTTTCTCTGTTTTCTACAAAATATTTACTTTTTTCTTCTTCCGTATCTTTTGCAAAAATAATTTTTTCAATTATATTTTTAAATTTATCTATATTATCGTATTGTATTTTCTCTAATAATTCTTTGACGCTTTCTAACAATTCGAGATCATACTTATTAAAATGATTATATTGATTTTTTGTATTTAAAATATAATAACCGCCATTAGGTCCCATAAACGTTTCTATAGAAATGCCAGCTTGTTCTAATTCAGATTTGTAATAACGAATCATTCGTTCTGTTACACCTATTTTTTCTGCTAATTCTTTAACTCTATATTTATTTCCTGTATTTAAATAATTTAACATTCTAATAATATTAGAAATTTTTCCCATATTTTCACTCCTATTGATATTATTATATCATTAACACTATTTGTTTTACAAACTTTGAAAATTACAATTTAATTTTTCAAACAATATTAAGAGTCAAAAAAAATTCAAGTTTATTTACTCGAATTTTTTTAATTTCGTTTATTACTTTTATAATCAACTTTACATATAATTTTATGTAGTTAATGAACCCTTATAATTTATTAGGTTATCACCAACGGTAATCAGATGATTTATAACCCAACAACCAAGCACTGTAGTAGGGATTGCCTCAGTTGTCATAGAATAGGTGTTCTTATAATACTTTTTACCTTTACCTAAAACAGCTTTAGTGACAATTTCTTTATACGCTGACAAGATTATCACCCCTCATTCTAATGTATGAAAAAACAGGTAAAAAAGTACCTATTTAATTAATATATATATTATTTTTGCAAATAATTAAGTGCATCATCAAAAGTAGCAACACTAACTATTTCAATATCATATTTATATTTTTCTTTTAATCGTATACACTCCTCATAATTACTCTCAGGAACTAAAACAACATCAACATTATTTCTAACCGCACCCATTAATTTATACTTAACACCACCTATTTCTTCTACCGCACCACTCATGGTAATCGCACCTGTTCCTGCAATTTTCCTTCCTTTAACAATATCTTCATCTCCAATAATATCATAAATTGATAAAGCAAGCATTAACCCACCAGATGCTCCACTTTCACTACTTCTAAACTTTAAACTAATAGCTGGATCTAACTCATATTGATAATTAGTAATAACTAACATACCTACTTGTTTAATACCATCATTTTCAAACACTTTTGTACTAACTTTTATCTCTTTTTCATCACGTATTACATCTAATTCAATAATATCTTCAACATTACTTTCATTAATAATAGCTCTAAGTTTATCAACATTATCTATTTCTACTCCATTAGCTTTTAATATTTCATCACCTACTTGTAAATTACTATCATTAGCATCAAACAAACCTATAACAATATTTTTTTTACCAGTGATAGTTATATCTCTTCCCGCCGCCCCATAAGCTACAAATATAGCATTTTGAATAGAATTATCAAGCATTGCTTTATTTCTTTTAATTATTTCCGCATCTGATTCATCACTTATCTTTTCTTCTTCTACTGACTCTAAATCCCAACTATCCAATATATAAGAAAGTAATAATGTCGGAATATTAGCTTTTGTTTCAGTTACATACAATAAATTCATACTACCATTAATTGTATTACCACCATCTACTACAACTCTATTTGATATATCAATAAGACCACCAGGCATCATAACATTATATGGCAAACGATAATTAAAAAGAAAAATTATTATTATAAATGCAATTATTAATTTTATATTTCTTTTGAATATTTCAACAACCTTATTCAAAATATCACCTCTTTTAATTTTACTAATTTCTGGTTTATTTATGTCAAAATACATATAATTAATAAGGTGATAATATGAAAAAGTTAAAAAACATATTTATAATCATTATTACACTATTAATTACTATTGACATTATTATTAACAAAGAATTAGTCGCCCAAACTGTAGGTTTTTCCTTAAACATTTGGATAACGACTCTAATTCCTGCACTTTTTCCATTTTTTATAGTTTCTGAAATATTAATCAATTATAATATAACCAAGTATTTAAGTCCTATATTTGACAAAATAATGAACAAAGTATTTAAAATAAACGGCGAAACAGCCATAGTATTCCTATTAAGTATTATATCTGGATTTCCATCAGGAGCCAAAAATACTAAAATGTTATATGACGAGAAAATAATAAGTTCATCAGTCGCATCAAAGTTATTAACTTTTACTCACTTTTCTAATCCATTTTTTATCTTAAGTACTGTGTCTATCTTTTTTTTAAAAGATGCTAAAACTGGTATTGTTATACTGCTAAGTCATTATTTAAGCAATATAGTAGTGGGAATTATGTTTAGAGATTTTTGTCCCAACAATAGTCAAATCCATTTTTTAAAAAATGAACAACCACAAAGTTTTGGAACAACACTTGCAAATGCTATTAACAATACTATTAACACTTTATTTCTAATTTTAGGAATATTAACCTGTTTTTTAATAATATCAACACTTATTATAAACAAAGTTGCTATATCTAATGAATTAGCTGTATTTATTAAAAGTATATTAGAAATAACTCAAGGATTACAAGCATTAGGTACACTAGATATAAGTATGATGTTAAAATGCATATTTGCTAGTATGATAATATCATTTGGCGGATTATCAGTACATATGCAAGTATTATCAATTATTAGTGATACTAATATATCATATTTTTACTTTTTCATATCCCGCATTCTTGCCAGTGCTATATCAGGTATCCTTTGTTTAATAATATATCCACTTATATTTTAGCTTGTTTAGTTAATGCAACTCTAGCAGCCAATTGTTCGGCAGCTTTTTTACTTTTAGCTGTTCCTCTTCCCATAACTATTCCATTTACTTTCGCTTCAACCGTAAACGTCTTATCATGAGACGGACCACATTCACGGACTACTACATAATTAACACTCTTTTTTACAGTTTGTACTAATTCTTGTAACTGAGATTTATAATCTTCTAAAAAATTATAATGTTGTTCTATATAGGGGGAAATAATACTAATAATTTGATTTTTCGTAAAAGAATATCCCTTATCTAAATACATAGCGCCAATAAATGCTTCAAACACATCGGCCATAATAGTTACATTACTAGCATCATCACCAGTACCAACCAAAATATAATCGTTAAAATTTAAATCAGTAGCGTACTTATACAAAGCATTTTCACAAACATAACTAGCACGCATTTTCGTCATAACACCTTCTTCTAAATCAAAATTATGAAATAAATAATCACTAGTTATTAACTCTAACACAGCATCTCCTAAAAATTCTAATCTTTCATAATCTTGATTATTAGAATGTTCATTGCTATAAGAACTATGAGTAAATGCTTGTTTATATAAAGATAAATTATTATAATCGATATGTAAATCAGTTAATATTTTCATTTTTACCTCCATTCATCTATACACCATTATAACATCTTATTATAAATTTCCCTAATTAAATTTACAAATTTGTTTATTTATTGTATTATATAAACGTGATATATATGAAAAAGATACTACTTAAACTAATTAAATTTTATCAAAATATTCCTGGTAATTTTCATAATATGTGTCGATATTATCCAACATGTTCAAACTATGCTTTAGAAGCTATAGAAAGATTTGGATGTATAAAAGGAACATATTTAAGTATAAAAAGAATATTGCGATGTACACCGTGGGGTGGCAGTGGATATGACCCTGTACCAAAAGGAGGAAAAGAATGAAAAAAATATTATTATTATTAATTTGTATTATTACTTTATCAGGATGTTTTAAAAGAGATGATATGGATGATATAGACGTTTATACAACAATATATCCCTTAAACTATATTGTATCAACATTATATGGAAATAATTGTCGTATTCATAGTATTTATCCTAACGGAGTTGATATTTCTAACTATGAATTAAGCGATAAAGAACTCAAAAATTATAGCGAAAGTAATCTATTTGTCTTTAATAGTAAAGATAGAGAAAAACAATATGCTGTAGATATGATTAATTTAAATAAAAATTTAAAAATTATTGATGTCGCACTTGGAATGCAATATACAAATTCTATTGAAGAATTATGGTTAAATCCTTACAATTATCTAATGATGGTTCAAAATGTTAAAAATGGTTTTAATGAATACTTAACTAACCCATATTTAATAAAAGAAATAGATGATAATTACGAAGAATTAAAATTAAAACTATCTTCATTAGATGCAACATTAAAATTAATGGTTAAAAATGCTAACTATAATACTATTGTTGTCGATAATGATGTATTTAAATTCTTGGAAAAATATGGTTTAACAATAATATCTTTAGAAGATTATAATAATATTAGTGATAAAACTATTAGCGATGTAAAAAAAATGATTAACAATGGTACGATTAAATATATTTATACAAGAGATATTACTACTAATGAATTTGTTCAAAATATTATAGATAATTATAATGTCGAAATGTTAGCTATAAATACAATGAATTCAACTACTGGTGGAGTACAAAATAATAATCAAGATTATATAACTATTATGCAAGATAATATTGATAAGATAAAACTTGAATTATATAAATGAAAGTGTGATTATTATAAAAACTATTAAAGATAATGTTACTAATACTATTATTATTAAGAATTCTAAGTTTATATGTCTTTTATATAAAATACATAGTATTAAAGATATTACTAAATATTTATCAGAGGCAAAAAATAATTATAAGAATGCAACTCATTACTGTTATGGATATATATTAGATAATGATATAAAAAGTAATGATGATAAAGAACCCAATAATACAGCTGGAGTACCCATTGTTAAAGTATTAGAACAAAATAATTTAAATCATGTATTATGTATAGTAGTAAGATATTTTGGCGGGATTAAATTAGGTGTTGGAGCTTTAACTAGAGCATATAGTAAAAGTGTCTCACAAGGATTAAAGTTAACAACATTTACTAATTTAATAAAATGTCAAAATATTACTATAACTTTTAGTTATTCACAAGAAAAAGTTATTAATAATATTATTAAAAATGATATTATTAATAACAAAACATACCTTGATAATATTACTTATAATATTACTGTTATTAATTGTAATACAATTAATAATTTAAAACAAATAGATATTTTTATCAAATATAATAATTATCAATATATAGAAAAAGAGCTAGTTTAATAAAATGCAACCTATAAAACAAAATTTAAAAAGATGATCTCAGTACAATACCAAAATCATCTATTTTAATATATTTTCTTGTTTATTTAGTCTTTAACATTAGATATATTTTATTAGTTATCTAGTTCTTTTTCTTGATGGAATAAGTTCAACTAATGTAACATCATCTACAATTGACTTCGCAAGAAAAACCTCAGAATCTAAATCACTTTTACCATCTGTAATAACAGCATAATCATTTGATGTGGCAATATCTTCTAATGAAATACCATGTTCTTTTATAATAGCAAGCATATTAATTGCCATTTCTAATGCATTATAATTGCTTTTAGCATTTTCAGCAACACAGTTTAAAAACACCTTTAATTCTTTTTCTGTAAGAATACTTTTCGCAAACTTTTCTAATTCCATAAATTTTCTATAAATTTTATCCATTGCTAATGCTGAAGAAACAACATAATTACCAACTTTATCATCAGAAAATTCAGGTTTTATTTTTTCTCCAAGTTCCGTTAAATTAGGCATATTTTTCATAGTATAACAAGTTTTATCTGATACTAAATTTATACTCATTATCGTCTACTCCTTCCATGGAAAGATGGCATTACAAATTCTCCGTTTACCCTCGTATCACTTAATTTTTTAAGTTTTTTAGTTAAACGCAACTCATCTGTTTCAACATTTAATTCATTATTGTTTGTAAACCCTTTAACAAACACAATCGGATTTAAGAATTTACCTAAACGAGCCATCATTTCAATAAAAACTTTTTTACCAATATCATTATCATGATAATTTTGCGCATTATCTTCAAAATTATCAACATGCACTACTTGTTTAATAAAATCTCGCAATGCACAAACATTACTTAACCCTAATTGATAACAATAACCTTTAAATCTTTCAAAACCATCATCTGACACAGTTAGTATTATATCTCCCTCAGCATTCTTTGAAGGCGTTTCAATATCGCTTTTAATAAAAGGTTGTAATTCACTAATAAGATTATTAATTTGTTCCTTTTCAACATCGTTTAATTCACTTTGAAAAAAATCAGGCCATTCATTATTATCATAACAAACATGTGCATAATATTTTCCATATGTGCTACCTAACATACTTTCAATTCTTTGCCAAAATGCTCTTTCATTCATTTTTTTCATCTCCCTTTCAAAAAGATAAACCATATTATAATCATTTAGTCCTATTTTGTCAAGTTTGAGACACCATTTTCACATCTATTACCAAAACAATCAATCACTTTGCCATCTTTATATATGTTAATTATTTCACAATTATTAGGACATCCACTACATTCTATACCTCTTGTTTCAAAATCAATATCGACAATATTAAAATTAAACACTTTGTTTTTACTATTCTTACTCGCTAATATTGCAACTCCTAATGCCCCCATTAAATGAGAATTTTCATTAACAATAACATTTTCTTGTAAAACATCTTCAAAAAAATGTTTAACCCCTTTATTTTTACTAACTCCCCCCTGAAAGATAATTGGTTTTTCTATTCTTTTTCCCTTTCCAACATTATTCAAATAATTATTAACAACCGCTTTACATAAACCTGCAATTATATCTTCCAATTTATGTCCTATTTGAGCTTTATGAACTAAATCGCTTTCGGCAAATACCGTACAACGTGCGGCAATATTAGTTGGATTCTTACTTCCAAGAGCGATATCACCCATATCTTTTACATCTATTTTTAATCTTGTTGCTTGACTGGATAAAAAAGCTCCCGTTCCAGCCGCACATAATGTATTCATCGCATAATCTACTACTACACCATTACGAATTATAATAATTTTAGAATCTTGTCCCCCTATTTCAAGAATCGTTTTAACATCAGGATAAATACTTAAAGTACCAACAGCATGAGCAGTTATTTCATTTTTTACAACATCAGCATTTAAAATTATACCAATTAACTTTCTTGCTGAACCTGTCGTGCCAACACCAACTACTCTATTTTTTCGCAAATCAACTTTTTCTTTTAATACTGCAATTAACCTCTTTACAGCACTTATAGGATTACCCTCAGTATAAAGATAATGACTCGCTACTATATTATTATCCTTATCAATTAATACACCTTTAGTTGAAATTGAACCAATATCTACACCTAAATATAAATTATTAATAAAAATACCTCCTCTCATACTAGAAACATTATATGAGAAAAAGTATTAATATATACTTATTTAATATACTTACATTCCTTGTTACTACACTTTATTTTGTCATTCTTAGTTACCAATATTTCACTACATTTAGGACAAAATTCATCTATTGGCATATCCCACAAAGCAAACTTACAATTCGGATAATTATTACACCCATAAAATATTTTACCTTTTCTTGTTGTTCTTTCAATAATATCACCATCACATTTAGGACATTTAACAATAACTTTAACTTCTTTTTTGGCTTCATTATTCTTTATATATTTACATTCTGGATAATTACTACATGCCACAAATTTACCATATTTGCTTTGCTTTATAACTAAAGGATTACCACATTTTGGACAATTTTCCCCTGTTTCTTCTGGGGCTTTCTTTTCCATATTATCAAAAGCATTTTTTACCTTCGGTTCAAAATCATCATAAAATACTTTTAAAAAATCATTCCAGACTTTTTCCCCCTCCGCAATTTTATCTAAGTCATCTTCCATATTTTTAGTATAAGTAACATTAATTATATCTTTAAAATATTCTTGTAACCGATTAGTTGTTTCTATACCAATTTCTGTTGGAATATATTTTTTATCAACTAAATTAACATATCCCCTGTCTTTTATAGTATTAACAATACTAGCATAAGTAGAAGGTCTCCCAATTCCAAGCTCTTCTAATTTTTTTATTAACTTACTTTCTGTATATCTAGCTGGAGGTTTAGTAGTATGCATAGTATACTCAATATCATTAGTTGTAATTATTTCTCCAACATGTAATACTGGAAGCATTACATCTTTAACATCTTCATACTTAGAATAAACCTTTAAATAACCATCAAATAATAGTATTTGCCCTGTCGTCTTAAATTGATAATTATTATTATCTAATATTATCGTCGTTGCTTCTACTTTAGCCTCTTTCATTAATGAAGCTAAAGAACGATAATAAATCATTTCATATAATTTATATTCATCATTACTTAAATAAGGTTTGACTTCTTCTGGTGTCCGATTAATTGACGTTGGTCTAATCGCTTCATGAGCATCTTGTACATTATCACGTGTCTTTGTCTTTTTCACATAACCTAAATAATTCTCACCATATTTTTCTTTTATATAACCCATTGTAGATTTAATAAATGTATCAGAAACCCTTGTTGAATCAGTTCTCATATAGGTTATTAATCCAACTGTTTCACTACCTAAATTAATCCCTTCATATAACTTTTGAGCTAACATCATTGTCTTTTTAGAACTAAAATTTAACTTATTAGAAGCATCTTGTTGCAAAGTTGAAGTAATATAATTATTCTTAGATTGTTTTTTCTTTTCCTTTTTATCAACATTAATTATCTTAAATTTTTCAGATAGCTTATCTAATATTGCTTTAGCATCATCTTCTGTTTTAATTTCTAATTTTTTATTATTAAACATTTCTAGCATTGAATCAAATTGTGAAAAATGCGCCTCTATTTCATAATAATCTTCTGGTATAAAAGCATTAATTTCATTTTCTTTATCTACAATTAACTTTAAAGCAACACTTTGTACTCGACCAGCTGATTTACCACCAGTTTTTGATTGCATTAATTTACTTAATCTAAAACCAATAATTCTATCTAAAATTCTTCTAGTTTCCTGTGAATGAACTAAATCAAAATCTATTTTTCTCGCAGACTTAAAAGAATTTAAAATAACATCTTTGGTAATTTCATTAAAAACGATTCTCTTATATTTATTATCATCAAGCCCTAAAGCATCGTATAAATGCCAAGATATCGCTTCTCCCTCTCTATCTGGATCAGTTGCTAAATAAACAAAGTCAGAAGATTCAGCTTGTTTTTTTAAGTTTTTTATCTCTTTACTCTTTCCCTTAATAGGTTTATATGTTGGTTTAAAACCATTTTCAACATCCACACCAAATCCATAAGTACCAGATGTTGCCAAATCTCTTATATGCCCCATTGAAGATAAAACTTGATAATCTTTACCTAAATATTTTTCTATTGTTTTCGATTTGCTTGGGGACTCAACTATTACTAAATTCTTAGCCATAATATCACTCCTTTCTTTAATATATACACTAAAACATTATTATTATAACAGTAATAATAAATTACTATATAAATATACTATATGTTTTAAAACTTGGCAAGTTAAAATTGTCAGTATTCATAACAAAATATAAAAAGAAAATAAAAATGTTGTACTATTAACAAAATTATTATATAATATTACTACATTTGGATAATTAGCTCAGTTGGTTAGAGTACCAGTTCGACATACTGGGGGTCATAGGTTCAAGTCCTATATTATCCACCATGCTAGAATAGCTCAAACGGTAGAGCAGCTGTCTCGTAATCAGCAGGTTGCAGGTTCAAGTCCTGTTTCTAGCACCAGATTGATTGTTACTCGAACTCTCGATTTATTATCGATATTCGAGTTTTATTATACTTTAAAATATGATAAAATAGTTATGTAATAACTTACACACCGTTATTGGCTTTGCCAATAGCGTAGTGTGTTATTCATTTGTCAGGAGGTGTAGTTAAAATGAGTAATATTAATACTTTAAAAGATTTAATTATTTATCAAAGTGAAACTAACAATATTAAAGTTGAAGTTTTATATGATGAAGAAGATTTTTGGTTAACTCAAAAAACAATGGCTGAACTTTTTAATGTAAAAGTAAATACTGTTAATTATCATTTAAAAGAAATATTTGATAGTAATGAATTAAATATTGATTCAGTTATTCGAAAAATTCGAACAACTGCTAAAGATGGTAAAAACTATGAAACTAATTTTTATAGTTTAGATGCTATAATTGCTGTTGGATACCGTGTTAATTCAAAAGAAGCAACTTCTTTTAGAAAATGGGCTACTAATACTTTAAAAGAATATATTAAAAAAGGATATGTATTAAATAAAGA
>JAUNSN010000011.1:0-5555 GCA_030539175.1 bacterium | reverse complement strand
TTCTTTCTTGCCAGTGTATAACATTAATCTTTGAAATAAATAAAGAATATTTAAAAAACGGACCAAAGTTTGGAAAAGATTATTTCGATAATCTATTGTTAGAAATTAAAGAAATAAGAGCAAGTGAAAGAAGATTTTATCAAAAAATTACTGATATATATAAACTTTGTAGCTATGATTATGATAAAGATAGTAATATAACTAAAGAATTTTATAAAAATGTTCAAAATAAATTGCACTTCGCTATTAGTAAAGAAACTGCACCAGAAATAATATATAATAGAGCTAGTAGTGAAAAAAAACATATGGGGCTAACAACATGGAAAAATGCACCTAATGGAAAAATACTACAAACAGATGTTGTTATAGCTAAAAACTATTTATCTTTAGAAGAAATAACTGCTTTAGATAAGCTTGTTTCTATGTATTTAGATTTTGCAGAAAGACAAGTTGAGCTTAATAATCTCTTATCGATGAAAGAATGGAAAGAGAAACTAGAAATATTTTTAAAAATAAATGAGTATGGGATATTAAAAGATAATGGTAAGATAAAAAGAGAAATAGCAGAAGAACTCGCGTTAAATGAATATAAAAAGTATAGAGTTAAACAGGATTTAAATTATGTATCAGATTTTGATGAGTTAACAAAAGAAGTAGAAATGGAGAAACAAGATGCCTAAAGAATATAATGTAATTACTTTATGTGGTAGTACAAAATTTAAGGAAGATTTTATTAGAACACAAAAAGAACTAACATTAAAAGGGAATATCATAATAACCGTTGGCTTATTTGGTCATTGTGGAGATAATGAGGTTTGGGAAGATGGAGTTAAGGAGCTTATGGATGATATGCATAAAAGAAGAATTTTAATGTCTAATGAAATATTTGTTATAAATAAAAACGGATATATTGGAGAGTCAACTAAAAGTGAAATAGAGTTTGCAAAAAAACATAATAAAAAAATAACTTATATGGAAAAATAAGTTGCCAAACTCCCACCATAAGGGCATCAGTGGACTTTCTGTTCTAACTAGTTAGAACATTAACATACACATCAATTTTAGAAATAAAGTTGATGTTTTTTTATAATCTAAGTTTGTATTCTATTGACTACAACAATTGTTTAATATATACTTATCTTGGGTGAAGAATATGGAATTAATGAAAGACGAAAAAAGGCAAATGGAATTAGAATATAATTTAATATGTGATTTTATTAAATTAAGATCAGAATTAGGATTAACACAAAAACAAATAGCTGAAGAAAGTGGCGTTATAAGAGAAATGATAGCAGTAATTGAAAACCAAAAAAAACATCCTCAAATAAATACTCTAATAAAAATATTAGAGCCGTTTGGATATACTTTATCAATTACTAAAATAAAGGAAAATGATTAAATGAATGACAGTTTAGAAGAATATCAATTTAAAACATTTGAGAATATTAAACACATAGATGAATACGGAAATGAATATTGGACAGCAAGAGAATTACAAATTGCATTAGATTATACACAATGGCGTAATTTTGAATTGGTTATTAATAAAGCAAAGAAAGCATGCAGTAATAGCAATTATCTAGTTTATGACCATTTTGCTGACATCAGCATAATGGTTAGAACGGGAGATTCTAAAAGATTAATTAATGATTATAATTTGTCAAGGTATGCTTGTTATTTAATTGTACAAAATTCAAACCCAAACAAAGAAATAATAGCGATGGGTCAAACGTATTTTGCTATTCAAACTAGAAAACAAGAAATAACCGAAGAATATTTTAATACATTAAACGAGAATAAAAAGAGACTAATAACTCGTGGTCAAACTATTGCTAAAAATAAAACTTTATATAAAGCTGCTAAAGATTCTGGAGTTGATAATTATGGTAAATTTACTAACTATGGTATCAAGGTTTATATGGCGGAGAAAATGCAAAACAAATTGCTAAAAGAAAAGGGCTTACTGATAAGGATGAAATTTTAGATTATATGGGTAGTGAAGAATTAGCTGATAATCTATTTCGCATAGTTCAAACAGAAGCAAAATTAAAGAACGAAAAAATCAATAATGAAAAAGATGCTAATATGTCTCATCATGAAGTAGGAAGAGCAGTTAGAGAAACTATTAAGAAACTAGGTGGAACACTACCAGAAGATTTACCAACACCAGAAAAGTTTATTACACAAATAAAATTGGAAGAGTTATCAAAATTAGAAAATAAGTAATATTATTAAATTAGCTTTTAAAGAGATATTGAGAAAACATCTCTTTTTGCATATTAAATAAGAATTAAAGAAAGATAATAATAAATGGAAGAAAAGAAATTATACGGACTATATATGAAAGTTAGTACAGAAGATCAAGCTCGCGAACGCTTTAGTTTACCATAGCAAAAAGAAAGACTTTTAAATAATTAAATAAATTTGACAATTTCAATACAAATATGTTAATATATACCATAATTTGAGGGGGTATATCAATGAAAAAAAATAATTCAGTTGATGATAAGATCAATAAATTAATTAACTATTACAAAGAAAAGAATTTGTTAATTGTAGGATTAAATGATTCGCAAGGAATTAATACTACATCAACGTTTTTTAAAATGGGATTACTTGAGTATTTAGCATTAGCATTAACCAGTGATGAATTGATGCCTGTTGTTATAAATGCCTTTTCGCTTACAATGAATAAAACTGAACATATTGATTACTTTTTAAAAAACAATTTAAGTTTAGAAGAAATAAAATTATCACAAATATACAGTGTTGTAAGTGCACTTGAAAAAGTTATGTTTGATATTAAATTACCAAAAGCATTTGGAAAAATTGGAAATATATATAGACTGATTTATACACCACAAAATGGCGATAATCAAATAAGAATTTCAACTTCTTTAAAAAATTCAACTGAACCTATTATGATTTATTCAAGTGGGGTAAACAATTTAATGAGAGAAGTTGGAGCGAACCCTTTTGGAATAAAGAAAGCTTATAAACGAAGAGATAAAAGTCCCAATTATTATTATACTTTAGAAAAAACAAAAGATCCAAAAACTTTAACAAAAGTTATTAATGCAATCGATAGAAATTTTAATACTATTTTTAGTATAAATGAGGATACTGATATCTATACCCTAGGGGCATACATACCAAAATCACTACAAAATGAAGAAATGAATATTTTTAGAGATTTAATTATTAATTATAATGATAAATTACAAGATCTATGTAGAATATATGGAATTACATTTATTGATACTGCAAATGTTGGTAATATTTATAATAATAGTAATACTAATTTTCATATTTCTACTGCTGGACATAATGCTTTAGCAAATTATATTTTAGGATATATTTATCAAAATAAAATCAAAAATAAGGAAGATAAAAATGTAAATCAGAGCAAAGATTTAGACGTAATTACCAATAAAGGTGCATTAGGTGTAATAGCTTTAACTTCACTCGATTATAAAAATTCATTAGAAAAAGCAAATCATTTATCGGGTTATGAAAAGCAAAGAGAAATGGCAATAGCTCAAGAACATAGAAGAGAGACAGAAATTTTTCAAAAAGTTTTAAAAAAAACTAAGTAATAAAAAATTAAAGTACATCCTATAAAGTGTATTTTTAACTATTTACAACATTAACAATATAACATATAATTTATATTACTTATAATAAATTAGAAATAAACAATCTACTCTTTATTAATAATAATTAAAAGAACTGTAATGAAATTAATTTCTTAACAGTTCTTTTAATTATTTTTTATTCTTTATAACATCCTGCAACATATCAATAAATTCAAGTAACGTAACACTAGCAGTACCTTTTTCACCATATTTACGATAACTAACAATATTATCTTTAACTTCATTATCACCAATTATCAATGAATATGGTATTTTTTTAGTTTGACTTTCGCGCAACCGATAACCTAACTTTTCATCACGACTATCAAGTTTTACCCTTATACCATATTTTTTCATTTCGTCTACTAATTTAGCAGAATACTCTAAATGATATTCATTATTAACTGGTATAACATTAACCTGAATAGGCGCTAACCAAAGAGGAAAGGCACCAGCATAATGCTCTATTAATATACCAATGAATCTTTCTATTGAACCAAAAACAACTCTATGTAACATAACAGGTCTTTTTTTATTGCCATCATTATCAATATAGGTTAAATCAAATCGCTCAGGTAAATTCATATCTAACTGTATTGTCCCACATTGCCATACTCTACCTAAAGAATCTTTTATATGAAAATCTAACTTAGGACCATAAAAAGCTCCATCACCTGGATTAATTCGACAACTATGACCAGCCTTTTTACAAGCATCTTCTAATGCTTTTTCCGATTTATCCCATATTGCAATATCTCCAATATATTTATCAGTTGGTCTTGTAGATAATTCGATATCATAAGTTAAATTAAATACAGAATAAATTCTATCAATAAAATTAATTAAACTCACTACTTCAGTTTCTATTTGCTCTTCTGTCATAAAAATGTGAGCATCATCTTGAGTAAATGCTCTTACTCTAAACAATCCATTTAATGCTCCACTAGCCTCATGTCGATGAACTAAACCTAGTTCCCCTACTCTAAGTGGCAACTCTTTATATGAATGAAGAGAATTCTTATAGGCAAGCATTCCCCCAGGACAATTCATAGGTTTTATCGCAAAAACTTTTTCATCAATTTCCGATACATACATATTTTCTCGATAATTATACCAATGTCCCGATAACTCCCATAAATCTTTATTTAACATAATAGGTGTCTTAATAAACTCATATCCCTCTTTAGTATGTTCTTCATACCAAAAATTTTCTAATTCATTACGTAAAATCATTCCATTATTTAAAAAAAACGGAAAACCAGGACCATATTCACTAATCATAAATAAATCAAGTTCTCTTCCTAATTTTCTATGATCCCTTTTCTTTGCTTCCTCTAAAAATTCTAAATATTCTTTTAAATCGTCTTCATTAAAAAAACATATTCCATATATTCTTTGTAACATTTTATTTTTAGAGTCACCTTTAAAATAAGCACCACTTACTTTTAATAACTTAAAATATTTTATTTCATTAGTAGATACAACATGTGGACCACGACACAAATCAATAAAATCACCCTGTTTATATGCAGTAATATTAGTATCACTATCCATATTATTAATTAAGTCAATTTTATAAATATCATCTTTAAATTGTTCTAATGCTTCTTGTTTAGTTAGTTGAATTTTCTTTATTAACTTATTAGATTTAGATAGTTTTTTCATTCTTTTTTCTATTAATAATAAATCACTATCATTAATAACCTTATCTCCCAAATCTATATCATAATAAAAACCATCACTTATTACTGGCCCAACCCAAAACAAAGCATTTGGATATAACTCTTTTACTGATGCAGCAAGTAAATGAGCACAACTATGATTTAGTATATTTAATTTTTCATTTTCTTTAATATTTTTCATTTTCTTTACCTCTATTCTTTACATTCTAACCAACAATATTTTAAAATTTTTATATTT
>JAUNSN010000010.1 GCA_030539175.1 bacterium | reverse complement strand
CTTTATGATTGTATCATTTGAGCAATTTCCAGCAAAACATAAATCAATCATTTTTTAATCAACTTCCTTACTTGCTTCTGTATTTGATTTTCATCATTTTTAAATGTATCAAATTGTAATACTTCAATGTAATTTGATGATAATTGCATTATTCTATCATATTGTAAAGAAAGTTGATCATAATACTCTTCTATAATTCTTAAATCATTAGGATCATCTTTTCTTCTGGCAAGCAATGCTTCTTTTGGAGCAATTAGATAAATAATGTAAGCACCACATAAACTATATTGTCTTAGCAATTCTATATATTGTTCTAACGATAATTTACATTTGTTTCTAACAACTGGACCATAAACCATTTCGCTAACAAAAGATCTATCCAATGCTAAGTCATTCAAACCATCTAATGATAAAATTTTTAAGTATTTACTAAATAAATCCATATTTTTGGCATCATAATCAAAATGGAATTTTTTCATACCATCTTTTTGAAAAAGTTCAACAAGAGTGGTTTTTCCAACTCCATCAATCCCCTCAATAATTAACATTTTTATTTCCCCCTTAAATCGTTACTTTTTACATAATCTTTTAGTATTTATGTAGTTATTCAACGGACATTCTGAATTATGTTTATTACAAAAATTTCTTTTATAATAAATTAATACAAGATGTACCCACCATGTAGCATTATTACAATCAGGAATATTTAATTTTGAATATCCATTTTTTTTTATTATATCCTCCATGTTATTATCGTAAGTTAATCTTTCTAATTCTTTTCGCAATATATCATGTCCTATAGCTGACCCATATTTTTCAAATCCTAAACAAGGTAATTCAACATCTTTCATACCACTATCAACAGGCATTATTCCACAATAATATCCTTTCATATATAAAACACAGCATTGTGCTACTTTGTAAGAAGCCCCACTAACATTATTTGCAATTAAAGAAATTAAATCTTCATTATTTAATGTTAATATTTCTTTTTCATTATTTTCAATAAAGTTAATCATAGATTTAATATATTTATATCTAGAATTTGATAAACCTAGAGCTTTAATTAAATTTATTAATTCTTCTTCTTTCATTTCTTTTAGTTCTTCATAAGAATATTTATTAATATCTGATATAACTTTTTTATAACTTTCTATCATATTATAAGAAATACGAGTCGATAATCCAGCAATTAATAAACGTTTCCTATAATCTTCTATTTCTATAGGCCACCATAAATTATTATCATGATTTTTTATTACAGCATCTCTTACTTCATCTTGATTACTACAAATTCTAATAACTTCTTTAAACTCTTCTTTAGTCATTGTTGCCTCCAATTTCTTTTATAATTTCAAACATACTTGAATTGCTAGACACAATATTAATATTAATTTTTTTCTTTATTGATTCAATCGCTTCTAATGTTGGCAGATTAGTACAGGAAATTATTACATTTTCATATTCATCTTTGTAATTTTCAACAATCAATTTTTCTAATTTATTTTTACCATATTCGAAATAATCTTTTGTATGTAATAAATCTAAATTAATTTCTTTCTTTACAACAATATTATTATTCATTAAATAATTTGCAACATCGTGCCCTATTTTATCATTATAAGGAGTTATAAGCAAACAATTTTTAATATTTTTATCTTTTGAAACTTTAATAATCGTTTCTGCAGGAGTTAAATATTTACTGACTTTCTCATTTTTTATTGCTGATGATGTACAAAAAAATGCAAAGGAATCTACATTTAAATACTTTAAATCTTCTATTTTTTGTTCAACATCATTTGCTAAGTCTTTTAAAAACTGTTCTTTGTTATCTTTATAGCTTGTTTTATAATCTAGTTTAGCAACATAAAAACAAATATTGTTATAATCATAAAATCCCTTATTAAATAAATATTGCAATTCATATTCTACAGTTAAATTTGTTTTAGGAATAAGAAGTCCTATTTTTTTCATATCAATTCACCTATAATAGTTCTATTTCCTATATGACCTACAACTTTCACTTTATAAAATTCATCAAGCTTTAATTTTTTATTTTCAATAATCACACGAACTGGACAAGTACCCATTTGTCTTAAAATAGAATTACCATCTTTATACATTTCCATTCTAAGTTCACTTATTTCCAATCCTATAGGGAATACTTCTTTTAACATTGGAATAATAAATTCTTTTTCAATTGTCTTACTCCAATATAAAAATTCATTTAGTTCTTCTTCTGTATATTTATCAAACTGTTCACCATAAGGTGAAGTTAGTTTTCTTACAAAAACTCTTCTTACCCAATTTCCAGAATCTAATATTTTTTTTAAGTTTTTCAAATTATAATCTAAAGTTTTATTTGTTTGCCCATCTAATCCATAAATTATATTAATTCCTGGTAATAGCTTTGGTAACCCATTTTCCCCTCTTTGTTGTCCATATTTGTTTATAATTTCTATAGATTTATGAATATCTTCAATAGAACCATTTAAATTACATTTTTCTCTTATAACAGGATCAAAAGATTCAATACCAAATGGTGTGATATTTCCTGCTGTAGTATATTTTGCAACAATTTTAGTAATTTTCTTTCCCTCAGGAGTATTAACATTATGAGGACTAACATTATCTATATGAAGTGTTTTAATATTTGGACACTCTTGCCATATCCTTTTAAATAAAGTTTCTATCTTATCAGGATTACAATCCATATACGCATAAAAGTTAG
Organism: bacterium; assembly: GCA_030539175.1. GTDB lineage: Bacteria > Bacillota_I > Bacilli_A > RF39 > UBA660 > JAUNSN01. The sequence goes on along the minus strand of JAUNSN010000010.1, from coordinate 31,926 downwards.
GTTGTCTACCAAGTCTAAAATATAAAGCCCCGGCATCATATAAACTTTTTATTTCGTTCACTATGTCTTCAACAGGTCTAAATTGTAAAGGTAACCCTCTCATTCCTTCAATACAAAAAGTACATCCTGGTTTTCTATTACATCCTGTTGCTGTTTCTATTTCAATTACAAGAGGTCTTTTTAATTGTTCTAACATTGAGGAAGATGCAATTGATATTTCTCTTAATTTATCATAGTTTGGTTGAAAGAAATTCTTAGTTTCTTTAAGAAAATAATTATATGTATTTCCAAAAACAATTTCATTAAACAAATTATTAGGAACAGTTTTTCTGACATTTTCTCTTGTCAATTCATTACCACCCAAAGAATAAAATAATACTTTATTTGTTTGGATATTGGAAAAGCAATTTAATAGTTTTTCTACTTCTAAAAAGCTTGGTGGCTCAGCTGAAACATATTCATATTTTACAAAACACCCCATTACTACATAAATATTTGTTGCATTTTGAAGAATTTTTTTGACATTATTACAATTTTTAGTTCTATTTATAATCCTTTTATTGTAAGTATCTTTTGCATCTATTTCTCCATTAGCAAATCTTAGATCATCTATATTCAAATAATAATATTTAATATTTTTAATTTTTAATGCACCGGCAATATATCTTGAATGAACACTTAAATATGGTGGAACACCCAATCCAGATGGCTCATCAGTATAGCAACCAACAATAACATCATACATTTTTATACACCTCCCTAATCTAATAAAGTAATAACATGAAATGGAATTATTTTATCACCTAATTCTTTAATCGCTAAAAACAATATATCATGAGTATCGTCAATAAATATAGCTTTTTTCAATTTATTAGAAATCATTTTTGATTTTATTGCATCAATTTTTAACATTTTTCTTGATTCAAAGTTATCAGCAATAGTAAAAATCCTGTTTTTTTCATTTATAAATGGCATATACTTATCAATCCACATGCTTTTTTCTATAGATTGTTCTTTATAAAAGCAAGAACTTAGTATATAAATTTCACAATTTAATTCTTGTTTTATTTCTTTAACAATACTAATTGTTGTATTAATTGGTCTTTTATTTAAATATACACCAGGCTTATTATTTTTTATATTATCTCCCTCTCCAAATCTATAATCCGCTACAACACCGTCCATATCAATAAATATAGCAATTTCATTTGAATTATAATTGATAGTTTTCTTTTTTATTTCTTCTATAATAAACATTTTAACCTCCGCATTTAAAGATACTTAAAATTTATACTATTATATCACATCCCAAGATATTTTAATATTGTTTCACCATAAAAAAAGAAGATTATTCTTCCTTATTTATTAGCATACATTTTATATATACCTGACTTGACATCATTTATGTTATATTTAGTTAATTCAAAACTTTCTCTAACATAAGGTAATATTTTTTCTATATCTGCATAATTAATTACATTATAATACTTACATAAATGATCATAACTACCTCTACCTACTTCTTTTAAAACATTTTCATTATCTTCAACATTTGATAATCTTACACGAATGCCATATTTTCTTTTTTCTAAAATAACAAAATTTCTCGTTGTTTTAAATACAATACCTTTATTAAGTTTTTTCTTTACAATAGAACTACTAATCCCTTTTATTCTTTTTGATAATTCATTTTGTAAATCTACAACCAAATTATCTTTAAAAGGATCAATTAATAATTCATATTCTGCTTTAAAAAGCATAATAGCATATTGTAAAGTTTTTTCATCACTGACATTGATTGCATAAGATAAAGCATGTTTTTCATAACTTTTTCTAAATATAACCAAGATTATCAGAATCATATTTTTTTACTATATTAAGAAATACTATTGTTAATTCTTTCTCTTTAATAAGAACTTCTATAATTCTTTTATTATATTTAAACACAATACCTTTTTTCAAATAATTTCTTATTATCTTTTTATCTGTATCTAAAATATACTTTTCAAATCTATTATAATATTCTATTACTTGAATCATTTTGTTGGCAGTCAAACTTTGATAATCATTAGTGTTTATATGATACATTTTGTTATTTATTCTCATCCTCTCTTTTTTATAATTAAATGTAAAATACGAAGTTGTGTTTGGTGTATCATCGGTGAGGAAAGTTTCGTAATATTTTCCTTTATGAGTAAAAACATTTGAAGTATGAACTTCCATGATAGTTTCCTTTTTTATTGAATTTAAAGGGTTTTCAACAAATCTAAAAATGTTCTTGTATTGACTGGAAGATTACAGGAGTTTTCTACAACTTGTAAAAAAGTTTGTAACCCATGGCCACCAGCTTTCCAACATTTTATTCTTCCTCCCTCAACACTAATAGAACCACTATCATAAAAAGTATCTTTTTCTAAGTCAACTATTTTTTCTTCTAATGCGGAAGCAAGCGTTATTATTTTAAATGTCGAGCCTGGTTCATATGTCGCCCAAATAGGAAGATTTCGACTAATTTCTTCAATAGTATAATTTTGATAGTTATTAGAATCAAATGTTGGTCTTGACGCCGTGGCAAGAATTTCACCATTATTGGGGTTCATAGCAATGGCTAAAGCATTATCGGGATTATACTTAGTAACTACATTATCTAATTCTCTTTCTACTACTGACTGTATATCATAATTAATAGTGAGCATTATATCAATACCGTTTTGTGGTTTTTCATACACTTCTGACAAAGTAAGCCTTTCTCCTTTAGCATCAGAGTAATATTTTATTGCTCCACCTTCGCCAGTTAAGTAATCATTATATTGAAGTTCTAGTCCCGAAAGCCCTTGATTATCAATACCAACATATCCAAGAACGTGTGATAACATGGTATCATAAGGATAATATCGTTTTGACTCTTTTACCAAATATACTCCATCATGTTTTAAACTGTCGATTTTATCGGCGACTTCAAAACTTAATCTTCTTCCTTCTGGATGAACTCGTTCAATAGATGTTTTTTTATAGACGTGTTTTTCCATTTCTTCGACACTTACATTTAATATTTCAGCTAAATCACTAGACACTTGTTCTTTATTAGTAATTTGGTTGGGTATTAACACTAAAGAAGTGGTAGTTAAATTATCTGCTAACAGCATTTTACTACTATCGTATATTCTTCCTCTATCAGCTTCAATAGGGAGATTTCTGCTCCACAAGTCATTGGCTAAATCATTTAATTTGTTATAATCAATTACTTGAATATAAAAGACTTTGGCAATAATTAAGATAAAGCCAAAGACAATTATTAAAAATATTATCTTGATTCTTTTATGAATATTTTTTAAAAACATAATTATCACCTTAATTAATCATATTAGTTATGATTAACTTTAATGAAGCTTAAATATTTTAATTAAAAAAATATGGAATTAAATTTTTTAAGAGATGTTTTTACACGAACAATTGTAAACGTCGTTGACATCTATTCACTGTCAGCAAACGCCAACTTTAACGGATATGTTTCATTATCTAAGTAGTTTAACGAAAAGAATATAAAGCTTATATTGTTTCTTATTTTAATATCACATATACACTTATTAAAATAATATTTTCAAATACTTAATATCTAATTATTTCGATTGATTTTTCCTTTGCAATAAAGCTACACTCTCGACATGATTTGTTTGACAAAACATATCACACATGCTAATATTTTCTAGCTTATATTTAGTAAATAATTTTATGTCTCTAACGAAAGTAATTGGATTACATGATACATATATAATTTTTGATGGATAAATTCTTTCAATTAATGCGACACTTCTATTATCTAAGCCACTTCGTGGCGGATCTATTATTACAACATCAGCATTTTCCTTGATGTTTATTTTACTAACATCACTATTAATAAAGCTTATATTGTCTATCTGATTAATATTTTTATTAATCAGTGCATCTTTTATACAAGAATCATTTATTTCTATACCTAAAATATTTTCAAAGTTATTGTGTAAATATATACCAATAGTTGATATACCACAGTATAAATCTATTAGTTTTTTACCTTTACCTGCATATTCTTTTATACAATCATATAGTTTTATCATTTGTAATGTATTTACTTGAAAAAATGACTTATATGACACTTTAAATAACAGATCATTAATATTAACCATTAAATAATCTTTGCCTTTTATTACTTTATTATTAATAATAATACTATTACACATATCTAGTATTATATTATTTAATAATAGTTTACCATCAATAACTAACATTAAATTATTATCTAATTCTCTTATCATTATTCTGGTTACTTTAGTTAAATCTAACTCTTTTAATTCTTTAATTAATCGATTAATTCCGCTAGATACTAAAAGACATTGTTCTATAGCAACTAAATCATTGCTTCTTTTTTGGTAATATCCTATTACCCCTTCTTTTACATGTAAAACCACCTTATTACGATAATTAAAAGGATTATCACATTTAATTACTGAAACAGTAATATCTATATCACAATTTCGTTTTAATAGTTCTTGCAACATATTTTTCTTATAATCTAATTGATGTGAATAGTCCATGTGAAGTAAGTTGCAACTACCACATTCATGGTAATATTTACACTTAGCATCTTTTAAGTAGTATTTTTTTATTTTACCTACTAAATAATTCTTTTTTTTATCTATTATATCTACTATTACTTCATCTCCTATCCAAACATTATCAATAAATATTACTTGATTATTAATTCTAGCAATACCTCGACCATGATAATCTAAAGCAGTAATAGTTACTTTATATTCCATTATTATCACCTGTTTTTCTTTCAATTATTGTCTAATATAATGGTAACGAATGCTATATAAAACAAAGGATTTTTATCATTTATTCGCTAAGAGGTTCTTCTAGCGTAGCTTCATCTATGGTCGGGCCATCTTTTATTTCAAAGTATTTTCCACTATCTAAGTATAAAATACCATTTTTACCATCTAACTTAACATATATTTCATCATATTTATTTATTTCTTCTATTTTTGATAAAGTAATATATACACTATTACCATCATTCATATAAAATAAGAATCTCTCTTTATCAACCTCTACTGGCAAATAATTAATTTGTGATATTTTTAATAATATATCTTTATCTATTAGTTGCATTTTTAAAATAAAATTATTTAATACATCATCATCTATTTCATTTATTAATAATGGCACTTCAGTGACATTATATATATTATCAACATATTCCATATTGTCAAGTAATAATTTATCTTCATATATACAAATAGGAGTTCTTTCACTAACTTCTATTATCAACTTATTATAAAATTCTTTTTTTACTTTAACATCTTTTATGTAAATGCTTTCTAAAATATTTTTCTTTATATCAGAAGATAGAGTCAAATAAAATGATGGATAATTTTCTAGTTTACCTAAATCAATAATTTCATTATCACCTAAATAATTATTACCAACAATATAAATATTTTTTATCTTTTGTTGCAAAAAAAGATAAGTAGTAAATACAATTATATATAATATAATAATAACTAATATAATTCTTTTAAAATTAACTTTTTTTCTTTTTACTTTAACTTTAATTGTATCTGACATATTATTACACAACCTTTACTTAACTTATTACTTTGTATAGTTTATATTTTTCTATAATTATATTATTATCTTACCATAATTTATATATTCTATCAACGAAAATTAACTGATACAAAGAAATAAGAACAATATTTAAATAGTTTGTTTTTTCCTAAAAAAAGTGTTAGAACTAAATATTATTGAATAATTTCTTGTTCTAACAATAATTCTATATTATATGTATTTTTTACTTCTTTTTTTATTAATTCGATTAAAGATATTATATCTTCTCCTTTAGCATTACCTTTATTAATAATAAAGTTAGCATGTTTACTAGATACTTCTGCTCCATTGATGTTTTTATTTTTTAGTCCTAAGTTTTCTATTAATTCCCCAGCATAAGCCTCTAATGGGTTTCTAAAAACACTTCCAGCTGAGGGAAATTCTAAAGGTTGTGTTTTACTTCTTTTTTCTTGTTTTTCTTTAATTGAATTAAGAATGGTTTCGCTATTACTTAATTCAATTTTAAATGACGCTTCTAAGCAAATATATTTCTTTTTTTGTTTTAGTAAAGAACTACGATAACTAAATTCTAATTCAGCATTGCTAAATTCTTTTATCTGTAAGTCATCTGTTAGTATTAAAGCACTAACCAATACATCACTAATACTTTTGTTATAAGCACCAGCATTCATATATACGGCCCCGCCAACACTTCCAGGAATAGCTGAGGCAAATTCTAAGTTAGTATAACCTAATTTTGCTAACTTATGAGATAATTTCATGAGTTTGTATCCTGCTCCAACTGTTACTATACCATTATTAATACTAATGTTAGTTAGTTTATCTAACATTAGTATTATCTTGTTATAATCCCCTTTAAATATAACATTACTACCATTGCCAAGAATTATATATTCTAATTCATTATTAAATAAATATTTTACTATTTCTTTTAAATTAGTTATACTACTAGGACTTACTATAACTCTTGCTTGATGCTCTAAACGATAAGTATTATATTTTTTTAAGTTAACATTTTCTAATACTACTCCCAAATTATTATCTTTTACATAAGTTATAAACTTATTTATCATTGTTTACCAAATCCTTTATTATCTTATAAATTTTAGTACTGCTATCTTTGATAGATATTTGCGATAAATTCTTTTTTGTTGTTTCTAATAAACTATTATCATTAATAATACTATCTATATCTTTAATTAGTTTATCACTAGTTAAATCTTTTTCTTCTAATAGGAAACCAGCTTGTTGATTAACTAAATCTAGGGCATTTAAATATTGATGGTTAGATGGTACATAAGGACTTGGTATAAAGATAGTTGGGATTTCTAACGAAGTTATTTCACTAATAGTACTTGCACCAGCTCTTGATATCATTAAGTCAGTTATTTTCATAAGCGAGGTAATATTAGGTATAAAAGGAAATATTAATACATTACTAGGTATTTTTACCTTTTTTACTTCATTATAATAATTTTTACCAGTAACGTATATTACTTCGTATTTTTTCTTGTCAAACTTTGGTAATGTTTCCATCATAACTTTATTAATACTTTTAGATCCAAGAGACCCCATGACTATTAAAACTAGTTTTTTATTTTTACTTAAGCCATAATCACTTTTTTTTGCAGATGGTATTTTTAGAGCTTTCTCACTACAAGGATTGCCGGTATAATAAACTTTTTCTTTGGGGAAAACAGAAACAGTATTTTTGAACGATACCCCTATAGCAGATGCATACTTACTTAAAAATTTGTTCGATAAGCCAACTACACTATTTTGTTCATGAATAAAAGTTTTTACACCAAGTTTTTTCGCTGCATATATAATAGGGGCGGTAACATAACCACCAGCTCCTACGACTATATCTGGTTTGAATTCTTTTATTATCTTTTTACTTTTTTTAATGGCACTAAAAAAATAATAAATGCTTTTAAAATTATAAGTGGTTATTTTTCTTTTAAAGCCAGTAACAACTAAAGTTTCATACTTAATTCCCATCTTAGGTATAACTTCACTTTCCATTCTATTGTGAGTACCAACATATAAAAATTGGCTATCTTTTTCCATTTCTTGTATTTTATCCATTATAGCAAGAACTGGATATATATGACCTCCTGTACCACCAGCACTTATTATTACTTTCATTATCACACCTTCTTTTACTAATATTATAGCATGCTTATTATGTTTTTGTACCATATTTCAGTGATGTTTGTTTAATAACTGCCTAATTTGACAATAATTATACCTTAATTGATATTTGTTTTTAATATTAGCAATATCTTTAATATTAAGTATTTTTATATAAAAATAAGGCTATAAATTAGTATATAGATGAAATAATATTAAATGAAGATACTACCAAGTATATATATCCTTCTTTTTGTAAAAGATGCGATTAAAGCAATAAATTACAAAGATATTTAAATTATCAAGTTCCATTATTGAGCACTCCTTTAATAATAAAATTATTCCTTATTGATTAATTCTACTACCCTGTTATATATTATACTACTTTTTTCTTTTAAGTTAAATGTTCCACAAAATCCTTCCTTAAGATATTCACTATCGGTATTAAAGTGTTTATTCTGTTTGATTATAAAAACAGGTATACCATCCCCAACCTCATCTTTAATTTTATGTAAAGTTTCAACTCCATCTGTTATAGGTAAATTTTCTTCAAGAATTATTACATCCAAAATTTGATGTTTTCTAATCATTCTCATAAGTTCTCCTACATTTTTTAAATGATGAACATCAAACTTACTATCTTGAAAAATATTTTCATATTTTTCTTTTAATTTTTCATCATTTATAACTGTAGCAATATTAGGTTTATTATATTTCTTATTTAAATCTTTATGAAAATCACTTTGTTTTTCTATTATTTCTTGATTTAAATGAATTGTGACAGCAGTTTTTTCTTTGTTACTATTAACTATTACTGTCCCACCCATTAACTTTATTATGTAATTAACTGAAGCAAGATTTTCTTTTAAATAATCAACTTTTCCAGACTCATATATTTTATCCTTATTAAATAGTTCATTGTAATCACTAACATCTATTTCTTTCCCAGAATTTTCTATAGTTATGATTAATTCGCAATTATTACCCTTAACTTCTGATGATATATCCATATTTATATACCCTTGTTCAGTATGCTTTAATGCATTATTCAAAAGAGTCATAATAACTTGTTTAATTCTTGGTTTATCACCTTTAAGTGAAATAGGTAGGTTTTTAGATATATTATAATTAAAAGATATATCCTTGTTTGATATAGACAGCTTCCCTTTAAATAATAACATGATTTCATTTATTAAAATTTCAGTTAGATAATTTATATTTGAAATATTCAACATACTTTTTTCTTGATATGAAATATCTAAATAATTATTTATAGTATTTTCAATAGCGTTTTTTTGTTTGTCTATGTCAATATATCCTTGTTGAAGTTCGTTTATTTCAGTTTCATTTTGATTTACATAACATATCCTACCAATTTTTTTTAAATAATTCTTTATGTTTTGTGAAACTTTTAATACAAATAATTCTTTTTCTGCAATTGTATTATTCAATATATCTTTTGCATTTTCATATTCCTTTAGCATACGAGCATCTGGATTTTCTATTGTAAAATACATTATCATTGTATTAAAAGAAATAATAAATGTAATAATTAATAACTCTGGATTTAAATATTGGATAGTTATTGCTAATATAAATAATATTACAAAAGAAAAAACAGGAACATATCTTTTATCAAAAAGCTTTTTTGCATTTCTAATTATAAATATTAAAGTAATAGCAAAATATAATGTAGCTAGTATGTAAGCAATATTTACACTACTTCCACTGGTATATACATTTCCATTATCACTATAATATTCCATAGGTAATAACAAAACTAAAATAGAAGCAATTAATGAAATTGTTACAAATAAAAACTTAAGTATTTTCCAACCATTTAATTCTTTTTCTTTTGTTGAAATATATATCAAATATAATGAAAAACTTGTTCCCCAAATAATTAAAAATATCAAGAATATTTTTGGCAGTAATAAGATATAATCAGGAAACATTTCATGATGTGCTGTTGTAAAATACGCAAAAATACTAAATAATGAACTGAAAAAAGAACTAATTATCATCATATCATATATTTTGTTTTCTGGACTTTGAAATCTTTTTTTAGAAAAATAACTACACAATAATAATAAACTAATTAAAAACGAACAAATTCCATACGGATTCATAATATCACCTACCCAAATTCTATTTTATTCTTTTATTTTTTTAATTTTAATACTTTCCCTTTTGTTCCTGGGAAAAATGTATAATCTTTTATGATAGTTTCAGCTTCTTCAAATGGAATTTTTTCATATAGTCTATAATCAGCTTTACCTAGCAAATTATATTTCATCTCATCTGTTTGAACATAAGCAAGGGCTTTGTCTCTTTCTGGAAGTTTTACTTTTGATACTTCGTCTATTTCATCTACTACCATTTCAAAATTATCATTGTTGTTTTTTAATTTTATAAAAGCTGTTGGAATTGTACTTGATACACCAAGTTGCCTTAATCCCACAACTACACAATCATCAACTCTAGGATTTTGCATTATCAATTCTTCAATCGGGCTAGATGTGACTGAGTGTCCATCAGGCCTTATCATTATCCTTTTATATCTATCTATTACATAAACATTTCCTTTTTCATCAATATATCCCATATCACCAGTTTTAAAGTATTTGTTACCTTTTTTATCGTATACAGTTATTTCATCTGTTTCTTTTTTATGATTTAAATATTCTTTCATCATAGAAGGTGAACTGATGCATAGTTCTCCTGTTTCACCAATTTCTTTTTCTTCTTCTGTTTCATGGTCTATTACCATTCCAAAACAACCTAATAGTAATATACCAGATGAATATGGAACGTATTCTCCAAAATCTTCTAATGTTGAAGCAACACATCCACCATATTCACTAGCACCATAACCAATTTTTAAAATTGCAGTTGATCCATGCTCCTTAAAGAAACTATTAAGTTCTGTTACAGATTCTAGCAATACCTTTCCTCCACCAGTTACAGGACGCCTTAGGAAAGAAAAATCTATATCATCAACATTATGATTTTTTATTATTGTTTCCCACCATCTTGGTACACCTAAAACATTATTTGGTTTATATTGCTTTATAAGTAAATCAAATTGATTTGGATCAAATTTAGGAACCATTTGTATATTCCAATTTCTACATAACGAATTGTGCATCCCACTTAACGATCCATAAGACAAGAAAAATGGAATACATCCTAAAAAAGTTTCTCCTTTTTGATATTTTGAAGCATTAGCTCCAAAAGTCATTTGCTCTACCATAGCATTATAAGACTCGTTACTTTGTAATACACCTTTTCCAATACCTGTTGTACCACTAGTATAATATACTGTAAATGGATCATTTTCTTCATATAAAGTATCTAAACTACTATAAATATATTTACTATATTTTCTTAAAAATTCAGCATTATCTAAATACTTTTTTTTAGAAGAAAAACTTTCTTTTAATCTTAATTCTAATTCTTTATACATTAAAACTAAGTACATCATTTTCTCTTTTGTACTTGTTGTATCACCAAATTTCATTGAATTAGCAGCTGATATAGTTATAATATCATCAACTTTTAATTTATCTTTTATTGGTTCTACTTTACTTTTTACAACCTCCAAAGAAGTAATCATTAATTTCGATTTAGATTCATTTGTATAAATCATAATTCTTTCTGGATTTGTTCTTGGATCTATTAAATTTGGTATTGCACCTATTCTATTTAAAGCATATTTAATGTATACAATTTCTGGAATATTAGGTAATAACAATGTGACAAAATCACCTTTTTCAATCCCATAATTTTTTAAAGCATTAGCATACATTTCTATTTTTTTAAACATTTCTGAATAATTAATTTCATTCCCAAAATATGATAATGAAGTGTATTCTAATCCATCTTTAGCTTTTTCTCTCATATAATCGAAAGCTTTTTGTTTAGAATTGTTTACAATTTCTTCATAACTACCATTTGGATAGCTATCTCTATGTGATTGTATTTCTGAATATTTCATATGATTCCTCTTTTCCCTGATATTACTTGTTATTATATCATAGAATTGCATTTTTTGAAATTTTAAATCATTTTTTAATAATTTATAATTCATAGTGCCCCCAGTTATTATGTATTTTTTAAGTTTTGGCAATATCCTCAGCATTAAGTGTTACTGGAAAAATTTTTATATAAAAATAAGGCTACAATTAGTATATAGCCTTATTTATTTAATAATTATCTAAATTGACAACAAGAGCCACAATTTTCACTAGTTACTACATTCTCTTCGCAACAACTATATCTTGGTTGATAAGTATGACGATATACATGATGATTAACTATTCTAGTATTTAATGGACAAACATGTCCTTGCCCGTTTATGTTAGATTTAATTCTTTGATAATTTTAAAGTTTTAACCAATTTATTTTGCAATAAAGGTATAGCAAAAGTTTCTTCTAAACTTAAAATACTATTCTTATATCTACTATACGCTAATTCGTAATTTTCGTTTTCTATTTGTTTAACACAATAATCAACAACATTATCATAAATATAATTATAAACAATATCCGATTTTTCTGATATATTTATTGATTCAACAATAATTGGCGCTATTTCATAATAGTGATTTATATCTTCGCTTGAAACAAAATTATCTCTAAGCCATCTTAATACATTTAATTCGTAGCAACTATCATCAAATTTTTCTTGCATATATGTCATGCATGCTGTAGTTAAAAAACATTTACAATCTGTTGATGACTTATCTCCACCAGATTTTTCATTAATGTTAAATGTTCCTTTATTATAATCAATATTAATATGAATTGATTCATCATGTGGTTCTCTAGGATCACTTCCATAAACGTTTACATGCCCTTTATCATCGTTGCTATTAACATTAATCCAAGTCCCTCCATTAGTTTCCTTTGCCATTTATTTTCCTCCTTACTTAATTTTTTTCTGTAATTCTTTTACTCCATATTCAACATCTTCTGCATAGTCAAATACTATTGAATCAGAATAACATTCATTACAAAAATCAATTATATCAATAAAATTACTATTAGTAAAAGTTTTTTCGTTAACATATTTGTCATATTTAGTTATATATTCGTTTAAATATATATCTGATTTTATTTTTAATTCTTCATTTGTCGTTTTTTTATTAATACAAATTAATGAGCATATTATTTTTCTAAATAAACCGATAACAATTTTTTTCTCTTCCATAGTAACTCCTCTCTTAATATAAATTATAACATTTTTTGGATTTAAATCAAGTTTATGCCAGGTTAAGGCAGGATAAAAAATGCACAAAATGTTGTTTTTTGTGTTCCAAATGATGCTTTTTAAGAGTTTACAACTTTTTCTTAATCACAAAAATAATTAATTTTACTCTTAAAACTAAATGTATTATTTAAAAGAATTAGCAATTCTAATAAGTGTAAATCTATTCCATATATTGTGTATAACATAAATTGGCACTCCTGTCCTTGCCCGTTTAGGTAAGACTTTATTATAATTTCACAATCCTAACTTTCCTTTTACTTTAATAGGATAATTATACTTAATTATATTTTCTAATTGCCAAGCATAATTTTCAATATCCTAAAACATTATCTTTTTTCTTATTTTAAGGCAAATAAAAAGTCTCAATTTGAGACATTCTACAATATATTATACAAATTTTACATATCAAATCCTTTTTTAGAATTAATATTTCTTTAGCTTCACCGATTGATGCTTTGGCTTGTTTTTAGTCTTTTTCTTCTTTTTTCTTAATAATTTCTCCTGTTTGGGCATTTAGTTCATAATTATACTCTATATCGTTTACATCAAAATCAACTTCGTATATTGCAACACCAGCTTTATATTCAAAATCAATTTCTAAGTCAGTGACTGTTGTAACTTTTGCATCTGAAAATACTATTTCTTTGACTTTTTCTTTTGAAATATAGTTATTATCAGTTTCAGAAGCAGGAGAATTATCAATTTCTGGGTTATTTGGGGATGAAGATATAGAATTATCAATTTCTATTAAATCATCATCATACTTAATAATTTCTCCTGTTTGGGCATTTAATTCATAGTCATATTCTATATTATTATAATAACACTCTACTTCATATACCATAATCCCATTATCAAAGTCTAATTCTACTTCCCAGCTTGTTATAGAATTTACTTCTGTTCCTATTTTTTTAGCCACTATTTCTTTTGCCGTTTCGCTTCCTATATAAGATTTATCACTTGCTGTCCCATTTATGTCAACAGTTGTAACATTATTCTTAGCCGAACTTGCAAGTAAATTTAATTCATTTATTGATAACTTTGCAAGTTCTTCTAATGAATAGAGATTATTACTTTTACATATGTCATTTATTAATTTTGCCTTACCTGTTGAAATATTATATGTATTTGCAATATTATCAATTTCATTGTTACTTTCTATAGTCTGACTTATAACTGACCCATCAAGTTTATAAGCACTTAAAAACTCATCTATTTTATTACTTAATTCTTGTTTTATTGTTTCGTTAAATTCAGCATTTTTACCATCAACAGTTAATAAGATACTATTTTTTAGTTCACTTATATAACCATTTCTTAACATCGATCCTATAATAGCGTTTGTTGCAACATCTAATGAAGAACCAGATAATTCCATATTATCTAAAATTATTACTCCTTCATTATTTAAAGCTTCGGCATTAACAATTTTTTTATTTTTATTAACACTTAATTTTATGCTGGGATTAACATCAATAGTAAGACTAGAATAAACTGTCTTGGTATTAATAAAATATGTACTTATTATTCCTATAAACACAACTATCATCGCACACATCGCATATTTATAAAATAAATTATGCTTTTTTTCTTGACTTTTTTCCATTTCCAAAATAACTCCTTTTTTGTTTTCTAGTTTTGAGATGACTTTATTATAATTTGCTGGTGTTATTTTATCAAAAGCTTCATTTATATGTTTGTTTATATCTCTTCTCTTCATGATATCATCTCCTTTCCAAATTTTGAGCGAATCTTTTTAATAGCTCTATGATATTTTGAGAGTACAGTAGATATATTTATTTTTAACAACCTAGATATTTCGTGATATTTTAAACCGTTTAATTCTTTTAAGATAACAATTTGCCTTTCTTCATCACTCAATGTATTTAATAAAGTATCAACCATTATTTTCTCCTCAGTAGTTTCCGAAAAAGAAATATCACCTATTTCTGCAAATGATGTATGTGATTTTTTCTTTAATTTATTTAAAGATAAATTTTTAGTTATTGTTAATATCCATGCCATGGGTTTATTGTTGTTTTTATAAATAACTGCATGCTTATATATATTTATAAAAGTATCTTGAGTTACATCTTCGGCATCATGAATATTAGATAAAATAGAAAAAGCATATCCAAATACATTTTTATTAATTAAATTGTACAGTTTTTCTAAAGAATCCTTATTACCAGTTGATATTTCTGTCAGTAGTATTTCTAGTTTTGCATTTGTCTTCACATATTTACTCCTCTCATTATATTAACATTTCAAGTTATCGTTTTATTGCATTAAATTTAATAAAATAATAATTTTTTATATTTATATACAAGTATAATTCTTAATATTGACTTTTTATTAATTACTATAAACCTTAGCAAAATACTCCTTAATTTTGTTAATCGTTATTTCCTCATCCTTATTTGTATTTTTCCATGGATCTTCTTCATGAGTAAAATCAATTAATTCGTTTGCTTCGATTTTACCATATGCATCAATTACTTCATCTATTATTTTATATAATCCCGAAGAAATTCTTTCTATATTTTCGTCTATTGTTAATTCATTGGCACGATTATCTTTATATTTTTGATATACTTCATTGACTACTGGTCCATAATTCCATGCTAATATTTTTTCAGAAAACGCTTTTTTTCCAAATAAGTACAGACAAATCCCTTGAACATAATATAAAAGCTTTTGTAATTTTAATGGCGTTATATATTCTGGTTTTATGGCATATTCTTGGACTAATTTATCAACTTTATTGTTATATTGCGATATTATATTATTAGCAACTATAACTGCAGAGGTTTCTTCACATTTTAGAAGCGATTTGTCTATGTTTTTAATATCTATTAGAGCATGTTTTTTTAAATTCTGTAGTTCATGAATTTTATTAACTAATGCTTCGTAAAGCTCAGAAGATATATTTTTCCTATTTTGCAAAAGTAAAAATGCCATATTATCTGGATCGTTTGCTAATCTCATTATTGAATCTACAGCTTCTGTTTGTATAGAGCCATTTTCAAAGCGATGAACTGTAATTTCACCAACACCAATTGCTAACGCAAAATCTTTTTGAGTCAAATTATATTTTTGTCTTATTTTTTTGATTTCTCCATTAGTTAATAAATTATTTTGTTTTTTATAAATATCATATAAACGAGAATCGTTTTCTACTTCGATTTCGCGATCAAAAATTTCTTGGCCTTTTTCATCAACTAAGTAATATTCATCATATTCAATATTTTTCCCTTTTACTTCTACTCTCGTTCTTCTTATTCTTAGGTTTTCCCTATTTTCCATGTTTTCCCTCCTAATTTTCATCTTCGTGGCAAGAAAGTATTTTAATTATATTATATCTAACTTTCTTATCTTTTTTAATTTTTACATAAAATGTTACATCATTTAAAATTTCTTTCTTAAAAATAAATATCTCATCACCGGGAACATCTCTATCACTTCTTGGTCCTTTTGCTAAATCTTGTTTTGATATTGATAACAAAAATTCTTCAACATCGAACATTGTAAGGCCATATTTCCTTCTTGAATTCCTGTTTTTTTCGGTTGGAACAAAGTCATAGGTTTTATTGGCAATGGATTTATGTAATAAGTTTACTATTTGCGTAACAGTCATATCACATCACCTAATAGAATTATAGCATGTCTTGTACAAAATTATCAATTGATAATTTTATTTTTTATGTTTTATTAATTATAATGATTAATAAAACAAAAAAAAGACATTAATTATATAATTAACCACAAATAGCTAAAAATATAAAAAGTCTTTTAAACATTTACATAGTATTTTAAAATTTAATTATTTAGTCAAAATAACCTAGATACCATTTATCCTCGTATTTACAAACATAAATATCACTATAACTGCCATCTACTGTTGCTTCGTATATTTCACATTCACTAAAATTAACAGAAACTTCCATCTCTTCGCTGAAATCTTCGTTGATCCATTGAACTTCTTCTTCTGGTGAAGCAGACTTGTATACATAAGTGCAATCGCTTATGGCATCATCTGATAATAGTTCTTCAAAGTCATCTTTTGTTAATTCATTACGAATATAATCTTGAGCATCGGGAATATATAAAGCAATATATTCTTCATATGACAAATTACCTAAACGGGCATCACAAACTGCTTTGGCAATAGATTCACTAGTATTTTTCTTTTCACTTGTTGTACTGTTTCCGCATCCTGTCAATAGCATTGTAAATATACAAATTACCAATAAAATTTTTTTCATTACAGTTCCTCCTTACTGGTTTTAGTGTAACACATTGTATGTTAAATTACAATCATTAATATTAAAGAATATCAAATAAAGCTCCTACTAAGCAGGTACAAAATTCAAGAATTGTACGATATTACTAATATATTATATATTTTATTATTAATCAATACATGCATTAAACAATCTAATTACTTCTTCAAAGTCATTAGTAAATGCTTTTTCAACAAACTTTACCTTTCTAAATTCAAAGTCAATACTTATTATATGTTCACATAATACTGAGACATGTATTTTTTTGTATCTTATAACAAATAATGTGTTGGAAAACTTTTTTCATTAGAAGTTATTGGACACACTATAACCATTTTTGTATTCTTATTAAAATCATAATTCCTTAGTATTATCACAAGTGATAGCCTTTTTGTTCATGTCCTTTTGTTGGAGCAAAATCAACAAAAACAATATCTCCTCTTTTAGGAATATATTTTTCTACCATATTTCACTTCCTCTATGCTCATCCCACTCAAATTCTTTTGCTAAATTTGGACCTTTGTATGTAGCAAATCTTTCCTTTAAAGAATTTTTATCATTTTTTTGTTTTGAAATAACTATCTTATCATCTTCTTGATGCAATTCAACAACATTGTTTGTTTTAATTATACTACTAGGAATTCTTATTCCATCAGAATTTCTCCACTTTTGTAATCTTACTTCCATAATATCAACTACTTTATCTATAGTATATACATTGTTTATACATTTGTTAATGCTATTTATCATTAATATTATTATTTACATTTTATTATTCTAATTGCACGACATTTTCGTGCAGTTCAATTATTTTCTATTCTATATTAAAAGAAACTTTCAAATCTATTCTTTTATCATCATATATAATAATTTTATCTATTAAATTAACGATTAACTCTCTTGATAATTTTTTCATAATTAAACATTCATCTATATAATTATCTATTAATTTGCTTTTAGATTCATTATCTTGAGTATCTAATAAATTATTATTTAGGTCAGTATATTTCTTTTGCTTTAATTTTAATTCATTATCTAATTTAAGTTTTACTCTAACAAACTGCTCTTCAGTTATTTTTTTATTTAATTTATCAATATATATATTATCTAAATTATCATTTATATTTTGAATTTCATTTTCTAATTTTTTTATTTCTTTTTTATATAAATACTTATTATTTTCATTTAAATTATTAATTACTTTTGATTTTATTTTTTTGTTATCTACATACTTTAAACAAATATCTTTTAAAGTATCTATAATCATACTTTCTAATGTATCATAATTATTTGAGTGTGTTGTACAATAATTTTTATTTATATATGTTCTATAATAATTACATATAGTATAACACCTATTATCTTTTTTTCTTCTAGGTGTGACTGATATTCTATGACCGCAGTCTCCACAATAAAGTAATCCATCTAATAAATGGTGTTCTTTCTTTTCGTTTCTTCCTATATTCTTAGGTAACCTTTTTTGTACTTCATTAAATGTTTCTTTATCAATAATTGCATCATGTGTATTTTCTACTACTATTTGATTAATTGGATTTACTTTTATTACTTTCTTTACTTTATAATTTACTTTCATTCTTTTATGTTGAACTAAATCTCCTGTATAAATTCTATTAGTTAAAATATCCTTAATTGTTTTAGAATGCCACTGTCCTATTTTTTTATTATAATTACTTCTCCAATTAAACTCATAATAAAGAGCAGGTGTTTTAACATTTTCTTCAGTTAGTTTCTTTGCAATTTTATAGCTTGTTAATCCTTTTAGTGATAACTCAAATATTCTTCTAACTATAACCGCTTGTTCTTCATTTATGATTAAATGATTCTTATCTGTTTGATCATTCTTATATCCAAATGGACATCTACCTCCTACATATTTACCATCTTTCATTTTTGCAGTTAAACTAGACTTTATTTTTTTAGATATATCTTTAGCATACATATCATTCATTATTGCTTTAAATGGGGCAATATCATTATTAGAATTATCTAAAAAAGTATCAATATTATCAGTTACGGCAATATATCTAACATTATGTTCAGGAAAATACTTTTCAATTAAATTACCAGTACCAATATAATCTCTACCAAGCCTAGACATATCTTTAGTAATAACCATATTAATTTTATTTGCTTCTATATCACTTAATAATCTGTTAAAGGCAGGTCTATCAAAGTTTGTTCCACTAAAACCATCATCAATATAATAATCATATACTCTTAAATTATTTTCGGATATATATTGAGTTAGTAAACTTTTTTGATTAGTTATACTTTCGCTCATCATTGTTTTATCATCATCACTCGCCGATAATCTTATATATACACCGACATTATAAATCTTATTTAAATAATCACTCATTTAACTTACCTTATCTTGATTTAAATAAGTACATGATGATGGTATCTCATACTTATGTTGATTGCAAATACTTTTTAAGTTGTTCTTTATATCATTTATTAATGATTTAATTATTATTTCATTGATAGATTCATCTCCATAAATAATATTAATTTTTAATTTATTCATAAGTTATAAGCTCCTCACTTAAACTTATTTCTTTGTAGTTTGTTTTAATACTAATTAAAGTTATTTTATTAATAACTTTATAATTAGTATTACTTAAAGGTTAAAATAAAAGCAGGATAAGAAACTTGCACACCAATCATTAACTTTCCTTATAAAATAAAAGAGGTACCAAATTTGATACCTTAACTAATTTTTCTATAAATACCATTACCAATAAATTCTATATATCCTTTATCTCTTAATAATTGTAATTGTTGTCTTATTTTTGGCTTTACATTATTATTATCTGGATGAATCTTTTTTAACTTTTCTTCAAACTTATACATATCATTTAAAGTAAATTCATCTTTTCTAATAGAATTAACGCATTTTAATATATCAAATAACCATCCTCTTTTTGATATATCATTTACTTTTAACATGGTAGTTTTTTCAAATTCATTAACTACTTTTTCTTGTTCTATTAGTTCTTTATCTTTTATTATAGGAATTCTACCCTGTTCTGGTATATCTCCAAATATAATATTACATCCCTGCCATCCATGCCTTCTAGCACTTTCTGCAAGTGGCTTTCTTGCTTCAATGATATTAGGTGTAAAAAAGTATTTTGGTATTATTTCTAAATTTACTACACTATATTCATTATATTGTAAAACAAATAAACTAGGATTAGTATTACTAGTAATTCTTTCTATTGCAGTTTTATAAGCTCCATCAACTATTTTTCTTCCCAATGGTCCACTTTTACTTTTTAATTCAAATGTTTCTCCACAATTCTCACAATAAAAATCAGCAACAGGTCTATTATTTTCATAATGGTTAAGTTTATGATATCCACAGCATGGACAACCAATATTATTAGCAATCCAATCTTCACTCATTGCCCTGACTCTTTGTGACTCATTTTTATATCCTAAAGCCAGTCCTTGATTAAAACATAGCTCCATAATTAAAACTCTTTCCATTCTAATTCTTTATTATTTTCATCAATAACTTTAATTTGTTTTGATTGTAACTCGCCTGGTTCAAGAACTATATTTCCATTATTGTATTCATCTATTGCTTTAGATTGTGCTTCTTCCAATGAATTTGCTTCTACTTCAAATTCTTGAGAAATAGTTTCTTCAATTATTATTTTATATTTCATAAATACCTCCATAACTCAAGTTTTATAACTACTTCCTATTTTACCACATAAAAAGACATTCTTCATCAAAATGCCTTAAATTTCTACTTATTTAAACCTTGATTTTAATAGTCTTACATAAATTATCAATCTTGTGGTACTTCATGTACGAAATTTCTATGTATTACTCTTTCTTGTCCAGCTTCAACAATTGGGCTAGCACAACTAGACATTTGTGGTTGAGCCATCATTGAAGGCATAACTGTAGCATTTGCACTGGCAGTAGCAGCATTATTAATATCTATATCAATAAAATTTTCTCCTCCACCAAATGGCATTTCTTGTCTCATACCTTGATTACAAAACATATAAGTTTCCTCCTATCTACATTATGGTATGAATTAACTAGAGTTTAGAATATTATAAATGACTAGAAATTATAATTGATTATCAGATATTTTTTATTTGTAAATTTACTATCGTACAACCTAAATTAGTTCTATCGAGATTAAAGGATATGACTTGTTTATTTGATGATAAAGTACTATGTACTGTATTTTTTATTATTCCACTTCCTATACCATGAATTATTACTACTTTATTCTTACCTAACATGGTATTCTCTTCAATAAAATCATTAACTAAAACAATCGCACTTTCTCTATCATAGCCATGTAAATCAAGTTGTGGTAACAACGATAAAAAGATATTATTTAGTTTTATCATAAACATTCAACACTTCTTTAATATGGGGAATAGAGTATCTACTACCAACTTTTCTAACTGACAAACCACCAGCAATATTAGAGATTCTAATAACGTCTTCATAACTATAACCACACATTAATCCATATACAAAAGCTCCATGGAATATATCACCAGCTCCAGTTGTATCTACAGCCTTACATGAATAAGCAGGCATAATCTTTATTTCACCTTTTTCCTCATATATACAGCCTTTATCTTCTAAAGTTATAACAATCTCTCCTTCAAAATCTTCTTTTAACTTCTTATATGCATTAATTAATGTATTGACATCAGATGTATCTATAGTTATGTTCGTATATTGTTCTGCAAAACCTTTTGAGGTAACTAAATAATCAACCATTTTAGCTAATTTAATATTTTCTGTTGTTACTCGATCAGCATCCATTATACTAACTACACCCATATTATCATTTAAAAAATTAATAGCTGTTTCATTGTGTTGTCCATCGACTAATACATAATCTACATCAAGTTTTATATTTTTATTATTCATTGTTGAATTTGGTTCACTATATGAAAACACTGTTCTTTTTCCATTAGAAGTATTTATAATAATAAAGCTTATTCTCGTATCTGTATTGTCATTTATTTCAACATTAGTTGTATCAACACCAATATCAGTAAACTCTGATATTATTTTTCTACCAAAATCATCATTACCGACAACTCCAGCCATATATGTATCTATTCCCCATTTACTTAACAAATAAGCAACATTAGAGGCCTGTCCTCCCCCACAATCAACTCTTTTATCAAAACGATATTTTATATTTTCTTTAGGATATTCATTTGTCATAAAACTCATATCATAAGTTATACTACCAATACATAATACTTTCATTAATCTACTCTCCTTACTGTATTATATATTATCAAAAAGAAACACAAATAGCAATATTTTAGATTGATTTTTTTCTATAGATATTAGCAACTTTTTTAGTACTACTATTAATAATAAAGGATATTTATATAAACTTTAATAAGAATTATTATAGTTTCCATCTCTTTTAGTAAGATAATTTATAAATAAACAAAATAACTAACCTCTTTAGATTAGTTATTTTTATTATAGAACTTAAATTTACAGTTTATGAACTTGTCCTACTGATATAAAGATTATATATTATTCAGTTTGGTAGGCTTTTAATTTTATATTAGCCTCTAAAGTAATAACATCATCAGATGCTGAAGTTTCAATAATTAATTGATAAGTTGTTTTACTTTCTAACAATACATTAGTAATAATAGGTATTAAATCAGTAATTGTTGTATTAGATAAATTATTTTCAGTAATTAATTTTTTAGTATCATAATTAATTAATTTGTAATGAATATGCTCTCTTAAACCTTCATGTGGAAGAAGTAATGGTTCTAAATAAATATCGTAGTATACATTAGATATTCCAATAGGTTTAACAGTAAATTTCTTATTTGATGATAGCTTATTAGTTAAGCTATCAAGTAATATTTCGTTATTTTCATCATATTTAACTTTCATTAATTTATCGATTGTATAACTTTGAGAATTCCCCAATAAAAGCTTCAAACCAATAAATATGCCAATTATTAATAAACCTGCTCCTAAGATAATTATAGCAAATAATCCTCCTGGATGACTATCACTAGTGATTTTTTTCTTTATCTTCATTATCCATCACCTACTATTCTTCTTTAATATTAGATTTAACTGTCTCAAGAAGTTCAACTAAATTAGTTGATGAATTGCCACCACCTTGAGCAAACACAAAATTGCCACCACCGTTACCACCACATGCGACTGATAAATCTTTTACTATTTTACCACAATTAATTTTAATACCACGACATTTAGCTATAATGTTAACATTATTATTACTAACGTTAGCTAATAAAATAAATGTTTTTTCAAATTTATTTACTAAAGCATCAACTAACTTCTTTAAATCGACAACACTTTTATCTTTAACAATAGCAATTATGGTTTCAATACCATTAATATTTTCTTTTGCCTTAATATAAGCATCTAGTTCATTAGTGTTGATTTTTTCTTTTTCTTTAATATATTTTTTACTTATTTCTTTGACTTTTTCTTTTAACCCTAGTAATTCATTTTTATTAAAGACAACATCTTTATAACTAAGAGGAGGAGTATTATCTATTTCATAATCAAACGATATATCAATTCCTTCTCGATTTGCCATACTAATAACTTTTTTAGCTTTTAATAATAATTTAGTCATTTCGTTATTATATGGTTTTATTTCTTCATATAGTTTTCTTCCAATATATTTATCAGTACTAGCTTCAATTCTAAAAGTATCTGATCCTTTATTTTTAACACTAATTATGGCAAATCGTTTAATAACAGAGGTATCTTCTACATGACAACCACCGCATAGTTCAACAGAATTACCAATGCTTACTACTCTAACTGTATCTTGGTATTTATCTTCAAATAAAGCCATTGCCCCTTTTTTCTTGGCTTCTTCTAAGGACATTTCTTCTATAGTAGTACAATATGACTTTTGTAGTTCTTGATTGACTAATTGTTCTATTTTAATTATTAACTCATCACTTAATCGTCCTTTATAGTTGAAGTCAAATCGAAAGCTATCAATATCTATATTTGAACCTAATTGATATACTGCTGAACCTAATACTTTACGTAAGATATATTGAAGAATATGGGTACAAGTATGATTTTTAGATAAGTATTCTCTTCTTTCTTTTAGAACATGAGTTAACACAGTATCATTTTTATATAAAGTTCCTTTTAAAATCTTTATCTTTAAAAGATTTTGTTTATTAGGGGCGACAATAACATCTACTACTTCAATTCTAACATGATCATTTTTAATAAAACCTAAATCACAAGCTTGACCTCCGCTAGTCGCATAAAATGGATTTTCTTCTAAAACAATATAAGCTTCACTAGTGGTTGAATCAACAAATTCATCATCTACTATTATATCTATAACTTTAGTTTCATTGCCAAGAACTTTATAACCAACGAACTTAGATTCTTTATGATAATTTAATAAGAGGCTATTTTGAATTGCTAAAGATGCAGTATTTTTACGGGATTCACGGGCTAAATTCTTTTGCGATTCCATATGTTTATTAAATCCTTCAATATCAACAGTAAAGTTATGTTCTTTAGCATATTCAATAGTTAATTCTAAAGGAAAGCCATATGTATCATATAACTCAAATGCTTCATGAGCAGTAATAATTGAAGTATGATTATTATTAATTATACTTTCTAATCTTTTTTCTCCAGATGTTAATGTTTTATTAAATAAATGCTCTTCATTTTCTATCATCTTTTTTATATTATCAATATTACTTCTAACTAAGGGATAATAATGCTCCATAATATTAGCTACATCATCAACTAATAATGACAAGAAATTATTATTAATATTTAGTTTTCTTCCCATCATAACACAACGACGGAGTAATCTTCTAAGAACATATTCTCTACCACTATTACCAAATGTGGCATTATCACTTAAGGCCATAGCAATAGTTTTTATATGATCAACAATTATACGATATTCAACTAAATGATCTTGATATGAAGTATGACTAATATTTTCTAAATGTTTAATAATTGGAATAAATAAGTCAGTATCATAATTGGATTCAACTTCATTTAATATAGCAACCATTCTTTCTAATCCCATACCAGTATCAATATTTTTACTTGGTAATTCTTGATAATCCTCACGAGAAACACCATCTACTGCATTATATTGACTAAAAACGTTATTCCATATCTCAATATATCTATCATTGTTTATTTCTTCTTGAAGAAGTTTTATACCTAAGTTATCTTTATCGTATTTTTCTCCACGATCATAAAATATCTCACTATCCGGACCAGATGGACCCTCACCTATACACCAGTAATTGCTCTTTAGTCTAATAATATGACTTTCTTCAACTCCAAGATTCTTCCAGATGTTATAGGCCTCATCATCATCTTTATATACAGTCATATAAAGTTTTTCCTTATCCATCTCAAAGTGATGAATTAAAAGTTCATAAGCCCAAGCAAGTGCATCTTCTTTAAAATAATCACCAATAGAAAAATTACCTAACATTTCAAAAAATGTATGATGATAAGAATCCCCTACTTCTTCTATATCGTTAGTTCTTATACACTTTTGACAACTTACTAATCTTTTATTATTAGGTATTATTGTTCCATCAAAGAACTTTTTCAAAGGAGTTACACCAGCATTAATCCATAATAAACTCTTATCATTATTTGGTATTAACGATTCACTTTCGACTATTTCATGTCCTTTACTAGCAAAGAAATTTAAAAATGTTCTTCTAACCTCATTACTGTTCATTTTTTTCATTTAATATGCCCTCCCAAACAATTTTCACTTCTTTTTCTAACAATTCTAAAGAAGTATTAATAATCTTTTTATCATAGCCGATATAATTTTCTAATTCTGTTTCTGTTTTATGTTGTTGTTGCGTATTATTTAACTCAGTTTCAAAGTTTTCTCTAACAACTTGGATAATCTTAACATTAGGAAAACTATTTCGCAAACTTTCAATTTCATTTAATAATCTAATATCAGATATAATAATAACATCATAAAAGTAAGAAAATATTTTCAAATCTTCAAGAGTTCGATTAATAAAATGATTAGGCATATTTAGTTTTTCTCGAACCACTTCAGTGGCAAATTGTTGTAAAAAGTCTCTTGGTTTATTTTCTTCTGATCCATCCCAATCAGTTAAATGCATAGCATAATATTTAATATAGCTACTAATTTGCGTGGTAATTACTTGTTTACCTTGTTCTTTAGCATACTTACTTATAATACTAGCAACAGTATCTTTACCATGTCTTGCTTTACCATATATACCAATAATTATTGAATTTCTATAACTTACTTCCATTTTCTACACCTTTTTTACCTTTCCTATTTATTTTATCACTATACATATCAACTAGGCTATACTTTTTATTAAAAAATTGCCAAAATATTTTTATTATTGATATGATTGGTGTTGCAAACATCATTCCAACAATTCCAAAGAAATATCCAAATATTAACAAACCAACTATTATGGTTACTGGGTGCAACTTCATAGTTTTACTCATAACTAAAGGATGAATAATATTTCCTTCAAAGAATTGTAAGACACAAATAACTAATAAGACAATTGTTCCAGTAACTGGCCCAGTGGCATAACCAACAATAACTGCTGGAATAGCTCCAATATAAGGACCAAAATAAGGAATTAAGTTAGTTATAGCACAAAATAAGGCAAACAATACTGGGGAAGATAAGCCAGCAATCCAAAAGCTTAAAGCACATACAACGAAAATTATCGATGATAATATTAAAGTTCCATAGACAAAGTTTTTTAATGATACATCTATTTTTTTAGCAACTTCTTTATAATTATTTCTTATCTTTATAGGTATAAAACCAACTAAATTATTAACTGATTTATCAAAATCAAATAAAAGATATAAACCAATAACAAGACCAATTAAGAATACCCAGATATAACTAAATAGTTGTTTAGTTACAATAATAATATTATTAGGTAAAGCAGTAGTATAGTTAGTAACACTAGTTTCTATACTCTTATATAAATCTACCTTTAGCGTATCAACATTGTATACTGCTGAATCAAAATTAGCAAAGATACTATCAATAAAGGTAGAAATACTAGTTAACACTTTAGGAACTGTTAAGAAAAAGTCGTTTATTTCTCTTATTAATAGAGGAACAATTGAATAAATAACTAAGTATATAGCAACTAAAAATACTGTATATGTCATAATTGCTCCAAGAATTCGATTAATCTTTTTAGTTTTTAAAAAATTAACTATTGGTGTTAATAACCAAGCAATAATTAATCCAATAAAAAATGGTGATAAAATTTTAATTATACTTTTTATAAATATTATTATTCCCCATGTTTGTAATAAGTGTGATGCAACTAAAATAGTAAGAATAATAGCAAGAATTAAACCTATTTTTAAAATCGCACAAGTTAGTTTTATTATTTCATTTAAACTTATCATATCTATTTTTTTATCATCAATATTCTTTTTAAGAAAATTAAACATAAATATATCACATCCTCAGTTAAGATTATATCATATTTTTAATCAATTATTTAAAAATACTTGACTAATAATTAATTTTTAATTATGCTTATCTTGGTGATATTATGAAAACAGTCGTGGATGCAATTATAGAAATACCTTTAAAGACAAAAAATAAGTTTGAAATTAGTGAAAAAACTAACGAAATTAGATTAGACAGAGTATTATATTCAGCAATGAATTATCCAGCTGAATATGGTTATATTGCTAATACTTTAGCTCTTGATGGTGATCCTTTAGATATATTAGTAATTAGCTCAGAACCCACTTTTCCTGGTTGTGTTGTTCCAGCAAGAGTCATTGGTTATTTAGAAGTTATTGATAATGGTTATCAAGATTATAAACTTATTTCTGTTGTTGATGTTGATCCTAGATATAATGAGATTAATACACTAGATGATTTATCTTCTTTTGTTAAAGATGAAATAATTAATTTCTTTTCTAACTATAAAACTTTACAAAAGATTGAAGTTATTGTAAAAGATTATCATGGAAGAGATGAGGCAATAAAACTAATTGAAGAATGTCATAAAAGGTTCTATAATAAAGAAAATGAGAAAAAATGATTTATATTCTTTTTTTAAAAGAATTATTAATCTTTTTTTTCTTTTTTACCCGATTATTCTGATAAACTTGATATTGGTTTAATCCACATTTATTTAAAGCTTGATATTCCTGATATAAAGATTGAGCTTCTTGTAAAACAATATAAAACTCTTTCATATTAGATAATTCTTCGTCTTTCAAAGATATTATTTCTTCTATTTTATTAATTAATAGTTGATGAGCTGAGTATCCCATTCTTAATTTTATGTTAAACAACTTTTCTTTTTTTCTTAATATATATTTTTCTAACTCATTCATCTGATATAAATATCGTGCTAAATCAGTAGAATAATAATTAGAAAAATATTCATCTATAGAACAATTAATATTATTTCTAAAATAATATATAATATCAAGTAATTTTCTAGTTATATGATTATACTTTATTAAAACAACATCAAATTGATTTTCTTGAGTATAACTATTTAAAAAATCTTGTTTAATTTGTTGTAAAGAATCTTCCTCTAGTTGATTACTCATTACCATCACCTTTCTTTTTAATAAATAAACCGTTTAAAATTGATAATCAAATTATAGCAACATTTTATTAAATTAGCAAGAAATATATTACAAATCTAATTAAATTATATTTAACAACCTTATCTAACTTCTAAGTATACATAAATATAATTCATTACTACATTATAAATAAGTAAATTATCCCGATAAGATCTTTTCTAGGTTTTAAACTAATACTTTATTATTTCCCATAGTTATTTTATTCCTAATACTTTCTTTTTGATAATTTTTGATAATATTTAAAGACTTTTCATTAGAAATTTGATACAATGTTGTTAGTTATTTTAATAAAGGGATGTGATAGTAATGAAAAATAAGAATCTTCTTCATAGTTTTAAGCATGCTTTTGCAGGAATATATTCCTGCTTAAAAGCAGAAAAAAATATCAAGATACATTACAGTGTAATGGTTTTAGTTATAATTGCTGGATTTATTTATAAAATAAGTACTTATGAGTGGTTGCTTTGTATCTTATGTTTCGGAATGGTTATAGCAACAGAAATGGTTAACACAGCAATAGAGTTTAATACTGATTTAGCTATGCCTAATATTAACCCAAAAGCAAAACTAGCTAAAGATATTGCTGCTGGGGCAGTATTAATAACGGTTATTACTTCAGTTATTATTGGACTCACAATATTTATTCCCAAGATATTTACTATATAAAAAGTTTAAGTTAATCTCTGTTAACTTAAACTTTTTATATTTTACTTACTTGCTAAATCGAGGGCGGTTTGTAATTGATTGTCAGTATCATTACTAGGATTATTCTTATATTCTTCTGACAATTCGATTATATTAGTTGGTATAACTCCCTCATTAATAACACTATTACCCTCTGGAGTATACCATTTTTGAGCAGTATATTTAACCATACTGCCATCTGATAATGTTAATGTACTTTGAACTGTTCCTTTACCAAAACTCTTAGTACCTATCACTTCTCCACCATAACTTTCCTTAACGGCACTAGCAAGGATTTCTGACGCTGATGCGGATGTACCATTGATTAATATAGCAATGGGCTTATCAAAGTATTTATCATTGTTATCTTTAACAGTCGTCTTATTTCCATCATCTTCCAAATGATAAATTATTTTATCTTTTGGTAAGATGAGGGATGTAATATCTGTTACAACATCTAAATAACCACCTATATTACCTCTAACATCAATTACTAAACCATCAATATTTTCACTTAATAATTTATCATAAGCATTGGTAAATTGCTTCGTTGTAACCGTAGAAAATATTGATATATAAATATAACCTATTTTTTTATTATTTTTAGTAAATGTTGAACTAGCAACAGTAATACTTTCGACATCATCTTTCTTAATAGTTACGTATACTTCCTCTTCGGCTCTTTTTACTTTCAACATCACCTTTTTATTATCACTATTTTTAATATAAGTTGCTAAATCATTGCTAGTCTTACCAACAAAACTTTCATTATCAACTTCAATAATAATATCATTTTCTTGAAGATGAGCTTTCTCTGATGGACCACCCTCAACAATGTGACCAACTACTATATTCCCCTCATCATCAGTATATACTTCGCAACCAATACCCTCATAAGTACCCGATACTTTTTCTAAAAACTTCTTAGCATTTTGACTAGTACTATAAGTTGTATAAGGATCTTCTATTCCACTCATCATCCCACTAATCGCATTATCTATCATCTTCTCTTTATCAATATCACCATCATAATTATCAACTACAATATTATAAGCATCAACTAACTTACCTAAATCACGATTTAAAGTAACATAATCTTTGCCACTGGTAAAAGCCTTTACCATGGCAAACATAGACATCATTCCAAAAGCAATAGAAACAAACATTAATACTAATAATTCCCCTGAACTATAGGTTTCTTTTTCTCTATCAATAACTATTCTAAAATTCTTTATTTTATCAATTATTTTCTTCATCTCTCATAAAACCTCTTATCTTTATAACTTAACACCGTTTTATTCTCTTTATCTTCCATATAATATATACCAATACCCTGTTTTAATATAATCTTCTCTAAATCATTATCTATAACAACCATCAAGGTATTATCTTCCATTAACTTCACTTCACTAACACCATCATTATTAACTTTAAAATCTTTACTCAATACTTTCTTATCATCTAAGTATAAACCATCTCTTTTAACACTTAATTTAATTTCTCTTTCACCCAAATAATAAACCATCTCATCTTTTGTACTACTCTTAATTCTAAATAACACTTCACTTTCCAATTCATTTAAATACACTATCTCGTAATTCTCATCCTTATAAAGGAAAGTGTGCAACTTATCAACTATAGGAGAATTAACATAATACTCACTTATCTTACTACCATAATCAACCCCATTGATATTGATGGTATCTATACCATCAATATCAATTAAACTCTCTATTAATACCCGATTATATTCTTCATTTTCGATATTTAAATATATTATATTATTCTCTACCCTAACACTACTTATATTAATACCTTTCTCTTTATACTTATCTATCACTCTATTAACAACATCTTCTTTTTTAGTCCCCACATCAACCTCCAACATATCATATGATAAAGTGGTCGGACTACTTAACTCATCATATACATAATATATCTTATACACATCTACATTATAATTATTACTATTCTTACTAAAATCAATAAATATAATAACAAACGTAATAACTATACATATCATAAACATTAATATAATATCACTTTTTATTATCTTATTCTTCAAAGTACTCACCTCCTAGTATATTCTATAAAAAGAGTGTATATCACACCCTTTATTATATCTTTTTATATTCCTTAAAGTTTTTCTTTTTGTCTAAAGGCGATGCAAATGTCCCCATGGGGCGGGGTCGATATGCGCCAGCTTAAAATTACGATGGTGCCACAAAGGCCGACGCCCGCGAGCCG
>JAUNSN010000079.1 GCA_030539175.1 bacterium | reverse complement strand
TATTGCTTTTTAGATGAGCAGAAATAATGGATAGAAAAAATGAAATATTAATTTGTAGGGAATATTGAAATTGAGCCGTAGAATTTAATCTTTGTGGAGTTAAACTTGCGTAAAGAAGTTGTATTGGAGCGTAAGCGGCTTTTACAACTTTAGCAAGTTTAACGGAACAAAGATATAAATTCAAGGCGAAAATTTCACCAATTCCCGGAAAGTTAATATTTCGTTTTTTCGGCCACGTTATTTCTTTCGCACTTTTATTCAGTTATCCATATCTTAGGACATGTCTGTAGCGATGGACTATAAAATCATAGCCATCAATCCAATAGTCTAATAAATGAGGTTTGTAGTTTGTTAAATCTTTTAAAAAAGCATCAAAGACATTTAGTTTTAATAGTATCTTTATTATATCCTTAGGATAAGGTGTAGTTTTACTATAAGGTTTTCTAGGGTCAATTACCATTAATTTTTCATTATTATCTATAAAAATATGAGCATTTCTAACATTAAGTCTTTTAAAGTTTAGCCTCTTTAAATCTTCTATTAAATCAATTATTTCTTTTGATAGTGAGTAAGATAAGCCGTTTTTTTGAATATGTTCGTATAAATTTTCTCCTTTAACATATTCTCTAATAACTATATTACTAACTCTAATAAGAACTTTGGGAAAAAAAGGACTATCTTTAACATCATCAAGAATAGATGCTTCTTTTTTTGCTGCTTTTATACTGCTAAAGCGTTTTATAACAAACCCTTCAGGAGTAAGATAAACACTACCCTCTGCACCAGAACCGAGAAAAATACAATCAATTAATTCAATTAAACACTTCATAATATCACTTAATTTATTGCTTTAAATATTATATGCAACATAAGGGGAAGTTTCTAGTATAAACATAAAATATATCATAGAAGAAAAGAAAAAAATTAAATTCTTAAAAATATAGATAATGTCATATAATTTATGGTAATATTGTGATGGTTAATGTAAAAATTAATCAAATAATAAGAAGGTAGATATAAATAAATGATTAAAACAAAAAGGTATGAAGAACAAAGCAAAAGGTATATTACATATATGCTTTTGGGAACTATACTATTTTTATGTTTTGCTTTTTTAGGAATTAAAGTAATAGATGTTAATAGTATAAATAGTTTTCCAATAATTGAAGATTTAAATTCGATAAATATTATTATTGGTATAATAGCAATTCCAAGTTGCCTATTATATTATTACATGTACAGAAATAATGAATTTTTTATATTAACTTTATCTTATGTAAGTATTTTTATTGAATATATTTATGTAAATTTTATTATTGAAAATATTGGTTTACAATTTCATTTACTTACATTCCCATTTATATTTAGAATATTTTTATTAACGATAGCTATTTTTAATGAAAGTAAATATGCAAGTGAAATTGTTAAGAGAAAAAGACTATCAGTAATTTTAGTAGTAATAATAAATATTATAGGGACATATATAGAAATAAATTTATATAATAATGGTTTTTTTGCAAATAGTAATTATGGAATAATAGAAACTTTTCAATTTAATATATTAATGTATTATGGAATATTGTTAATATTATTAGCAATGAGATGTATTAAAAAAAGAGAGTTTATATATACTATTTTTATAACAACTATTAGTATTTTTACAATAAGAAGAATATTTTATTTCGAGCCATTTTTAGAATATAATAGTAGAGTTATGGAGTATAATAAGGGATTAACATTTATAGCATATATTATATTACTAATAGGATTATATATAGAAATTGTAAGGCGAATAGAGGAAAGTGCAAGGTTAAATAATCAAGTAAGTGATTTTAATAAGTTAAAATTAAAGTATAAA
>JAUNSN010000053.1 GCA_030539175.1 bacterium | reverse complement strand
ATTCTTTTGCTATCGAACTACCTGCAACATTAGTAATTGCTAAAGTATCATTTTTACACTTTTTAGCTAGCTTTAAAGAAGCTAAACTATCAGTTGTTTCTCCAGATTGAGAAATAACTATAACTAATTTTTCATTACTTAAAATACCTTTTTTATATCGATATTCGGAACTAGTTTCACCTCTAACTTTAATGTTACTATACTTTTCTATCAAATAAGAACCAATTAAACCTGAATTATAAGCACTTCCACAAGCAACTATATCTATCTCTTTATATTTACTTAAATCTACTATTTCTTTCATTAAATAATCTATAGAGTTATTAATAACTGTAGGAGTTTCCCATATTTCTTTCAGCATGTAATGTTCATAACCGTTTTTTAATGCCACTTCTTTAGTCCATTTTAATTTCTTAATGGGCTTATTAACTATTTCTTTATTTTTATAAATCAACATATTATTTTCTTTTAGTACAGCTATTTCATCATTAGACAGTTTTATATAATTTTCATGTAATTTAATAATATTAGTTATATCAAATGATAAGAAATTTTCACATGGACCAAACGTGATATATAACGGATAATTATATTTAGTCGCATATAATAGAGAAACATCTGTATTTAGTAATATTATAATTGCATAACTACCATCAATATAATTTTTAATTTTATCTAATGCACTTATAACATCTTTATCCTGTAAATAAAGAGTAGTTAGTTTATCTAAAATAAAAGTTAGTCCATTTTTGTTTTTATCACCATCATAATTATCTATCGTTACAGTACCACAAATTGTAAAAACATCATTTTTAATAATATCTCCTGTAGAAATTATAGTAGTTGAACTTTTAAAGTTAGAAACATCATTAATATCTTTGCTTATTAAAAATTCTTTATCATTACGATAAACACATTCTAAATTATTATTTTTAGCTAATAATTCACTAACAGTACTTATATTTTTAGTTTTACCAATATATCCAATAAATTTACTCATATTCAATCCTCTCTTTAAATTTATTTTAACATAGAAATTATAATATGTGATAAAAAAGTTGTTAATTTAAAGATATTTTGTTATAATTTCAGTATTGTTTTTAGAAAAGAGATATAACTTAAAGATATTTATATTTAGTTATGTGTACCTAGAACAAAGTGAAAGGAATGATACTTTGTATGGATGCTTATTTAGAGCCGATGAAATATGCGGCTATGTTTTTTCCCATTATTGCTTTGTTAATTACATTACCATTCATGATTCATCAGTACCGTAAATATGGCTCAATACCCTTTCTGCGTATATTAATTATCTATTCTTTTGTTCTTTATTTGCTAGTTATATACTTTTTAGTTATTTTACCACTTCCAACTAAAGAAAGTGTTGCCAATTTAGCAGTGCCTACAATCCAAATTATTCCTTTTAAATTTATCCACGATATAGTAATTAATATGCCACAAAAGGGTATTTTATCAATACTATATAACAATGATTTTTATATAGCATTATTCAACTTATTAATGCATGTTCCCTTTGGTATATATTTAAGATATTATTGTAAGCAACCATTTTTTAAAGTCATATTATATTCATTCTTACTATCTTTATTCTTTGAATTAACACAACTAAGTGCTTTATATGGTATTTATTCTCGTCCATATCGTTTATTCGATATAGACGATTTGTTGTTAAATACTTTAGGGGGTGGATTAGGATACTTAGTGATGCCTCTTTTTACATGCTTTTTACCAACTAGAGATAACTTAGATAAAAAGAGTTATCATAAAGGACTGAAAGTGAGTATTTTAAGAAGATTCATCACATTAATTATAGATGTCGTTATCTACATTATTATTGCCTCGTTATTTAGTATTGTTATTAATATTAAGTTAAGTAATTTATTTAGTAGTGCGATATGTTTTATAGTTATTCCTTTATTTAAAAGACAAACAATAGGTCAATTAATATTGAGAGTAAAAGTGGTTAACTTAGATAATTGTAAAACTAGTTGGTATAAACTGCTTTTTAGAAATTTTATGTCATATATACTATTATTTAATTTTGGTAACATTTATGGTTTGATAGATAGTAAGGGATTAATAATACATATAATAATTGTTATTATATTTATAATTGATTTGTTTTTAATGTTCATAAATAAGCGAGATAAGTTTATTTATGAAACATTATCTTTTACTAAAATAGTAAGTATTATAAATATGAGCTAATATTAACATAGTATATTGATTTTCTTATCATTCTTTGTTACTATGGTGACATTAGGGGGAATGATAATGAAAAAAGTTAATTTTAAAGAAATACCAAATCAAGAAAAACCACGGGAAAGATTATTAAATAATGGTGCTAGTAGCTTGTCGAATGAAGAGCTTTTAGCTATTATTTTAAAAACAGGTACTAAGGATATGAATGTTAAAGATGTATCCTTATTATTACTTACTAAGATAGAAAATATTAGTGATTTAAAAAATATGACTTATAATAAATTGTTAGAAGTACCAGGCATCGGTAAAGTTAAAGCAGTTGAGCTATTAGCTGTTATGGAATTAGGCAA
The DNA here is from genome assembly GCA_030539175.1 of bacterium. Taxonomy (GTDB): domain Bacteria; phylum Bacillota_I; class Bacilli_A; order RF39; family UBA660; genus JAUNSN01. The sequence continues at coordinate 4,506 of JAUNSN010000053.1, read as the reverse complement.
AAGAATGTACCAAAATAAGACTTTATTAGAAAGACAAACATTTAATCATCCTAGTATTATATATAATCATTTTATAGAAATATTAAATGATGAATTGCAGGAAAATTTTTATGTTGTGTATCTAAATCAAAAAAAGCAATATTTAGATAAATTACTATTATTTAAAGGGACAATTAATTGTAGCACAATTCATCCAAGAGAAATATTTAAAAATGCTTATTTAATGTCTGCTTCATATATTATTTGTGTCCATAATCATCCCTCAGGTAATCCTTGTCCTAGTAAACAAGATGTATATGTTACTAAGCAAATAGAAGAAATAGGTATAATACACGGTATAGCTTTATTAGATCATATTATAATTGGTAATACTTGTTACTTTAGTTTTTATGAAAAAAATTATTTATCAATAAAAAAATAACTTTTAGTAAATACTAGTAATAAATACTTTAAAATATTTTAAAATTATATTATAATTATATAAGCAAGGTGGAGTGTAAAATGAGAAAAAGAAAAAAACTAGAATTTAGATATATAGTAATGATTATATTAGTAGTTGTTATAGCTTTTTTAACAATATTTTCTTATACTCTAAAAGATAATAGAAAACTAAATCCTATTGAAGTAGTTATAAAAGATTCAATAGTGACGTTGCAAAAGATTGTATATGCACCAATAGATTTTATTGGTAATATATTTGCTAAAAATTCTCAAGCAAATCCAAGTGAAATAACAGAAAGTTTAAATCAACTTAAGGCTGAAAATAGTGAGTTAAAAAACCAAATAAATGCTTTAAAAGAAGAATTAAATATTGACTATGTTCTTACTGATTATGAGTATTTAAATGCAACTGTGGTAAGTAGAAATATTGGCCATTGGTATAATACTATTACAATTGATAAAGGTACTTATAATGGAATAAGTGAAGATATGGCGGTTGTAAATAGTGAAGGTTTAATAGGTAAAATTATAAATACTACTAATTTTACTTCAACGGTAAAACTATTATCAACAACAGATAGTAATAGTAAAGTTTCTGTTAGTATATATAGTGGTGAATTAAAGTTAAATGGATTAATTCATAGTTATGATTATCAAACTGACTTATTAGTAGTTGAGGGTATTAGTAATAGTGAAGTAGTTAATATTGGTGATACAGTTGCAACTAGTGGATTAGGAGGAATATTTCCTAGTGGGATTTTAATTGGTTATGTAGAAGATATTACTACTGATGAATATGATTTAGCAAAAATATTAAAAGTTAGACCAAATGTTGATTATGATGATATTAATTATGTTACAGTATTAAAAAGAAAGGATAAAGAATAATGGTTTTATCAACAATAATTTTAATTATATCTTTTTTTATTGACAATATTTCCTCTAATTTGATTGCTTATACCTTAACTAATTCTTCTATTTTAATGACTATTTATACAGTTGTTGCTTTAGTAGTTATTTACCCTTATTTTGATAATGATAAAAAGTATTTAATTTTAACTTTAGCTTTTGGTCTTTTGTTTGATATTGCAAGTAGTAATACGTTTTTACTTAATACTACTATATTTTTCTTAATTGCTTTAATAATAAAGTTTATATACATGTTCTTATCAGACAATGTATTAACTACTATTATTATTTCAGTTATAGCAATTGTTTTATACTATTTACTATCGTATTTTATTGTTATAATAGTTAATTATGGAGATTATCCTATATTCTTGCTGTGGGAGGCAATTTATAAATCATTAATAATGACTATTATTTATAGTGTTATACTGTATTTTATAGCCCAAATACTTTATAATAAATTTAATATTAAATTTATTAAATGATTTAGGATTATCAATATTGGAAATAGTTGTATAGAGATTAAACTTTTAAAATCAATATTCTTCTTGCCTTTATGATTAATATTTGTTATATTAAATATGTAACAAATTAAAAAAGAAAGAGTGATAATATTGAGAATGGTAGGTACGACAGTAAGAGGAATAAGAACGCCAATAATAAAAGAAAAAGCTGATTTAAGCGAAATAGTAGTTGATTGTTTGCAAAAAGCAAGTGAGGAAGAAAACTTTACATTTGCAGATAAGGATATTGTTGGACTAACTGAAGCAATAGTTGCTATATCTGAGGGAAATTATGCGACAATAGACGAAGTTGTAATTGATTTAAAGAATAAGTATAAAACTAATCACATTGGGGTTGTTTTTCCAATACTTAGTCGCAATCGTTTTGCGTTAATATTAAAGTCTATTGCTAGAGCATTTAATAAAATAACTTTACTATTAAGTTATCCAGCAGATGAAGTGGGAAATGCGATACTAGATGAAGAAAAGCTAGTTAGCAATAATATAAACCCTTATAGTGATATAATTAGCTTTGATAAATATAAGGAATTGTTTGCCGATTTTGTTCATCCCTTTACAAAAATCAATATGATTGATTTTTACAAGGAAGTCGCTATGAGTGAGAATTGTCAATTAGAAGTAGTTTTATCAAATAATCCACAAGATATTTTAAACTATACTAAAGATGTATTAGTATGTGATATTCATACAAGGAATCAAACTTATGACAAACTTAAACAGGCAAATACTTTGTATATGTTAACAGATATTGTGAATGAACCAATTAATGGTAGCGGTTATAATCCTAAGTATGGGTTGCTTGGTTCAAATAGATCAACCGAAGAAGTACTAAAATTATTTCCTCGAGGTGGAGAAGAACTAGTAAATGATATTCAAAATAAATTATATCAAAAAACTGGCAAGAAAATAGAAGTGCTAGTCTATGGAGATGGGGCATTTAAAGATCCTGTTGGTAAAATTTGGGAATTAGCCGATCCAGTAGTTAGTCCAGCATATACACAAGGTTTAGTTGGGACGCCAAATGAAATAAAATTAAAATATGTCTCAGATAATGATTTTTCACACCTTACTGGGGAAGAATTAAATAATGCTGTTAAACAAGCTATAAAGGAAAAAGAAGAAAATTTACAAGGAAAAATGATAACTCAAGGTACGACTCCAAGACAATTAACTGACTTAATTGGTTCTTTATGTGATCTTACTTCTGGTAGTGGTGATAAAGGCACACCTGTTGTTTATATCCAAGGATATTTTGATAATTATGCAAGTGAGTAAGAGTAAATATGGCTAAAAGAAGAAAAAATAAGAATAAAAATATAATCCTTGTAATTTTTATTATAATAATTATTATAGCTATTGCAATTTTCATACCCGAAATATTGAAAAAAGAAACTGTTGTTCAAACTGATGAAACGAAAATGATCGATTTAAGAGAGAAAAGTATATCTGATGTCAATTTTTATGCTGAACAGTATAAATTAAATTTAACTATTGAATATGCCTATAGTGACCAAATACCTGCCGATAAAGTTATCTCGCAAAGCATTGCAAGTGGTAATCCAATAAAAGAAAATGATAATTTAATTGTTGTTTTTTCTAAGGGAAAGGTTAACAAAGAACAATTAAAAGCCGATAATATCAACGAATTGGGGAAAATACCAGTAATGATGTATCATGGGATTGTTAATGTTGCTTCATCAAGTACTGGTAATACAGGTGGCAATGTTGATAAAAGCGGTTATGACCGAACTAGTGAAGCTTTTAGAGAAGATTTAGAATTTTATTATAAAGAAGGATATCAAATGATAAGATTGATAGATTATGTTAATCAAAATATTGATGTAGCATATTCTAAGAGTCCTTTGGTTTTAACATTTGATGATGGTAAAGAAAACAATATTAAAGTTACTGGACTAGACGAAGCTGGTAATATTATTATTGATGAGAATAGTGCTGTAGGGATTCTTGAATCTTTTAAAAAGAAATATCCAGATTATAATGTGACTGCAACATTTTTTATTAATTCTGGTTTATTTAATCAACCAGAATATAACGAAAAAATAATAAAATGGTTAGTAAATAACAATTATGATATCGGCAATCATACAAGAAATCATGTTGATTTTAAGACAGTTACATCATCTAAAACAGAAGACGAAGTTGGTTATATGTATCAAAAGTTAGAAGAATTGATTCCTGGTAAATACGTCAATATTGTTGCTTTACCTTTTGGTTCACCTTATAGTACTAGTCACGAAAATTTTTCTCATATTTTAAATGGAAGTTATAATGATATTACTTATGAGACTGTAAGTACTCTTCGAGTTGGGTGGGAAGCTGATGCATCACCATATGATGTAGATTTTGATAAAACTTTTATTAAAAGAATAAGAGCATATGATCATGATGGAACATCCTCAGATATTAAGATGAACTTTAATATTCTTAAAACAAAAAAATATATATCTGATGGAGATGTAAATACTGTTGTTATACCAGAAAAAGATAAAGATAGAGTAATAACTACCAATAAGACGATTATTACTTATTAGGAGGAATTAAAATGAATAATAGGGGATTTGCTATAACAGGTATTATGTATGCAGTATTAATATTATTTATATGCATATTA
>JAUNSN010000078.1 GCA_030539175.1 bacterium | reverse complement strand
GTAGTGGGGGGATGGATTTAAGTGAGTGTGTTTTAAGTGGTTCAACATATGTATCGCAAGTTGATGGAGTAAATCATAATTTTCAAGATTATACTTGTTCAGTTGATTTAGGTGTTGTGCCAAGTGTCTCATTGGATAATAGTGGAGCAAATGCTCCAGTATTAGCTGATGGAATGATACCGATAATGTGGGATGGAGGAAAATGGGTAAAAGCCGACGCAACAAATACTAATACTACATATCAATGGTATGATTACAATAATAAGTTGTGGGCAAATGCAGTAATGCTAAATCCGTCACAAAGAGTAATATATATGAATGCAGATCCTGGATATGCTATTACAGAATCGCATGTTTTTGCATACTATGTGTGGATACCAAGATATAGATATACATTGTTTAATGTGGGAACATCAACTGTCTCATCGCAATTAATAGAAGTAACATTTGAAACAGCAGATACGCAAAAGTCAACTGGCTCAACAGTAGGAAGTCAATTAACGCATCCAGCATTCACATGGGGAACAGGGGATGAACTCCAAGAATTAGATGGAATATGGGTAGGGAAATTTGAAACAACGGGAACAACATCATTCCCAACAATAAAACCAAGCATATCACCGTTGGTAGAACAAACTGTATCTGGTTTATATAATGCAAATAAAGTAATGGATTCAACAAAATATCTGACAGCAACAGGAGTATCGCAAATAGATGTGCATATGATGAAAAACACTGAGTGGAATTGAGGTCCCATTAACTTAACTGTGTCTGTAAAGATTTAAACCTTGGTTTAGAACTAGATAATTCTAAAAGTAATAACGGACTTTAGGAAAAATTTTTCCTAAAGTTTTAAATTTTATGTTGCTTATAACATCTTTGCCATGGTATAATGTGTTAAGAATAAGAAGGTGTAATATGAATGAGTTATTGTTTTTTATAAGTTTTGTTATATGTGCTTTTACTTTGTTTTTTTGCTATAAGTTTTTGGGTAAAAGAGGACTTTATGGTTATATTGCTTTAGCTAGTATGCTTGGATTTATTACTTCATTTAGAATTGCTCCTATTAGCAAATTTAATACATTGATTAGTATTCCTATTTATATTTCTATATTTATTGCTATTTATGTATTAATAGAAAAAGAAAATAAAAAAGCAGTATATACTGGGGTAAATCTTGCTTTTGCTACTTCTGTTTTATTTGCTGGTTTGTTATTAATTTTAATTTATTATGTACCTTTAGTTACAAATATTTTATCTATTGATATAACAACGGTATTTCAAGAAAGATTAAGATTAGTTGCTATTTATCCAATTGTTTTATATGGTAGTTTGTCCGCATCTGTTTACTTTTATAATTTGTTAAAAAGAAATTATAAAAGTATGTTTATAAGTGCTATACTAACTTGTGTATTAATTCAATTACTTGATACTTTAGTACTTGTTGGTGTAGGTTATGTAGCTATTATGACAAGTAAAGAGTTAGTTCAACTAATAATGGTTAGTTATGCTTTTAAACTAATGATTTCTATTTTATATATACCTGTTTTATATATGACTAATCGTGTAAAGAGGGTGGAAGCATGAATGAATTATTATTAATAGTTGAAATTATAGTTATCTTTGTTTTCTTATTGTATTTTTGTAAACAATTTAGAGAATTAGGTTTAATAATATGGATGATTTTAATGTCAATAATAAGTAATATTTTATGCTTAAAAATTGTTAATATATTTGGGTTTGATATAAGTTTAGGTTTTGTACCTTATGTTTCTATATTTATTGCATTTAATATTTATATACAACGTTGTGGAATTAAAAATCTATATAAAATAATTACTTGTGTTATTTTATCATTAATATTTAGCTATTTTAT
>JAUNSN010000052.1 GCA_030539175.1 bacterium | reverse complement strand
ATCAAATGAGGACATTAAAAAAAACAAAGAGTTTCTCTTGTCAGATACCAACAGGGCAAGGGGTTAGCGTAACTCCTATACAACAAATCACTGCCGTGAGTGCGGCCATTAATGGGGGAATACTTTACCAACCCTATGTTGTGAAAAGTTTTTTAGAGCCAGAAACAGGAGAAATAATAAAAACCATTAATAAAAAAGAAGTAAGGAGAGTTATAAGTGAAGAAACTAGCGAAAAAGTAAGATTAGCGCTTGAAAGTGTTGTTGCAAATGGTACAGGAAGAAATGCTTACATAGAAGGATATAGAGTTGGTGGTAAAACAGGTACTGCACAAAAGTTAAGTAATGGTGTATACTTAGTTAATAATTATATTGTCTCTTTTATCGGATTCTTACCAGCAGATAATCCGCAAGTTGTATTGTATGTCGCTATAGATAATCCCAAAGGTATAACTCAATACGGCGGAACAGTTGCCGCTCCAGTTGCCAAAACAATTCTAACAGACATCATATCTATCTTAAATATAGAAAAAAGTAATGATGTAAAAGAAAAAAAATATCAATATTATGATACCAAATATATAGCAGTACCTAATGTAGTAGGTCTAAGTTTGGAAGAGGCCAAAAAACTATTAAAAGAATTCAAAGTAGAGTTTGTTTCAACAGGAACCAAGGTTATATCACAGTCTCCCAATGCTTCTGAAAAAGTTGCTGTTGGCAGTGTAATCAAATTAATGTTAGGTGAATAAGTATTGGCAACTTTATCCCTTTTATACAATCACCTCTGGTGGAGTATCAAATAACATTGAGATATTTTTGCAAGTTATTATTTAAGACATTATCACAAATTAATCATAAGCAACCAGAAATTGGTTGTTTTTTCATTGCCAAAGAATTAGTTATACTGTATAATAATAAATAGAAAAGGAAAGTGTTAATATGTATCGTAATACCTATGTAGAAATAAATACTAATACCTTAAGCAACAACATTAAACAAATTAAACAAAGATATAACAATTATCAATACTATATTGGTGTAGTAAAAGCTAATGCTTATGGACATGGAATCTATATAGTTAATGATTTAATTAAATCTGGTATTAATTACTTAGCAGTATCTTCCTTAGAAGAAGCATTAGCTATTCGTACCTATAATAAAACCATTCCCATCCTTGTACTTGAACCAGTAAGCGCTAATAATGTTGATATAGTAAGTGCCAGCAATATCACTTTAACCATAGATAGTTATAATCATTATCAAGAGTTAAAACAAAGTAAAAAGCCATTAACCATTCATATTAAATTAAACACTGGTATGAATCGCCTAGGAATAAAAACAAAAGATGAATTAGATAAAATCCTTTCTAATAAAGACAAAAATATTACTATTGAAGGAATTTACACACATTTAGCTACAACAGGGATTAATGACTATTATTATGATTTGCAAATTAAAAATTTTAATGATTTTATTAAAGATATTGATATATCCAAAATACCAATTATTCATGTTGGACGTTCAGTAACACTAGTTAATCATGAAAAATTACCATCAGTAAATGGTATTCGTCTTGGTATTATTATGTATGGCTTTAATCAAAGTATCTCTATTGGTTCTGGTATAATGGCTAGTATTAGAAAACTTAAAAGACAATATCGATTAAAGAAATATAAAATTAGTCCTAGTACTTTAAGTAATGATTTAACATTAAAAACTGCATTTGCATTTTATACTGAAGTTATAAGTATTACTAAAGTTAAAAAAGGTGAATTCGTCGGTTATGGAGCTACTTATATTGCTAAGGAAGATATTACTGTAGGAATATTGCCATGTGGGTATGCTGATGGTATAGATAAAAATATGAAAGAAGTAGTAATTAATAATAAAAGATATCCTATTATTGGTGATATATGTATGGATATGACAATTATAAAAATCGATAATGATGTTATTTTACATGATAAAGTTGAGATATTTGGTAATGTAATTTCTATAAGAGAAGTATCTAATAAACTTAATATTAATGCTTATCGTTTGTTTACTAGTATTACTACTAGAGTTCCAAGAGTATATAATAACAATAGTGAAATAAACAAAGAAATTAAGTATTAGGAAGCGATAACTTGAAATAATAATTATTATTGATTAAAAGGTGTTGATCCAAGAGAAAGGAATGTAACTTAACATGGAATTTGAAGTTCTTATATTAGGAAGTGATGCTAATGCATATTATATGGCTCGATGCTGTTATGAAGAATATCATAAAAAAGCTTATTTAATCGCCCCGTTTGGGATGCCATATACTAGTTATTCTAATATTTTAAATATTAGTTATAATAAAAATTTTTGGGAAGAAAAAGAATTCTTAAAGACCTTGAAAGAATTTAAACTGAAGCATAATAATTTACCAATAATTCTTATAAGTACTAATGAAACTTATACTACATTGATTGCTAAAAACAAAGATATCTTAAGTAAAGATTATCTCTTTAATTATCCCGATATAAGTATAGTTGAAACACTGTCAAAGAAAGATAAGTTTTATACTACTTATAATAATATGGGTTTAACTATTCCTAAAAGCATTATATATGATTGTTCTAATGCTAAGAATTGTGAAATTCCTTTTTCCTTTCCTCTAATAATAAAGCCATGTAATGTTATAGAATATAATCATATTGAATTTTCTGGAAAGAAAAAGATTTATAAAATAAAAAACAAAAAAGAACTAAAAACAATTCTTGAGAATATTAAAAAGGGCGGCTACCAAGATGAAATCATTATCCAAGAATTTATCATGGGTGATGATTCTTGCTTATTTGATTCAGTGGTCTATGTCGATAAAAATTATAATGTTAGTTTTATTACTTTTGCCCAAATTGGTTTACAAGAAAGAAGTTCTAGTATGGTGGGGAATGCGGCTGTCTTAATAAATGGTTATAATCAATTTGGAAAAGAAGATGAAGAAATAGCTAAAATCAAGAAATTTATGGAGAAAATAAAGTATCAAGGTTTTGCCGAAGTGGATTTAAAATATGATATAGTTGAGAAAAAGTTTAAGGTTTTAGAAATCAACCCTCGACAAGGTAGATGTAGTTACTATGTAAAGGCTCTTGGTTATAACTTGGTAAAAGTTTTAGTAGATGATTTATTACTAAACAAGTCAATTGAATACCAAGTATTAAAAGAAGAAGTATTACTGTCTTTTGTGCCTAGAAGAGTTGCTTTAAAATATATTACTAATTTTCATTATAAAAAGAAATTACTATCAATGTGGAAAAAGAACAAGATAGTAAAACCTTTGAATTGTAAAGAAGATAAAAACATGAAAAGAAAACTATTTTTAATAAAAAGATATTTTAAATATTTTAAATTATACAAAAATAGTTATTGGAAGGAATGATGTTTATGTGTGGTTTTGTCGGATTAGTAGATTCCCGTAAGACATATAAAAAAGAAGAAGTTATTAAGAAAATGGCTGATAGAATTAAACATCGTGGGCCAGATGATGAGGGTTATTATACAGATGATAATATTGCTTTAGGTTTTAGAAGATTATCAATTATTGATTTAGATAATGGTTTTCAACCAATATACAATGAAGATAAAAGTATGGTTATAACTTATAATGGAGAAATATACAATTACAAAGAGTTAAGAAGTACTTTAGAAAAATGTGGACATACATTTAAAACTAATACCGATACGGAAGTAATACTACATGGTTATGAAGAATATAAGTGTGAATTGTTTAATAAATTACGAGGTATGTTTAGCTTTGTTATTTATAATATTAAAGATAAAGAATTAATTGCAGTTAGAGATTACTTCGGTATAAAACCACTTTATTACTATAAAGAAGATGATTTATTATTAGTTGGTTCAGAAATAAAGTCATTCCTCGAACATCCTAATTTTAAAAAACAAGTTAATGATAAAGCTTTAAAAATGTATTTAATATTTCAATATTCTGTATTTGAAGAAACATTTTTTAAAAATGTATATAAGTTAAAACCAGGTTTTTACTTTAAATATAAAGATGGAGAATTAAATATAAAAAAGTATTTTAATATAGAATATAAAAGAACTGATAAAAGTTATGAGGAATATAAAGAATTATTAAAACACGAACTAGAAGAATCTATTAAATATCATCAAATTACATCTGATGTTGAAGTTGGATCGTATCTATCTGGAGGAGTAGATTCATCATATGTAGCTAGTGTTGCTAAACCAGATAAAACTTTCTCTGTCGGTTTTAAAGAAAAATCAGACAATAAACTAACATTTGATGAAACTGTCTATGCTAAAGAATTGTCTAAGAAATTAGGAATAAAGAATTATAGTGACTATATCACTAAAAAACAATTTTTTGCTACCTTGCCAACAATTCTTTATCATACTGATGAACCTCATGCCAATCTCTCAACCGTACCACTTTATTTTTTATCTTCACTTGCCAGTAAAAAAGTAAAAGTAGTGCTTTCTGGTGAAGGAGCAGACGAAATGTTTGGTGGTTATAACGAGTATTATGAACCAACTATTTTAAAATTTTATGCATCATTTCCTCTTGGATTTAGAAAATTTATTGGTAAGATAGTAAAACCTTTACCACATTTTCCAGGTCAAAACACGTTAATTATGTATTCTAAACCATTTTATGAAAGATATATTGGTCATGCCTTTGTTATGAATGAAGAAGAAGCTAATGAAATATTATGTGATAAATTAAAAGATAATATGATGATAAGTGAAATAACTAAGCCATATTATGATAAGATGAAAAAGGAAGATGATATAAGTAAAAAGCTATACTTAGATATGCACATGTGGTTGGCACAAGATATCTTACTAAAGGCTGATAAAATGACAATGGCTAATTCACTAGAGCTAAGAGTTCCTTTTTTAGATATTGCGGTTTGGAATCTTGCTCGACAAATACCAACTAAATATATGATGAAAGATAAGCAAACTAAATATATCTTTAGAGATATAGCTTTAAACAAAATACCAAGTGACTGGGCTAATCGAAGAAAGTTAGGATTTCCTGTACCATTTTCTAAATGGATAAGGGAAAAAGAATATTATAAGAAAGTAAAAGATATATTTAATATGGATTATGTTGATAAGTACTTTGATAAACAAGTTATTAACAATTTGTTAGAAGAACATTATAGCAATAAGAAAAATAACGGTCGAAAGATTTATAATATATATATATTCTTGCTTTGGTATAAAAGATATTTTATAGATGAAGATAAGAATAATTAATTATTAATTTGCTAAATATAAGCCCCCTGATTTAATTAGAATGTATCTAGTTATATATTTTCCATAATACCTAAATTCATACTTTACAACAACTTTACTACTAAAATTAAAGTTGACAAAATTCGACAAAAGTCTTGTCAAAGGCCATAGGATATGCTATAATCTTATCGTAGAATATGTGGCAATCCTTTCTAAAGGAAGTGATACGCAAAACTCTAGAGCCTAAGGCGATAGCTATGGCAGTCAGTTGCAATCTATATGTTTTTAACATATGTTGCAACTTTTTATTTTTGTAAAAGGTTGTAGCACATTAAAAGGAAGGTGTTATAGTGAAACCCAAATGGTATAAAAAGATAAGTACATGGTTAACAATATTGGTTGTTATACTCGTTGTTCCTTTAATAATATTATTTGGAACAATAATGGTTAAAACTTTTCTTTATCCAGATTTAATACCAGACTTTATGGGATACAAACCAATGATAGTTTTATCTGATTCGATGTCTGAAATACGAGCTGGTGATTTAGCAATTGTTAAAATGGTAGATACTACCACTTTAAAGACAGATGATATAATTGCTTTTCGTAATTCTGATGACACAGCAACTCTTCATCGAATAGTCTCTATAGTTAATGATGAAGATACATTAAAATATGTAACTAAAGGTGATAACAATAATAGTATTGATGCCCTAAAAGTTGAAGAAAAGCAAATCGAAGGTATATATTTATATAAAATAGATAATCTTGGTAATGTTTTAATGTTTTTACAAAAACCAACTGTATTAATTCTTATATGCACTATAATTATAGTTGTTGGTGGTGGATTGACTATAATGTTTTCTAGGAAAAGTGATAAACAATAACAAAGGTGTATTCAACATTAATTGATGGACACTAATTAATGTTGTTACATATAGATTTTTATACTATAGTATAAACCATTACTCGCGGGAGAGAGTAATCGGGATTTCTATCTTCCAAAAAGAAAAAAACAAATAAGAGGTGAAAAAATGAAAAAAGGAATCGTAATTACTGTAGCTTTATTATTAGTTGCAGTAGGTGGTTACTTCATTTCTAATACGTATGCGAAATATGTAAGCGTAATTGAAGGAAGTGCCGAAACAGAAGTAGCAAAATGGAATTTTACAACCGAGAATCCGATGTCAACATTAACGTTTGGCTTAGATCAAACAGCTGATCCAACAACGTTAGTAGCAGATCGAATTGCTCCAGGAACAAGTGGCGTATTAGAATTTAGTCTAACTAACGAAAATTCAGAAGTAGGAGTTGATGTTGCTGTAACACCATCAGTAAGTGGCGCGGCAGTACCAGCTAACTTAAAGTTCTACAAGACAGGAACATGTGAGGGAGATGATACAGCCAAAACAAAAGCAGCTTGTGCTGGAACATGGACATTAAGTAATGAGTTAACTACCCTTAATGGTACTATTGCAGCTGGAGATGCTACAGGATTAACTGGCTATGTATATTGGCAATGGGAATATGAAACAACAGCAACAGGATATAAAGCAATATCAGCTATTAATACAACAAGCGATTGGACAGCTGGCACAGGAGATGCTATTGCAGCCGACGGAAATGTAACAACAGAACAATATGCTTTATTAAGCGCTACTGGTCAAGCAAAATGTATTAGCTCTGAAGATATATTGGATAATACAGCAGGTATAGCAGCTGGTAATCAAACAGATGATGTAACCGTTGCATTAATAATCAGAGGTACTCAACATGTACCTAGTGCAACAGCTATTACAACTGCATGGAACTAGTAAAATTTAGTTGTGTCTAATGGAAGTTTAACTTCCATTAAGGAATACGAAGTTTGTATTTCTTAATGGGAGTTAAAATACAAAAAGAGAGTGATAAAAATGAATAAGAAATTTAAAAGAGTTTTTGTAATTGTTATTCTTTTATTAACGTTAATTTTTGTAATTGTAAATTCTACTT
>JAUNSN010000009.1:30023-37833 GCA_030539175.1 bacterium | reverse complement strand
AAATAGGTAAACATTTTCATGGTCTTGTTACTACAAGTGGGTATGGGATTGATGAGTTACCTGTCTCACCACCAGAGCATGGATATATTGATACGAGTGGAGCAAATGCCCCAGTATTAGCTGATGGAATGATACCAATAATGTGGGATGGAGTAAAATGGGTAAAAGCCGATGAAAGTAATTTAACCACCAGTGCATATCCATGGTATAATTATACCAACAAATTATGGGCAAATGCAGTAATGGTATCAACAAACAGAGTAAGTACAACAAGACAGCAATACATGGATGCCGATCCAGGAACAACAATATTAGAAGATGATATCATAGCATATTATGTGTGGATACCAAGATATAGATATACATTATTTAATGTGGGAACAAATACAGTACCAGAACAATTGATCAATGTAACATTTGAAACAGCAGATACGCAAAAGTCAACAGGTTCAACAGTAGGAAGTGATTTAACACACCCAGCATTTACGTGGGGAGCTGGAGACAATATTCAAGAGTTAGAGGGAATATGGGTAGGAAAGTTTGAAACGTCTTATGTGTCAAATCATTGGAATCCTCGAATAAAACCTAATCGAGATTCTTACTTCCCGGTGTTAATATACCAATATTATCAAAGTGCTAATCAATTAGATTCAGACACATATCTAACAACAACAGGAGTATCGCAAATAGATGTGCATATGATGAAGAATACCGAGTGGGGAGCAGTAGCATATCTCAAACAGTCAGCATATGGACTAGGAACAACAGATATCGCATTAAATAATTATTATAATAGTGGTCATTATATGACAGGCTGTGGTTATAATAGTTCAAATACAACATGTAGTGGTTATTCATCGGACAATGGAAAATCTTCCTCAACTACGGGAAATATCACTGGTGTATATGATATGGCTGGCGGGAATTTAGAGCTGGTGATGGGAGTATACAGTAGCGGAACGACAATAATATATGATAGCTATACTACTGCAAGTGATTTTAGTCCGACATTATCATGTACTGCTAATACATATGTAAACTGTTACAACAACATAATTAATTTATCTTCTGATTATTCAGCACGTATCTTAGGTGACGCGACGGCCGAGACACGTGGGTGGTATGGGGACAATGCAACTTTTCTCATTTCTAATGATTCTTTTTCAATATTCTTACGCGGTGGGATCGCAGGTGAAGATGACGAAAGTATATCAGGTATATTTGATTTTTTTAACGAATTTAGTGGTATGGACACTTTCCGCGTCTCAGCCTTCGTAATTAAATAAAAAAACAGGTTCTTTACCTGTTTTTATAAACATTCAACAAATGTGTCATCTAAGCATCTTATTACACAACAACAATTTAAGTCCATTGTAAAGAAAGAATTAGTTGCCATGTAAGGGAATGATGATGTAGTATCGGTATTAGGTGCTAAAACTCTGAAAGTTGCACAACAACCATCTATTTTTTCTACTCTGAATACTGTTGAAGTATCTCCAGTTGCTGTTTTGGTAATAGGCATAGCCCATGCTGTGCCGTTACCACAACATGTATATAACATAACTGGTCTTGTGTTACAGTATGTACTGCAGTTTTGACCTAAAAAACCTCTATCACATGTTTCTAAACAATTATCACCAGGACATACACTTTGTTGAAGTATGTAAATTACTTTTAATATTTCTGCGACACAATTATCGCAATTAGTTGTATTATTATTACACATATAATCCACCCCTTTATTTGGTTTCACTATAACATATGTGAAATATACAAAAAGAAACACCACTAATACCTAAAAAGTAAAAACTATGTTATATTATAGATAAAGAAAATGTTTTACTATAATTATTTTAATATCCATAATCCAACAAATTATATAAATTAAAAGTAATATACTATTAATGGTGATAATAATGAATAGTAAGATATTTAGATTATTAATTATAGTATTATTTATACTTTTAGTTTTTTCTTTTATAGTTATACCTGATATATTTAGTTATTTAAGTAAAATAGTATGGTTTATTACTTCTATATTAATACTTTTTAGTGGTATATATTTTACAAAGAAATTAAATTTTATACAGTTTAAAATAAAAAAGTTATTTACTTCTTTTAAAGAAAAAAGAAGTAGTGATGGTATTAGTACCTTTTCTTCTTTTGCCATGTCTTTAGGTGCTAGAATAGGAGTAGGTTCTTTATCTGGTATTGCTATTGCCATTTATTATGGGGGAGTAGGGACAATATTTTGGATTTGGGTAATATCTTTAATTACATCTGTTAATGCTTATGGAGAATCTTATCTTGGAGTTAAATATCATATAAAAAAAGATAATCAATATTTGGGTGGACCTTCTTATTATATAGAAAAAGGATTAAAAGATAAAAAATTGGGGATTATTTATGCTATATTAATTATATTTTCTTATATATTTGGTTTTTTAACTATTCAAGCTAATACTGTAGTTATTAGTGTAACTAATGTATTTAATATAAATTCTTTTATAATTATAATTATAATATTAATATTTTCTTCTTTAGTTATGTTTAAAGATTTAAAGTTTTTAACTAATATAATATCAAAGACTGTTATAGTTATGGGTATTTTATATTTAAGTTTAGGATTAATAGTTATGATTATAAATTATCAATTATTAATACCAACATTTATTTTGATAATTAAAAGTGCATTTAATATAAAAAGTTTTAGTACTGGGTTTTTAGCAACTTTTATTATTGGTTTTCAAAGAGGAATATTTTCAACTGAGGCTGGTCTTGGAACATCGGCTATTGCTTCAAGTGCGACCAATGATACTCCGTATAAACAGGGAGTTGTCCAACTGCTTGGTGTTCATCTTACATCTTTAATAATATGTAGTATTACTGCTTTTATAGTTATATCTTCTAATTATCTTTCAATACCATGGGATAGTATTAATGGTATTGAAATAATTCAATCATCTTTTAATTATCATTTTGGTAGTGTAGGTAAATATATATTAATGGTTATAACAGTTTTATTTGCTTTTTCTACTATTATATCTGGCTATTATTATGGAGAAGTTAATTTAAAGTATATTAATAAAAAAATATCTAATAAAAGTTTAATTATATTTAAATTATTAGTATTATTATTACTATTAGTTGGATGTTTAGTAAAATCTCCTATTTTATGGGAAATAATTGATAGCTTAGTAGTATTATTGGCTATAGTTAATATATATGCTTTATTAAATTTACGAAATAAAATAAAAAGCAATTAACTAACTGTTATTTGCTTCTTGATATATAGTTGTATCAAAACTATGCGAATTGTCATTTAACTCTTTCAATCGACTAGTAGTAATTAAAAAATAATCTCTTCTTATACCGTCACTACCAGGAGTTAAATCTTTAGGTAAATCCCAAGTTATATCTAAATGTAACCATTTATCATTTAAATTAACTAAATTCCAAACGTGTTCAGCATTGTTAATTTTATAATTTTTAATATTTAGTTTGTTTAAAAATATTGCTACTGCATCAGAATACCCACTACATATACCATAACCTTCTATTAAAACTCCATATGCGGTATTAGAACTATGTGTACTATCAGTTAAGTCATTAGCCTTAGTTGTATCATATTCAGTATTTTTTATTAAATAATTATGAAATGCTTCAATTTTCTTTTCGTCCGTCATATCTTCTGTTATAATTTCATTCATTATACTATCTAGTTTAGTATTAATTTCTTTTATTAAATCGTCACTATATATTTTATCATTACTTATTTCAATATTCATAAAACCATCATCTTTAAATGATATTTGACTAAAACTATTATAGGGATGAACAAAGTTATTAATATTAGATAGAATAGTTTGATCACTACCAATATCATAAGAGTTAGTTAAACAATCGTTATATTTTATACTACAATATCTTAAAATATTAGTATTACCATTGTTTAAAAGAGTATATACACTATTTAATATATCTGATGAGTTATTTAATTTATATGAATTATATGTTTTAACATATGCAAAATCATAATCTTTAGTATATTCGTTAGTAATTATTTCACTTTCTTTAGGATATTTTTTAAATACCTCATAATAGTATGATAATTCATTTTTATTTATTTGAATATATATAACTATACCTATTAGAATTAAACCTGTTATAATAGTTAATTTTTTCATATCTTCTCCTTAATATAAAAATACATTGACAACTAAAATTATAAATTATCTAAAGTATTTGTCAATGTATATAGTTTTTAAAAGATTTATGCCATATTATTTACTTTAATAGTTAGTCTTGACTTTTCTCGACTTACTTTATTTTGATGAATTATGCCTTTAGAACATGCTACATCAAGACTTTTAATTGCTTTAGCTAAGTTATCTTGTGCTAACTTTTTATCACCTGCCATAATTGCTTTATCAGTATTTTTTATTGCATTATTAGCAGTTGCTTTATAAAAATGTATTCTTGGAGTACGATTTTTAATTTGATTAATTTTTTTCTTCGCATTTTTCATATTTGCCATCTTTTTCACCTCGCTTTTCAAACTACATTATGATTTTACCAAAAAAAGTAGGAAAAAGCAAATATTTTTAATACTTTCTGGTAAAAATATTAACAGGTGATAATATGGAACATAATATTGATTTAAGTAATTATCAATTAAAAACTGATTTAGCTATTGAATCTTTAGAGTATTATGATAAAGATAATACTATATTGCAAGATATTAAAACAGTTGATGATATAGTTATTACGACTATTAATGTCGATGAAGCTGGAGAAAAATTAATTAACAAAAAAAGGGGAAGTTATGTTACTTTAACCGTCGGTGATGTATCTGATTATGATAAACGGAAGAAAGTAAGTAAAGTTTTAATAGAACAAATAAAAAAGCTATTATTACTTATGGATATTAAGGATAATGATAAGGGGTTAGTTATTGGCATTGGTAATGAAAAAGCAACGGTTGATGCCCTTGGTTCTTTAACGATTAATAAAGTAATGGTTACTAGACATTTGTTTGAAGTTGGGGCGGATGTTAAAAAAGGAATTAGAAATGTTAGTGCTTTTAATCCTGGAGTTATGGGAAATACAGGAATTGAAACATTTACTTTTATAAAAAATGTTGTTAATAGTATTAAACCTAACTTTGTATTAGTGGTCGATTCACTTGCCGCTTCTTCTATGGATAGGATGAATAAAACTATTCAATTAACTAATACAGGAATACATCCAGGGAGTGGAGTTGGTAATGGAAGACAGGAATTAAGTATTGAAACTTTGAATGTTCCAGTAATCGCTATAGGAGTTCCAACTGTTGTTAATTTGTCTACTATTGTGGATGATACTCTCGACTATCTTTTAAAGCATTTATCGTATATTAAGGATAATAGTAATGTTTATAAATTTATATTTAAACACAGTAGTGATTATATAGATAAGTTAAATAGTCAAAAAGAATTGAGTAATGAAGAAAAAAAGGAAGTTTTAGGATTAGTTGGTATTTTGACTGATAGTGAAAGAAAACAACTAATAAGTGAATTATTAATGGCAATTAATTATAATTTAATCGTTACTGAAAAAGGGATAGATGATATAATAAATTATTTTAGTGAAATATTATCAGATAGTATTAATAATGCTTTACATCGACAAGTTACGCATTTGTAGTCGTGTATAATACTCTCGGTGATTGTAAATGAGAAAGAGAATGAAATTAAGAAAAAAGAAGAAAAAAAAGAAATTTTTATATTTAATATATGTGTTAATTTTTTTCTTCTTTTTTGTGTTTGTATATTATTTTTCTTTTAAGAATATTAATGTTACTAGTAATGATACTTTAATTAATTTCTTATTAAAAAGTGGTAATTCTAATGTATATAGTAATGAAGATATTAAAACTACTTTTAATAATACTTTGAATTATTTGTTTAATATTGATATTACTAAGCCATATACTATATTAAATAGTAGTTTTAATACCTTTTTTAATGAAGAGATAATTTTAGAGCACGTTGATGATTATAGTAATTTAGAAAGTTTAGAAAAAATAAGTGGCTATGTTGAAGATCCTAGTCCCAGTGTTATGGAAAATCCAGTAGTTTATATTTATAATACTCATCAATTAGAAAACTATAATAATAAGAATTTAGGTACTTATGATATTACTCCAAATGTTATGATGGCATCTTATATATTAAGAGAAAAATTGTATAATGTTGGTATCGAATCATTAGTAGAAGATAATAACTTTACGGAGGTGTTAAATACTAATAATTGGAATTATGCGGCCTCTTATAAGGTGTCAAGAATATTTTTAGAAGATGTTAAAGAAAATTTTCCTAATATTCGTTTATTTATTGATTTACATCGTGATTCAGTTAATTATGATATTACAACTACTGTAGTAGATGGTAAAAGTTATGCAAGAATATTATTTGTAGTTGGGTTAGAACATGATAATTATCAACGTAATTTAAGTAATGCTACTAAGTTTAATGAAATTGTTAAAAGTATAATTCCAAGTATTACACGCGGTATTTATCAAAAAAGTGGGGGAGGAGTAAATGGTATTTACAATCAAGATATTAGTGAATTTTGTTTTGCAATTGAAATAGGTGGAGTAGATAATAGTATTGAAGAAGTTTTTAATACAATTGAAGTTTTGGCACAGGCGATTAAAAATTATATTGAGGTGATTCCAAATGCGGAGTAAGTCAAGAACTATTGGGTCATTTTTAATGATTTTATTATTTTTAATATTTTTAGCAATATATTTTGCTGGTGGGAGCGGATATTATGATTATGAAATGCAAAAAAAAACTATATTAACTGATGAAGCAATGAAGCAATTTGAACGTGATATTGCGGAAGGTAAAGATGTAGATATTAATGATTATTTAGAAAATGTTGAAAAAGATTATCGAACTGATATTAGTAGAGCTTGTGCTAAAGTATCAAAAAATATAAATAAATATTTTAAAATTGGTTTTGAGACAGTTATTAAAGTAATTGCTAGTGGAACTGAAGAATAAAAACGCTTAAAAAGATAGACTTATGTTGATATTTTTGATACAATATATATGTTTTAGGTGAATGGTGATGATAATATGGAAGTTAGTAGTTTAAGTGAATTATATAATAGTTTACGCCCAGCTTTTAAAGTTAAGTTAAGGCTACTGAGGGAAAAGAATATTAATTATATTAAACAAGAAGATATTTGGCAATATTTATATGAAACGAAGTGGCTTAATATTAGACGATTGACTATTAGTGAGATAGTTAGTAGTATACTGCATTGTGATGAAATGCAAATAGATTTATTTTTAAAAGAAAAATTAATGAATAATGAAAGAAATTTATATTTTAGAGGAAAGCGTGAGTAGTATGGATGGAAAATTTATTTGTTTTTGTTTGTTAGTAATATTTTTATTATTGACTATTGTTTTAAAAGAAAAAAAGTTAAAAACAATAACTGGAACTTTAGCATGTCTTAGTTGTTGTGTCGTATTAACTTTATATTTAATACCAGTTATTAAGGATATAAAACTTGGATTAGATTTACAAGGTGGTTTTGAAGTTTTATATCAAGTTGAGCCACTTGAGGATGATACTACTTTAACAGAAGATATGATGGTAAGTACGTATAAGACGCTTACTAATAGAATTAATGTGTTAGGGGTATCGGAACCTGTTATTACCATTGAAGGTGACAACTTAATAAGAGTTCAACTAGCAGGGATTACGGATGCTAAAAGTGCTAAGGATGTCTTATCGACAACGGCATCTTTATCTT
>JAUNSN010000009.1:0-30013 GCA_030539175.1 bacterium | reverse complement strand
AGAGATGTTAATGATAATTTGTTAATGACTTCTGATGTTTTGTCTGGAAGTGTCAAATTGACAGCTGATGAAAGCGGAAGACCTGCAGTTTTACTTCCTGTGAAGGATACTGATAAGTTTTATGATGTTACTAAAAAAGTGTCAAAAATGACTAATAATAATATTGTTATTTGGTTAGATTTTGATCCTCTTAGAGATAGCTATGCGACAGAAAAAAGTCAATGTGGTAATTTGTCTATGTCACGTTGTTTGTCAAGTGCAACTGTATCAGAAGCATTTTCGAGTGATGTAATAATTCAGGGTAATTTTACAATAGATGAAGCTAAAGATTTAGTAGAGTTAATTAATTCTGGAGCAATGCCGACTAAATTAAATGAGATATCTTCGAAAACAGTTGATGCTAGTTTTGGAAATGATGCAATAGAAAAAACTCTATTAGCTGGTATTGTTGGATTGTCGATTGTTGTTTTGCTTATAATTACTATATATCGTTTTAGTGGTTTAATTGCGAGTATTAACTTAATTATATATGCTACTTTATGTTTCTTAGTTTATTATTTAATTGATGGGGTTTTAACATTACCAGGTATTGCGGCTATGATTCTTGGGCTAGGAGTAGCAGTAGATGCTAATGTTATTAGTTTTGAAAGAATAAAAGATGAATTAAAAGTTGGAAAGAATTTAAAAGAAGCATTTAAATTGGGAAATAAGATGTCTTTTTCTAGTATATTAGATGCTAATATAACAACTATTATTATTGCTATTATTTTATTTATTTTTGGACAAAGTAGTATAAAAGGGTATGCCACAATGTTGCTAATTACAGTAATTTTAACAGTTTTAATAATGGTATTTGTTGTTAGATGGGTGTTGTCGTATTTTGTCAAAATTGGTAGTTTTGAAGGAAAAGAAAATTGGTTTGTTGGATTAAATAAAAAGAAAATAAGCGGTCATGAAGTTATTCCGTTTAAAAAGATTGATTTTGTAAAGAATAAATTCTTTATTATAAGTATTATAATTGTAGTAATTGGTGGTGGTTTTGCATTATGGGGTCGAGCTAATTTAGGAGTGGATTTCTCTGGTGGAACTAATATTGATTTTATAGTTGACGAATCGATAAATGTATCTGATATAGAAAAAGATTTAAGGGATAAAAACTATACTATTTCTAAAATAGAAAGTTATGATAATACAGAAAGTATATTGATTAAAGAAATACTTAATAAAGATGATATCGAAAAATTGGATAATTACTTTACAGAAACTTATAATGTTGACACTAACTTTAATGTTGTAAGTAATATTGTCCAACAACAGTTAATTAAAAATGGCTTATTGTCTTTATGTTTGGCTTTTATCGGTATAATAATTTATGTTACCCTTCGTTTTAAGTATACATATGCAGTCTCAGGTATTGTTGCATTAATTCATGATGTATTAATAGTGGGAGCAGTATTTGTTATATTTAATATCGAAATTAGTTCAATATTTATTGCCGCTATTTTAACAATAATTGGTTATTCAATTAATGATACTATTGTTACATTTGATAGAGTTAGAGAAAACTGTGCTAAAATAAAAGGTAAAGTTACTGATGAAGTATTAACTAATATAGTTAATGATAGTGTCCGTTTGACATTGTTTAGAACATTACTTACAACTATTACAACAATTATTCCTGTTATATGTTTAATTTTGATTGGTTCATTTGAAATAATTAACTTTAATATTGCTTTGCTAGTTGGCTTTATTGCTGGTGTTTACTCATCAATATATATATCTAACCAATTATGGTTATGGTTAGAAAAAAAGAGCAATAAAAAGATTAAAAAAGAAAAGAAAACTAAAGATAATGAACCAGATGAATTAATTATTAAAGGAATCAATGGGTAGGTGGTACTAATGGCTAGTAAAGAAGTGAATTTGACAATAGATAATGTTATTGATAAAGTAAAAATGTATAATAAGGATGGAAAGACAGCAGATATTTTAAAACATGCATATGAGTATGCTTGTGAAAAGCATTTTGGACAACGACGGATTACTGGTGTTGAATATATACAACATCCTTTAAGTGTAGCTTTAATCCTTGCTGATATAAAAGCAGATGTTCCAACAGTTGTAGCTGCTTTATTGCATGATACGATTGAGGATTCGGATAGTACTAAAGAAGAAATTGAAGATTTGTTTGGAAAGGATGTTGCTAATTTAGTTGATGGAGTTACTAAGATAAATAAAATTAATTTTAGTAGTGTTAATGAACAAATTGTTGCAAATCAGCGAAAAATATTAGTTGGCTTATCAGAAGATGTTCGGGTAATTATTATTAAATTAGCTGATCGTCTTCATAATATGAGAACTTTATATGTTTTATCAGAAGTGAAACAAAAAAGAAAGGCTAAGGAAACTTTGGAAATACTTTGTCCTGTCGCACATCGTTTAGGAATGTATAAATTAAAGAGTGAATTAGAAGATTTAGCACTTAGGTATTTAAATCCCGATGCATTTTATGATATAGTTGAGAGATTGAATGTTAAGAAAAAAGAACGTGATGAAAATGTTATGAAGATGCAGGCTGAAGTTTCTAAAATGTTAAATGAACAAGGAATAAAACATGAAATAAAGGGGCGTTCAAAAGGTATATATAGTATTTATAATAAGTTGTCTAAAGGAAGAAATTTTAATGATATTTATGATTTATTAGCTATTAGAATTTTAGTTGATACAGAGCAAGTTTGTTATTTAGTGTTGGGACTTATTCATTCACGATATAAACCAGTACCGAAGAGATTTAAAGATTATATTGCTATGCCTAAAACTAACCTATATCAGTCATTACATACTACTGTTTTTGGTATAGATGGTAACTTATTTGAAATACAAATTAGAACTCATGAGATGCATAAAATAGCTGAATATGGTATTGCTTCTCATTGGTCTTATAAAGAAAATACTAATACTTCTAATAAAGATATTTTAGAACAAAAATTAGCAATATTTCGTTCAATTATTGAATTGAATGAGGAAACTTCTACACCTGAGGAATTTATTGCTAATATGCGCAATGATGTATTAAATAATGATTCTATATTTGTATATACTCCTAAGGGCGATATTATTGAATTACCAGCAAATGCTACTCCCGTTGATTTTGCTTATAAGGTTCATAGTGAAATAGGTAATAAATTAGTTGGGGCTGTAGTGAATAATAATATTGTTCCTTTGAATTATGCTTTAAAAACTGGCGATATAATTAAGGTAAATACTAGTTCGTCTTCTAACGGACCTAATCGTGATTGGCTGGACTTTGTTATAACAAGTCATGCTAAAAATAGAATTAAGTCTTATTATAGTAAATTAGATAAAGATACTAATTTAGATAAGGGAAAAGAAATATTAGAAAAAGAAATAAAAAGAAATAATATAATTCTTAGTGATTTTTATAATGGAGATAATATAAATAATATACTAAATAAGTTGAAAATTAAAAACTTAAATGATTTATATGTCGCTATTGCTTTAAACCGTATTACTGTTAGTAGTGTTATTAAAATTATGTATCCTGATAATGATAAGTTGGAATTAATTAATAAAGTAGTCACACCTAATTTAAAATCTAATCCAACAAATGATATAATAGTTGGTGGACATTCTGATATAAAGACAACTTTTGCTAGTTGTTGTAAACCAGTTAAGGGAGATTCTATTATTGGTTATATTACTAGAGGAAATGGTATTAGTGTACATCGTAGTAATTGTCGTAATGTTAGCAGTGTTGATCAAAGATTAATTGATATAAAATGGAGTGATTCAACTTTAAGAAAATATATTACTGATATTGTTATAACTACTAATGATACTGATGATAATCTACTTCATATTATTACTAAAACTTCTAATAATTCGATACAAATTGATAGTATAGTTACATTTAATAAAAGTGAATCTAAAGTATATAATATATCTTTATATGTTGAATCAAAAGAAAAGTTAGATAAATACATAACTGATTTATTGAGTTTAAGTTTTATTGCAAAAGTTGAAAGGATAATAGAATAATGCGAGTTGTTGTTCAAAAATGTAAAAATGCATACGTAAAAATAAACAATAGTATTTATTCCCAAATAGATGAAGGATTAGTTCTTTTTGTTGGCTTTACTGCTGGGGATAATATTGATAAAATTAATTTTTTAGTAAACAAAATTGTAAATTTACGGATTTTTGATGATATTAATGGTATAATGAATTTATCGGTTAAAGATAAAGGTGGTAAGATATTATCTATATCACAATTTACTTTATATGCTGATACAACAAAAGGATGTCGTCCATCTTATATAAAGGCTTTGACAGCAAATGAAGCTAAAATGCTATATAACGTTTTTAATGATAAATTGGCATCGAGTGGTTTAACTATTAAGACGGGTATTTTTCAAGAGACAATGGAAGTTTGTCTTACTAATGATGGACCAACAACGATTATTTTAGAAAAATAGAAAGGTATGGTATATGATGAATAATAAATTAATTAATTATAAGTTAGCAAATTTTTGTTTACTTGCTTTAGCAGTTGCTATTGTTTATTCTGTTAGAGGTTTATGGGGTGGGGTTGTCGATAAAGTTATATCGATTATTTTTCCTTTTTTACTAGCTTTTACTTTAGCTTATATTGCTTATCCTTTTACTAGAAAAATGCAAGATAAAGGGATTCCTAAGTATTTATCAGTTACGATTATTACTGTTTTAACAGTTGGATTCTTAGTATTATTAGTAATGCTTATTATTCCTTTGTTATATGATCAAATAATAATATTTGTTGGTGATATAACTGTATTTCTGAAAGAAATTTCTTCTAAATTTAATGTCGATGTTAACATGTTTCAAACGACATTGACTAGTTTAACTACCAATATAGGTAAATATATATCTGATGGGGCAATAGGTGTTATTAATGCATCTTTTGGAATTATTGCTGCAACAGTAATTGTTTTATTTGTTAGTATTTATTTTTTATCTGATATGGATAAAATTAGAGATTATATTAAAGTTAAATTAAAATCTTCTAAATCAAGAAGTTATAATTATGTAAAAAATCTTGATACACAAATGAGTAATTATTTTACTGGTATGGGTTTAAATATGTTATACCAATTGGTGGAGTATACAACGATATATTTTATTATTGGTCATCCTAGTTATTTATTGCTTGGTGTTTTATCAGCTTTTAGTAATATTATTCCTTATTTTGGAGGTTTTATTGTTAATATTATTGCTTTAATTGTGGCTTCAACTATTAGTACTCAACTAACTATATTAACATTGATAGTGTGTTTAATTTGCCCTAATATAGATAGTTACGTTATAAGCCCTAGAGTTTATGGCAAAACTAATAAGTTGCACCCTTTAGTTAATATATTTGCCGTATTTGCTGGTGGTGTTTTACTTGGTTTTTGGGGAATTGTTATATCTTTACCAGTGGCAATTATCGTAATTACTACTTATAAGTTTTTTAGAAATGATATAAGTAATAAAATTGATAATATAAAGAAGAAAGTGTAGGAGTTTTATGAAAGTTTTGCTTTATAGTGATAATTTGGAAATGATTTATAAATCTGGGCTAGGTCGGGCGATTCAACATCAGAAAAAGGCTTTAGAGTTAGCAGGTGTTGAATATACGTTAGATAAAAATGATGATTTTGATATATTACATATTAATACTTATTTTATTGAATCTTATAATTTTGCAAAAAAAGCAAAAAAAAATGGAAAAAAAATAGTCTATCATGCTCACAGTACTGAGGAGGACTTTAGAAATAGCTTTGTTCTTAGTAATCAAGTCGCTCCATTTTTTAAAAAATGGATAATGGCGTGTTATAAATTGGGAGATGTTATCATAACGCCTACTCCATATTCTAAAAACATATTAATGGGATATGGCTTAGAACCTCCTATTTATGCTATATCTAATGGTATAGAAATAAAGAAATTCAAAAAAAATATCAAATTAGGTCAACAATTTAGAAAGAAATATAATTATTCTAAAGAGGATAAAGTTATAGTTAGTATTGGGATGTTTATTGAAAGAAAAGGTATTGTTGATTTTGTTGAATTAGCTAAGCGATTACCAGAATATAAGTTTATATGGTTTGGGCATACTTCATTGTCTACGGTTTCTAAAAATGTAAGGGATGCTGTGACAACTAAATTAGATAATTTGTTATTTCCTGGTTATGTACCATCTAACGAAATAATGGGTGCTTTGTCAGGGGCTGATTTATATATTTTTCCAACATATGAGGAAACAGAGGGAATAGTGTTAATTGAAGCTTTTGCTTGTTCTATTAATGCTTTAATTAGAGATATAGGTGTTTTTGACGGTTGGTTAGAGGATGGTGTTAATGTTTATAAGGCTAAAGATATTGATGAATTTGAAATAAAGATAAAAAAGATTTTGACTGGTGAATTACCATCTTTAGTTAAAGAGGGGAGAAAGGTTGCGGAAGAAAGAGATTTAACAATTATTGGTAACCAGTTAAAACATGTGTATGATAATGTTATGCAACTTGATAAAGATATAAAATTTTATCAAGAATAAATGACAAATTAAAAAAAATTTGTTATAATTATGATGAATTAAGGAGGGGCAAATGATATGGAAAAATTCTCAATAGCTACTCGTGGTGGATGTTCGGTTTTGGTTTTAGAGCGAAAACAAAATCAATGTATTATTTGCGCAGTATTTTATGCTGGGAATAATGATATAATTGCTTTCACTAAAAACGATATAGTTAATAATGTTTACCAAGAACTTTCTTCTAAATATTCTAATTGTGATATTTTAATTGTTTTCAAGGAAAATCCTACTATATATGGTGATGGAATAAATGATGTGAAAAATGTAGCAAATGATTTGCATAAGCAATTGTTGTCATATAATCAACTTAATGTATCTATGATTGAGATTGGTTGTTATAAGACGGATGCAAGTGATTTTAAAACTGCTTTAGAAAAGGCATTACAACCTACTGTAGAGCAAATTAACACATCTCCTGTTATACCAGGTTTTGTTGGGGGAAATCAACCTGTAACTCCTTCTGTTGATGAAACTTCTAAATTATCTGCATTACCACCAAAAGAAATAGGTGTTGTTCCGGTTGGTCGAGATGTGAGAGAAATTAATTCTTCTGTAGTTGTTCAACCAGTGGTTGAAACTGTCACCCCACAAACTCAAGCAATGAATCAGGACAGCAGTACTGCTGGTGGTGTTGGCAAGTCACGGACTCTATCACCTCATGGTGGCAGTAAAGGTGGTAATATTAGTTATTATATGCTTACTTTTATTACGATAATTTTAACTATAGCAATGATTTATTTATTAATAAAAAGTTAACTATTTTTAGTTAACTTTTTTAAACGTATGCTAAAACCATTGAAAGACAATATAGTATTGCGCCAGTTAGCAAGGTAAATCCAATAATTGCTTGGCTTAATTTTACTTTTTTCTTTTTCTTTTTTTTAGCCATTTTAAACACCTCATTTATATTATAATAAAATTTATTCATATTTTCAAGTTAATATGAATAATATGTTTTGGTGATGACGATGAAAAAAATTGGTAAATTAGAAAAATTGCAATATTTATTTTTACCTAATAAAAAATTAAATTATTTTATTATCAGTATTATTATATTGGGGGTTATTTTTGGTTCTTTATTTTTAACTGTTATTAGTAATTCTGATAAAAATTTGGTTATTACTAAAATTACTGATTTTTTTACTAGCGTTACTAATAATTCTTTAAATTATCAACAAGCTTTTATTTCAAGTATATTAATTAATTATATTTATATTTTTTTAATCGCACTTTTAGGACTTTCTATAGTTGGAATACCTTTTATTGTATTTTTAATATTTTTTAAAGGTTTTATAATAGGGTTTTCTGTTGCTTCTTTAATAGTTACTTATAAATTAAAAGGTATAATTCCTTCCATACTATATATTTTCCCTTGTCAATTATTAAATATATTAGTTGTATTATTACTTAGTATATATGGATTGACTTTAGCAAAACATATTTTTTTACTTTTATTTAATAAAAGTAAAATAAATATAAAAAATACTTTTAAAAAATTTATTGTTATTATTATAATTGCTTTATTTTTATCTTTAATAGCAACTTGTTTTGAAGTATTTGTATTTCCATTTTTAACAAAACTTTATCTTAAGTTATTTATTTAAATGCTATTTTATGATAAAATACTTTTGTATGAGGTGATTTGTCATGAAAAAGGTAGTTGTTGGTATGAGTGGAGGAGTTGATTCGTCAGTCGCCGCAATTCTATTAAAAGAACAAGGATATGAAGTTATTGGTCTATTTATGAGGAATTGGGATAGTATGGTTAACAACGATATTATAGGTAATCCAACTAATGGTAATGATATTTGTCCTCAAGAAAGAGATTACAACGATGCGGTTGACGTATGTAAAAAATTAGATATTCCTTTACATAGAGTCGACTTTGTAAAGGAATATTGGGATTATGTATTTATGTATTTTTTAGATGAATTAAAAAATGGACGAACTCCTAATCCTGATGTTATGTGTAATAAGTTTATCAAATTTGATTTGTTTATAAAAGAGGCAAAAAAATTAGGGGCGGATTTAATTGCAACTGGTCATTATGCTATTGTTAAGAATAATAAACTATATAAAAGTACAAACATAGATAAGGATCAAAGTTATTTTCTGTCTTATTTAACTAAGAGTCAATTAGAAAATGTAGTATTTCCACTTGGTAATATGACAAAAGACAAGGTTAGGGATATAGCTAAGTCTTATGGGTTAAATGTTTATAATAAGAAAGATTCAACTGGTATATGTTTTATTGGTGAAAGAAAGTTTAAAAAATTTTTACAAAATTATTTACCTAGTAAAAAAGGTAAAATTATTGATATAGATACTAATAATGTAGTAGGGGAGCATATCGGCTTAATGTACTATACAATAGGTCAACGAAAAGGATTACAACTTGGTGGAAATAATGATAAATTATTTGTTGTTGGTAAAAGTATAAAAGATAATATTTTATATGTAGCTCTTGGTGAAAATAATAAATATTTATATTCAGATGAAGCTTTAATTGAAAAAGTTAATTTTATATCCACTAGTCGTCCGACTAACTGTCAATGTAAATTTAGATATCGTCAAATTGATATTGAATGTCAGTTAGAATATGTCAACGATAATGATATTATTGTTAAGTATAATAATATTAAAGCAGTAACCCCAGGACAATTTTGTGTTTTTTATCTACATGATGAATGTTTAGGGGGAGGAATTATAAAAGAAGTTAGAAAAAATCATCATAAACTATGGTATTTATAATATTATTTGTGTTATAATTAGTTTGCGTTTAATTTTGTTTTTAGTAGGAGGTAATTGTTAATGAATATAATTGAAAAAGTTAATATGATTCTAAAGAAAGCAGGTATTTCTAAAGTAAATTTAGCTAAATATTTAGGTGTTTCGCGACAAATGGTTTACAATTATTTAGATAGTACAACATTAGATAAATGGCCTAAAGAAAAGAAGGCTATGCTATTTAAATTATTACAAGTTAATACTGAAGAAGAAATAGATTGTATTGTAGTTGATGATGATTATTTAGGATCTATTGAAAATAAACTTTTTTCAAATAAAAAAACGTCTGTTGTGAAAAAGGATGAAGTTATTGAATTGAGTGGCTTGAAGAAAGACGAACAAGAGGTTTTAAATGACATATTTTTTGTTATGAAGGAAATGTTACATGGTAATAAAACGTCTGAATCTTTAATTACACTTAACTATATATATCATTTTTTGCAAATTATGAGTAGTAATAAAGAATTAAAATATTTACTTGCTTTTGTTTCTAAGAATTTTGGTTTTAGTAAATGTAATGATTTTATATACAATGCTGATGCACAATTTGTTTTTGAAAGTATAATGTTTTCTGCATTTACGTTATATAATAATGGTGGTTATTCAAAGACAAAATTAGCTGCTAATCATAAACGTTGGGAAAATAAATTAGAGGAAAAAAATGAAGAAATTATGAGCCGTACGCAAGAATTAAATACAATAAGAGTACTTGCTTTAAAAGAACTCGGTTATACTACGATAAATGAACAAAATGCTAGAGAAGTTTTTGATAAAATTGCGGAAATACAGGCAAGATCTACTTTATAAATAAGGAGGCAGAATAATGATTTGTGATAAAAATACTTATTATACTGAAAATGAATTCTTTTTGTTGCAACATGCTTTAAATGGAAAAAGAGTTAGAGCTTTTATAAATCGTGATACTAATAGATATCCTGATATGACTATACAGTTAACAAACGAAGAAATTACGGGTATTTTAAAAAAAGCTCCACTTGTAAGAAAAAAACAATTATAGTATTGCTTTTTTTCTTACTTTGTTTAGTTCTCATAATTGATATTATGTTAAGTTCTATATTTTGAATAATATTTTTGTTATTGTCCATACTATTATTAAGGAGGATTATAGATAATGAAAAAGGATAAACATCAAACTATTAAATGTGATGTTACAGATTGTAAATATTGTAATTGTGATGAATCTTTATGTACTTTAGATAAAATTAAAGTTTGTTGCGAAAATTGTGATTGTGCGTTGGAAAAATCTGGTACAATATGTGATAGTTTTAAAAAGAAATAAGACTACTATACTATAAATAGATGGTGTATTAGTCCTATATTTATCAAAAGCTCCCCTATTTTCTTAAAATTGAGATAGGGGAGTTAAATTTTAAAAATAGGGGTTATTTTATTA
Organism: bacterium; assembly: GCA_030539175.1. GTDB lineage: Bacteria > Bacillota_I > Bacilli_A > RF39 > UBA660 > JAUNSN01. The sequence goes on along the minus strand of JAUNSN010000009.1, from coordinate 19,178 downwards.
ATTTATTAAGTAAAGTCATATATTCATCTTGTATTAATTTTAGTTTTTCTTCAGTTGTTGCTTCAAATCTTAAAGTAAGGTTAGGACCAGTATTTGATGCTCTAATAACTGCAGTAGCGTCTTCATAAATAATTTTAACTCCATCTATTGTTAAAAAATTATATTTTTTTGTTTCACAGTAATTTTTTACTTCATTAACAATTGCAAATTTAGTAGTATCTGTTACTTTTATTATTAATTCTTTGGTACTATAATATAGATTAATATTATTTAATAATTTACTTAATGGTTTATTACTATTAGTTAATATTTCAATAATTCTAAGAGCATTATATATACCATCATCATAACCTGGATAACTTCTATCATTGAAATACATATGTCCCGATAATTCGCCTCCAAAGGGATACTTATTAGTATATAATTTTTTTCTTGTATAAGATGCTCCAGTACGGCAAATAACGGGTTTTAATTTTAATTTTATTATTTCATCTTCTAATGCTTTTGAACATTTTATATCATATAATATACCTTTATTCTTATATTGATTAACAAATGCCCTAATTACTATAATCATAAGCTTATCTGTTGGTATAACATTACCTAATTCATCAACTATCCCTACTCTATCACCATCACCATCAAAAGCAATACCAATATCAGCTTTATTTTCAATAACACTTTGTTTTAGACGTTGTAAATTATTTTCCAATGATGGATCAGGATGATGATTGGGAAAATTACCATCACTTATGTCAAATAAACCGATACTATTGACATTTAATTTACTTAATACTTCTTTTATAATTATACTAGTCGTACCATTACCACAATCATATATTATCTTTTTTTTGTTTTGAAGTTTAATATCTTTTATAATCATATCGATATATTCTTTATTTATATTTTTTTGATGATACTCCCCTATTCCTTTTTTAAATTTATTATTACAAATAACATTATATATTTCTTCTATTTCTTTACCACACGCATTATATGTACCATTGTATGAAATTTTAAAACCATTATATTCTTTAGGATTGTGTGATGCAGTAACTGCTATACGGCACTTTATATTTAATATATCACATGCACACATTACCATAGGAGTTGTAGCAATACCAATATCTATTACATTAATACCAGTATTTAATAATCCTTTTATTAATTGATTAGTTAGTATTGGTGAAGACATACGATTATCTTGCCCAACTATAGTAGTACTTTCTTTCTTTTCTAACATAATAGTACCTAGTGCTTGCCCTATTAAGTATGCATCAGACGAATTTAATTCTTCTTCATATATTCCCCTTATATCGTATTCTCTAAATATTTCTTTTTTAATCATTATATACCTTCTTTCTTTTTATACATGAGGATGATTTTCTTGATAATTGTTGTGTAACGTTTGATTATTTATATGTAAATATATACTAGTTGTTGTTAAGTTAGCATGGCCTAGTAATTTTTGAATTGTTCTTAAATCTGCTCCATTATTAAGTAAGTGGGTTGCAAATGAATGTCTTAGAATATGTGGTGTAATTTTTTTATTTATCTTTTTTTGGTTAGCAATTTTTACTATTATATCGAAAAAACCATATCTTGATAAACATTGTCCATGATTGTTTAAAAATAAGGCATCTGTTTGATATTTCTTTTTCTTTAGTAAAGATCGATATGTGTTAATATATAATTCTAAATATTTTATTGCTTCATTTGATATTGGTATTATTCTTTGTTTACTGCCCTTTCCTAAGCATTTTACAGTATTATTAGAAAAGTCTATACTATGAATATTTAAGGTACATAGTTCACTTACTCTGAGTCCCGATGAATACATTAATTCTAACATTGCTTTATTACGATAATCAAAAGGGCTATTTAAATTAATATCAAGTAAATTATTGACCTCATTAATTGATAAAATATTTGGTAACTTCTTGTAATAATGTGGTATTTCCATATTTTTAGTGATATCTTCTATTTTATATTCTTTTGCATAATATTTATGAAAACATCTAATTGATGATAATTTCCGTACTGTACTTGTTATGTTAATTTTGTTATTAGATAATTGTAATAAGTAAGTATTTAAATTATCAACACTAATATTGTATACTTTAGTAATATTATGTTTTTCTAAGAACAAGAGATAAACTTTTATATCTAAAATATATGAAATAACAGTATTTTTTGATAATGACTTATCAATAGTTAAATAATTATTAAACTCTTTTAATACCTCTTTAAAATGTTGATTCATAGACATCCCCTACTCCATTTTCATTATAACATTTTTTTATAAATATAAGTTAATTATTTATTATTTTAATTAATGTTTAAACCAAAAAGTGTCAATAATTATAAAGAATAATTTTTCAAAAGAATCGTTTGTGATTGTTGGATGTTTAGTGAAGTTCTTTTTAAATACTAATTGACTTATTATTAATACCTCGGTAAAATAATATTGGTGAAGAAAAAATGGAAGAATTATTAGCAATAAAACTAAGACCAGAAAAATTAAATGATGTAATTGGACAAAGTCATTTAATTGGTGATAATAAAATAATATCTAATTTAATTAAAAATAAAAAACTATTTTCTATGATATTTTATGGTAAACCTGGTATTGGAAAAACTACTATATCTTTAGTTATTGTTAAAGAATTGAATGTAAGATATCGACAATTAAATGCGGTAATTAATAATAAAAAAGATTTTGATATGGTTGTTGAAGAGGCTAAGATGTATGGTAATTTAGTTTTGATAATGGATGAAATACATCGATTAAATAAAGATAAACAAGATTTATTGTTACCTGTTTTAGAAAGTGGTTTAATAACTTTAATAGGGATGACTACAGCTAATCCTTATCACTCAATAAATCCAGCAATTAGAAGTAGATGCCAATTGTTTGAATTATACGAGTTGAAAATTGATGATATTAAGCTAGCTATGGATAGAGTTGTTAAAAATAAAGTATTACCTAATTTAGTGTTAAGTTTAGAAGCAAGAGATTATATAGCAAGAATATCTAGTAATGATTTACGATATGCTTATAACTTGTTAGAAATTGCTTATTATTCAACAACTGATCAAAAGATAGATTTGGATATTGTTAAGAATATTGCTAATAAACCTAATTATTTTCATGATAAAAATGATGATGGTTATTATGATGTTTTATCAGCACTACAAAAGTCTATTAGAGGAAGTGATGTTAATGCTTCTTTACATTATTTGGCAAGATTAATAGTAGCAGAAGATTTGGAGGCAATTATTCGCAGAATTAGTGTTATTGCTTATGAGGATATTGGTCTTGCGAATCCGATGATGGGAGTTAAGGTAGAAAGCGCTATTAATTTATGTAAATTAGTTGGTTTTCCTGAGGCAAGAATAATTTTAGCTAATATAGTTATTGAACTGGCTTTATCTCCTAAATCTAATTCTGCTTATTTAGCTATAGATGGTGCGATTAATGATTTAAAATTAGGTAGTTGTGGTAATGTACCTAATCATATTAAAACTAATTCTAAAGATTATTTATATCCTCATAATTATCCTTTTCATTATGTAAAACAACAATACTTACCTACTCCGCTTATCGATAAAAAATATTATCATCCTCAAGATAATAAATATGAAAAAAGCTATAAAGAGATATTAAAACAATTAGAAAAGATGAATCAATAATTTAATTCATCTTTTTTAATTGTTACTTTATTGTGCTTAAAACAGGACTTTGGTGGTAATAAAGAATTTATGCGTTAAACCTTAAATTCTTTATTATTCTATCATAAAGTTGTGTTAGTAAGTTTATTAAGATATTATCAATAATTAAGTAAGCTATTATTATAATGATAGTAATTATTGTAAAACTTGGAAGAGATAAGAAACTTGATAGTATAACAACGCTACTGAGGAACACTATGAGACAAGTAATTATTAATATTTTCCTCATAGATGTTAATGGGGTACTAATGCGATATAAAACGTTTAAATGAAGTAGTCCAGTAATAGTTACAATAACTGTACGAAATTCTAATACATTTGTATGGAATATGTTACAAAGAATGTGAAGTATTAAGACATTGAAGGCTATTACTATGCCAGTTGGTATAGCATTACGAAATACTTTGATTATAAAGCTATTTTTAATTTTATTATTGTTTGGTTCTAATGCTAAAAAGAATGATGGTATACCAACACATATACTGCTAATTAGTGTTAAATGAATTGGATAAAATGGATATTCTATAGAGAAAAATATACTTAAAATTGATAATATAAGAGAAAATGTGGTTTTAATTAAATATAAACTTGCTACTCTAGTGATATTATTTACTACTCTCCTACCCTCATTAACAATGCTTGGTAATACGGCAAAATCAGAATCTATTAAAACAATTTGAGAAACACTTTTAGCGGCACTTATACCACTGGCTAAGGCTATGGAGCAATTAGATTCTTTTAAAGCAAGAATATCATTAACGCCATCACCGACCATACCTACTGTATTAGTTTCTTTTAATATTTTAATTATTGTTTGTTTTTGATAGGGATTGGTTCTTCCAAAGATATTATAATTATTAATTACTTGTTTTAATTGTTCATAATCACTTGGTAAATCAAATCCATTAATGTATTTATCATAACCTTTAAATTTTATTATTTTAGCTATATTAGATACAGTTTGCGCATCATCACCTGATATAATTTTTAAATTTACTCCTTGTTCGTAAAAGTATTTGATTGTTTCTTTAGCATTACTTCTTATTTTATCTTTAATAATGATGAAGGCAATTGGAGAAATATCATTAGGTAAATGGATTGTTGATGTTTTGGTTTCTGATTTAGCAAGTGTTAAAACTCGGTAACCTTGTTTTTTATATTCGTCAATATATTTAAAGTATTGGTTAGGTTTTTTGACAATGTACTCTAAGGCACCAATTGCATAAGTTGTATTGTCATTTGTAGTAATTGATGCATATTTTCTATGGGAAGAAAAAGGAATCTTTTTAATAACGGTTAATTTTTTATTATGTTTAAAGTATTTACTTAGTGCAATATCAGTAGCGTTAGTTAAATAATCACTTAAAATACTATTGATAATTAAATTTATATCATTGTTTTTATCTAAATTTACTACATTAATTACTTCTAATGTCCCATCGGTAATAGTACCTGTTTTATCAAAACATAAAATATCTACTAGAGATAAAGTTTCAATACCGTTTAATTTTTGGATAATAGTATTCTTTTCGGCTATTTTCATAACTCCTGCTATTAATGATACGCTAGTTAATAATACTAATCCCTCAGGTATCATACCTATAATACCTGATACAATTGATAAAAGTGCTACATTCCATAGTTGATTAGTAAAGAATAATTGTGATATGAATAAGGCAATTGATATTGGTATTATTGCAATAGTAATGATTTTTAATAGTTTATTTATCATCGTTGTTAGATATGTTTGTTCGTCTAAAATATTTTTAGCATTTTTTATTAAAGTACTGGCAAATGTCATATCACCTATTGATGTTACTCGTGCTTTACAACTACCGCTTACTATAAAAGATCCTGATAATAAGCTATCTTTTTCTTTTTTGATAATGGCTTTACTTTCACCTGTTACAATTGATTCATCGACTTCGCACATGTCGCTACTGACAAGTTTGGTGTCAACCATAACTTGGTCACCACTTCTAAATATTAGTAAATCATCAATTACTATTTCCTCGGCTGCTATTTCTTGTATTTTGCCGTTTCTAACTACTTTTACAAGTGGTTGAATTGATAATTCTAATTTATCAATTATTTGTTTTGATTTTATCTCTTGAACTATAGCAATTAATGTGTTAAATATTATAACGAACATAAACAAAGCATTAATTGGTGAACCTGATATTAGAACTAATATTCCTAGTACTAAGTTAATAAAGTTAAAAAAGGTAAATGTGTTTTTTATAACTATATCTTTTATACTAGAAGAGTGCGTATTTTTGTACTTATTTTGTAAACCTTTTTCAATTCTAGCATTAACTTCACTTTTAGAAAGACCATTATACATATTTTCACTCCTTAAAAGAAAAAGGCCAATTAGCCTTTATCGGTAAAAGTATTTTCCACTACCTTCAGCTGGTAAGTTTGGGAAGATTTGTCTTGGGTTTATTTGATTAGCAGTAAATGTTGCGTAACTAGAATAACCGCCACCAAGATAATGACCTGATGCTAATGAGAAATGTAGGTGGGCACCAGTTGAACATGTTTCCCATGCTCTAGTACCTGCTCCGCCACCAACTGTTCCAATAACAGTACTTGTATTTACTATAGTTCCGACTGATACATTAATGGTTAATAAATGTAAGTAAGCGGTTGTATAATTTTTTCCATTAACAGTATGATGAATGTAAACCTGATTACCGCCACAACTTCTTTTGTATAATACACCAGCAACTTTTCCGCCAGCGGCTGGATATACCGCAGTTCCTTCGCTATTTCCACCAAAGTCTATACCATTGTGAAATTGTGATGATCCCCAAATAACGCGCCATCCAAAGTTACTTGTTACATAGCCTTTGGCAAGAGGATACGCCCAGCCACTAGCTGCTGGCATGCTACTACAACTACTAACATCTTTATTTTTATCAGTACATATTTTTTCATAATAAGCGATTGAATCTTGTAAGGCAGTTATTTCATCATTAATATCTAAACTAGTTTCAGTGATTGCTGATAACTGGGTTCCTAAAGATTCTAAATCTTGATTTAAAGTAACTTTTTTTGTTTCTAATTCCGATTGTTTATTAGCAAGTAATACTTTCTTTTCGTTTAATTCATTAATTAATTTGTTAGATTCCTCAACTACTTGTTGATTATAACTAGATATTTGTTCAGCATACCCTTGTCGAAGCATTCTTTCGGTAGTATCTTCACTTTCTAATACATAATCTAGCATAACATTTTCACTTTCAGTCAGTTGCATATACAATACGACTTGTTTTAATTGTTCTTTCTTATCATCTATTTCTTTTTCTAATTTAGTAATGTCTTTATTAGCTTGAACTATATCACTTTGTGCTTGACTAATTTGATTATTAGTATTTTGAATATTTTGTTTTACTTTATTTATTTCAGCAGTTGTTAGTGACTTTTCGCTATCAGACTTTTGTTTCTTTGCCTTTAAACTTGCTAAATCACTGTACATATCATTTAATGTTTTAGCATTAGTTTTAATTGGTAATAAAGTTATAACTAATAAGGCTATAATAAATATAGCTGATATTTGTTTAATTCTTTTCATATAATCATTCCTTTCAATTTGTCTAAAGTATCTATTGTATGGATAATATAAATATCTTTTCGCTTGGCAATCTTTAATATTCTTTTGTTACATTATACCTTAAAAATTTATAAAAATCAATTATTTTATGTCATTTCTAACTTAAAAAAATACTGTCGGTTTATTTTTAAGAAGATAAATATTAATATTATTGAATATCTGTTAGAAAGATATTTGGTTTAAATTTGACACTATTTTTATAATATGTTAATATAGTTTTACTTTAATTAAATGGTGGGGGTTTTATGAATATAGATTATACTTTTGATGAATTAAAAAAACTATTTGCATCTGATAAAAGAATTTATTTAGATGCATTATTTAGAAAAAAATATAGTGACTTTATTAGTAATAGATCTTTAATTTTATCTAGTAATTATGTATTTAATAAGTTATTAATACAAGAAATTGATGAAAATAATTTAGATGATACATTGTTTGAATTAATTAATTTTAAAGCTGAGACTTTGTTTAATTTATATGAATCAAAAGCTGATAAAATATTTATTGATGATGAATTATTTAGACATGAAAATATATCTTTTTATTTAACGGAACAAAATTATAATACACTAAGGTTATATCAAGAAGAGTACATTAATATTAATAGAGGTTGCTATGAAGATTTTAGAAAAGGAAAAGAACTTAATCAAGAGCAAATTTTGAAATTAAGTTTATTCTTTATTAATACTATGGAAGCGGATGTAATTGATAAAACTGTATTAGATAAATATATTGGGTTCTTAAATACTCATCATGAATTTAATAGTATTTATAATAATAATTTATTATTACAATGGTTAAAACAACGTTATTTTAATGAATTAAATATTCCTAATATTCCTGTATTTGTTAGTTACTATAAAGAAGAACTTCCATTTGAATATGATGAAAAAGGTACTTTCTTTTTGGGACAAAATCCTTATATAGTATTAAATGCTTCGTATTTAGATGAAATATTAACTTCTGATATGTTTCGTGTTTTATATCATGAAATATTTCATTATGTAATGTTTTATGAGTTTGATTCTGATAAATGTAATGACTATGTTATGTGGGAAATATTTCATTTGCTTATTTCTTCGTACTTTAATTGTTACAATTATTATCAAAAGAATTATAAGAATTTAGAAATTGAGGTATTAGCTGATATTTATGGAATTGAAAGAACTAATGATTTAAAAAAAATATTAGACTTTGATGATTTTTTTACTGATTTTGATGATAGTATATTAAATGATTTAATTACTATATTGTATACTGGTAATAAAAGAACTAATGATTTAAGAAAATCATGGATATTTAATGTTGAATCGATGAATACAATATTGAAAAATAATATTGGTTATTTACAATTTTATCCACAATTAAATACACTTTATCAAGAAAACGGTGAAATTAGACAATTAGAAGATTTATTAATGAATTATCACCAATATATTGCTGATAATTCATGTAAATTATATGAAGATTATTTGAATTATCAAGTGTTGAGAAATGAAATATATTTTATTAAATTAGAAACATTACCTATAGAAGAAAGGCGTGCTATTGTAAATAATTTGTTTATTTTATTATATACTAATATTTTTATTACTGCGACATTTATTAATTATGGAAATTTAGAAAATATAGATGAAGAATATTTTCTTAAAAATATTGAAATTATTATGAATATAATTGATTATCTATTAAAAAATATTCAATATTTATTTGACTATCAAAGAATCGATATAAAAAATTGCTTATGTTTAATGAAAAAGATTATTTTTAAAGTTGAGAAAACATATAATAGAAATGTAACTAAAAAATTTACAAAAAAATTAAAAGAATTATTTTATTAATTCTTTTAATTCGTTTAGTATGTTAATCGCTTCTATTGGTGTAATTGATAAAATGTCTATTTCTTTTAATTTTTCTTCTACTTCACTATCATTTTCGGAAAAATCAAGTGGTAAAGTAGTTTGAACTATGGAATCTCTTTTTTGTTCTTTGCTTTCATATATTTTTAATATATCACTAGCTCTTTTAATTACTTTGTCTGGTAATCCAGCTAATTTAGCAACATTAATACCATAACTCTTATCTACACTACCGTTTTCAATTTTGTGAGAAAAAATAATATTACCATCTTCTTCGCTTGCTTTAACGTATTTGTTTATTAAATGTGGTAGAGTATGTTCTAAGTCAGTTAATTCATGATAATGTGTTGAGAAAAAAGTTTTAGCCCCTACTATATCATGAATATATTCAAGAATTGCTTGAGCTAAGCTCATACCATCAAAGGTTGCTGTGCCACGACCAAGTTCATCAAAGAGGATTAAGCTGTTTTTAGTAGCATTCTTAATTGCATTACTTGCTTCCAGCATTTCGACCATAAAGGTTGATTCTCCACTGACTAAGTCATCACTAGCTCCAATCCTAGTGAAAATTTTATCAAATATAGGGATAGATGCCTTAGTTGCGGGAATAAAGCATCCAGCTTGTGCCATGATAACCATTATTCCGATTTGTCGCATATAAGTAGATTTACCAGACATATTTGGTCCCGTTATTAGAGTAATAATAGTGTCTTTGTTCATATAACAATCATTTTCGACATATTCATCTTTAATAACTCTTTCTACTACTGGATGTCGTGCATCAGTTATATCTATGATGTTGTCATTGTTAATGATTGGTCGAATATAATTATATTTTTCTGTTGCTGTAGCAAAACTTTGTAAAACATCTATTTCACTTATTACTTTAGCAATAGATTGTAATTTTTTTATATATTGAGATGCTATGTTTCTTACTTCAATAAATAAATTATATTCTAAGTTTATTATCTTTTCTTCGGCTGATAAAATTAAATTTTCTTTTTCTTTTAATAAGGGAGTAATATATCTTTCGCAATTTGCAAGAGTTTGTTTTCTTATATATCCATATTCTTCTTTTATCATATTTTTAAAAGAATTAGTTATTTCTATATAATAACCAAATACTTTATTAAAACCTACTTTTAAGTTTTTTATACCTGTTCGTTGTTTCTCTTCGTTTTCTAATTGCAGGATAAAGTCTTTGCCACCACTTCTTAATAATTTTAATTCATCTAGTTTTTCATTGTATCCATATTTTATTAAATAACCCTCTTTTAAAGTAATTGGTGGAGATTCATATATAGCATTATCTAATAGATCATATAACTCATTTAGTGGTTCAATGGTTGAGTAAAAGTTTATTTTAGTTAATGCTTCTTTTATTGCTGGTAAATGAAATAAAGAATTTTTAAGTTGTAATAAGTCTTTTGCATTTGCATTATTTAATGCTATTTTAGAACTAAGTCTTTCTAAGTCATATACTTTATCTAATAGACGTCTTATTTCCTCACAAGTAATAAAATCATTAAGTAATTTATCTACTATATCATATCTTTTATTAATAATATCTTTATCTAATAAAGGATTTTCAATCCAATTTTTTAGTTTTCTTGAACCCATAGCAGTTTTTGTAAAATCTAATATTCCTAACAAAGTATAAGATCTTTCTTTTAGTCTTATACTTTCTGTTAATTCTAGGTTTCTTTTAGTGTTTATATCCATTTTTAAGTAGTTATTTTGTTGATAAATAATTACTTGTTGCATATGTTTAAGACTGCATTTTTGAGTATCTATTATATATGATAGTAAATGTTTTATACTTGTTTTAATATATTCATCTTCAGTATCTTTTATTAAATGTTGGTATTCACAAGTAGTTAATAATTCATTGGTTATGGTTATACTAATTTTATATATTTGTTTTAAAGTATTAATTATTTTTTTATCTACTTTATTATTTGCAATAACTTCTTTTATGTTTAATGATATAATATCAGTAATTATATTATCTATATTATTTGGAGTAGTATAAGCATATATTTCTCCAGTAGTAATATCGGCATAACTAATTGCCACACAGTAACCAAACGAATAAATACTGCCAATATAGTTATTTTCTTTCTCATTTAAAAAGCCATCACTTGTTATAGTTCCACTAGTTATTATTTTGGTTATTCCTCGTTTTACGGTTCCTTTTTTAACGTTTTTAGCCTCTTCTAATTGTTCACATATGGCAACTTTATATCCTTTTTTTACTAATCGTTCAATATATGAATTAACACTGGTAGCTGGTACGCCACACATGGGTATTCTTTCTTTTAAACCAGCTTGGCGACCAGTTAAAGTTAATTCTAACTCTTTGGATGCTAAAATAGCATCTTCAAAAAACATTTCGTAAAAATCACCTAATCGATAAAATAAGATAGTATCATCTAACTTTTCTCTTTCACTTAAGTAATGACTCATCATTGGTGCGACTTTACTTTTATCTACTTCACTTCTATTCATTTTAACTTCACCTACTTTCACTATAACATTTATTTTATATTATGTTAATGACCTCTTACTTACATACTTTTCTTTTTAGTTTTAACTTTTGGTAAGCAATAGTGGGCGACTTCATTGGCAATATTCTTAATTTTTTGGGTTTGTTTAATAGAGGAAAGCTGTTTTTGATCATTTTTTACTTCTTGTTTTATTATTTCTATTGGGGGAATATCATTTGATATTTTATTATGTTTATAATCATTGTAATAAGTTTTTATAGTTTCACATTGTAATTTTGAAGTTATTACTAAACTAGGTATTAAAAGATAAACAAAAGCGGGTATTAAAGGAGTTATAAGCCCTAGTATTAAGGTTGTAAACAAAAAACAAGTTTTTATTTTGCCTACTCTTTTAGTAATTATATTGATGTTTTTTCTTTTAGCTATAAGAGATATACTAGCAATTATTGTTTCAAGTATTAATGGTATAACCATTAGTAGGTTTCCTATTATAAGAGAGGGAATAACGATACTTAGAGCAAATATCTTATCGCTTGTTGCATCTAATTTTCGACCAAATTCTGAGTGAGCATCTAACTTTCTAGCAAGATATCCATCAAGAAAATCAGATAATCCAGCTAAAACATAAGTAATAAATGCTGGGATTGTGAATCCAGTTAAAAAAAGAATTGGTGCGATAAGTGATATTATTATTCTAAAAAAGGTTGCTCCGTTTGGTAATAATTTTTTAAATTTTTTCATAAAATACCTCTTTCTTTTTATATTATATCATTTTGTGGCTAAAAGTCAGATAAATAATCTTTTAGTTAACAGAAATTTACATTTTCTTTTATTTATTACAATAATGTAAAATATGTTTACTTTTTTTTTATTATTTGATAAAATTTGGAAGTGGAGGGATGTGTTATTTATGGCTGAATCATTGGCAATGTTTTTTGTTAATGCTTTTAATGGGTTATCCAAAGAAGTAATAATTTTTATTATTTCTCTAATGCCAATACTTGAATTACGTGGTGGTTTGATTGCAGCTAGTTTGCTGAATGTTGACTTATTACAAGCATTTATTATATGCTTTGTTGGTAATATTTTTCCAGTTCCTTTTATTTTACTTTTTATCGAAAAGTTATTTAATTGGTTAAAAAAGTTTAAAAAAAGCAAAAAAGTAGTAGAAAAACTAGAAAAGAAAACTTTGGCTAAAAGAAGTCAAATAGATAAATATGGATATTGGGGAATATTCATTTTTGTAGCAATACCTCTGCCTGGCACAGGTGCTTGGACTGGTGCTTTACTTGCTATGCTTTTAGGAATGGAGAAGAAAAAGTCGTTTCTTGCAATTACAGTTGGTGTTATGGTTGCAGGTATTATTATGAGTATATTTTCATATGGTGTATTAGGCAACTTAATCCGATAAGGAGGGGTATGTGAATATTTATATAGGGGGTTTTTTCTTTATTAGTATAATTGGTACTTTATTGCATTTTACATACGATTTTAGCAATCATAACAAAATAGTTGGTTTATTTTCTGCGGTTAATGAAAGTACTTGGGAACATATAAAAATTGCTCTTACGCCTTTATTTGTTTGGTCATTAATTGATGGTTACTTGTTGGGAAAATTACCTAATTATTTTATATCTAAGTTAGTTGGTATTTTAATAATTATTATTGTTATACCATTAATATTTTATGGTTACAAGTATTTTACGAAAAAAAGTATATTGTTTATAGATATTAGCAGTTTTTATTTTACAATACTTTTGAGTCAATGGTTATCTTATTTAGTTATTATTAGAGATGCATTACCTTATATTGTTAATTATATTTCTGTAATTGTTATATTTATAATTTTTGGTTTTTATATGACGGCAACCTTAGTACCATTAAAATTATTTATATTTAAAGATCCTTTAACAAAAAAGTATGGTTATATAGCTCATCAAAGAAAAAATTGTTAACTAAAAATATCTCGAATGAGATATTTTAATTTTTATAAAAAAGTACCAAGTGATGATTTCTAAGGATAAAACCTGATTATATACAGGTGGGCATCACGGCATATTAATTAGGAGTCTTACTACTTGAATAAGCATTCAACACATAATATGATTTAGATTCCCCTATTATCCTATGTTGGTTTTATAACTTCGAAATCACTCACTTGGTATTATAAGTATAGCACATTTATTTTTAAATATGATAGTTTTAACTAACAAGTAACTAAATTTTTTATTAGTTATCTATTTTATTGACAAGTCCTAGTAAAGTTTTAGGATTGATATTGCTTGTTGCATTTAAGATATTAATATCAGCATTTTTATTATCATGAACTATTTCTTTTATTAATTCTTTTATATATTTTCTTTTCCCATCTTTTTGTTTAGTTATTAGACAGGCACAGTCTATAAATGTTAGGCGGTTATATTTACACCATGAAATTATATCTTCCTCTTTTATATAATATAGAGGTCTGATTAATTTTAAACCTTTAAAATTATCACTATTAAGAATTGGAAGCATGCCACTATATTGCCCATTATATAACATATTGAGTAATACTGTTTCTATAACATCATTAAAATGATGTCCTAAAGCTATTTTATTACATCCTAGTATTTTGGCTTGATTATATAAATATCCACGACGCATTCTCGCACATAAAAAACATCCCTTGGCTTCATTTTTATTCACTATTTCAAAGATGTTCGTATTAAATATTTCAATATTAATATTAAATTTTTCAGCATTTGATTGTATTTGCTTTAAATGTTCTTGACTATATCCAGGATTCATAACTATATAATGACAATTAAATTTATATGAACTATGGTGTTGTAATTCTTGAAAGCAAAGTGCCATTAACATGCTATCTTTGCCACCACTTATACATACTGCAATATTATCGTTTTCTTCAATTAAGTTATAATCTTTTACTGCTTTGATGAATTTTGTCCATATTGGTTTACGGTATTTCTTTATGATGGAACGATTTATTAAATTACTCTTTGGCATTGTCTTGCTTTTTAATAGATATTTCTAATTCTTTTAATTGATTTTCATTTACATAACTAGGTGTTTCCATCATCATACAATAAGCACTTGCAGTTTTGGGAAAGGCAATAACATCTTTTATATTGGTAGTTTTTGCTAATAACATAACTAATCTTTCTAATCCTAGTGCTATTCCACCATGTGGTGGTGTTCCATATTGTAATGCTTCAGTGAAGAAACCAAATTTATTTTTAATATCTTCTTTTGATAGTGAAAGGGTTTGAAATACTTTATTTTGTATTTCTTGATTATGAATGCGAATACTACCACCACCTAGTTCATAACCATTTAAGACTATATCATATGATTTTGATAAACAAAGAGATGGATTACTTGTAAGTTTGTCGATATCTTTGTCTTTTACCATGGTAAAGGGGTGATGAATACTGTAATACCTTTTATCATTTTTATCATATTCAAACATTGGAAAATCTACTACCCAAAGAAAACAATAATCATCTTCGTTTATTAAATTCAATATTTTACCTAAATGATTCCTTAAAGCACCAAGTGATACTTTAGTAGTTTGATATTCATCACTAATAATGAATATAATATCATTATTGGCAACATTTAGTTCTTTTTTTAATTTTTCTTGTTCGTTACTACTAATGTTTTTGATAATGCTTCCTGAAAATAAGTTGTTATCATATTTCAAATATAGTAAATTAGAAACATTATATATTTTGACTAATTTCTCTAACTCTTCGCATTTTTTCCTTGAAAAATTATGGGCATTATTTTTAACTACGAGACAGTTTATAACTTTATTATTAAATAGTTTAAATGATGAATTAGCGAATATATTAGTTATATCATATATTGGCATTTCAAATCTCAAATCGGGCTTATCAGTCCCATAATTATTCATTGCTTCTTGATATGTTAATTTTTTAAATGGTAACTTTATATTTATTCCTTTTACAGTTTTAAAAATAGATGCCAATAAATTTTCCGTTATGTTTATTATATCATTTTCAGTTACATAACTCATTTCTATATCTATTTGTGTAAACTCTGGTTGCCTATCGGATCTTAAATCTTCATCACGAAAGCATTTAGCAATTTGATAATATTTTTCCATTTCACCGATCATTAATAATTGTTTATATAATTGTGGTGATTGTGGTAAGGCGTAAAATTTACCATTACTTACTCTTGAGGGTACTAAATAGTCTCTAGCTCCCTCTGGTGTAGATTTTGAAAGTATTGGTGTTTCAATTTCGATAAAATTTAAGTCATGAAGAAAATTTCTTACACAATGAGTAACTTTATCTCTTAAAATTAAATTGTTTTTTATAGTTGGTTGTCTTAATTCTAAGTAACGATACTTTAACTTTGTTTCTTCTAAGACATTACTTTTTTCATCTATATTAAATGGTAATTCTATTGATGTATTTAATATTTCTAAATAAGTTACATCAATTTCTATCTCTCCTGTTGCGATTGCATTATTTTGACTTTGCCTTTTTATTACAATACCTTTGACTTTTAAAACATATTCATTTTTAATAGTATTAGAAATATTATAATAGTTGTTATTTGGACCAATAACTAATTGAATAATGCCACTTCTATCTCTTAAGTCGATAAATTTAATACCTCCTAAGTCTCTTATTTTGGCAACATGTCCATATAATTCTACTTCTTTATTTAAATGGTTTATAGTTATATCATT
Organism: bacterium; assembly: GCA_030539175.1. GTDB lineage: Bacteria > Bacillota_I > Bacilli_A > RF39 > UBA660 > JAUNSN01. The sequence continues at coordinate 2,735 of JAUNSN010000009.1, read as the reverse complement.
ATTATTAGTTGTTTTCATTATATCCCTACTTACTTTCTTTTAATAGTAAATCTCTTATTTCTTGTAATAAAAGTATTTCTTCTTTTTTCTTTGTTTCCTCTTTTTTCTCTTGTTTTTTTGTTAAACGATTAATAAATTTAATCATTATAAAAATACAAAGAGCAACAATTAAAAAGTCAACTACATTTTGAATAAAATTGCCATAGCTAATAGTCGCATTCCCTACTGTAATCGTTAATCCACTAAAATTTAAACCTCCAAGAATAACTCCTAAAAGAGGCATCAATATATCGTTAACTATTGATGTTACAATCTTACCAAATGCTGATCCCATTATAACACCAACTGCTAAATCTATAACATTTCCTCTTGCTATAAAACTTTTAAATTCTTTTATCATATAATTTCCTCCTTGGCTTTATTATACATTTTTTTAGCAGTTTAGTAAACGCTTTTAATATTAAAATTTGACAAATTAATAATTTTAGTGTATTATAATGGTGTGTTTAAGGGGGGAATAAATATGGGTAATAGTAGTTTAATTAATCATTTAATGCAACTGTCTGGGGCGAAAGTTTCTACACTTCACAATAAAATTTTTGCGTTGTTGGATACATTGCAAAATCCAAATGAAAACGTAGATAACATTAGTAATATGAATATATATAAAAGTAAAATAGCAATAAATGAGATTAATGATTTTAGTGTATTGATTGTAATAAGAGATATTTTACGTCTTTCTATAAGTTTATATCGAGAACAAAATATTAAACCTAAAATTGATTTATTAAAAAATATTATATTTGATATTGCTGATATACATAAAAATATTAATATTGGTGACAAAGATGAAGAAACTTTAACACTATTTGAAAAAGTATATAATTCAACTTTAACAGATGATCAAGCAAAAGAATTTTTAAGATCTTATTGGTCTAATAAATTGGATTTAAGAGAAAGTATTAAGCAAGTGGATACTGCTGTTAAAATGCAAGAAGTAATGAAAATTGTAGCCGCTCTTGATACGTTAAAATATTGGTCTGAATTTAAAAGTAGAACTCAAATTAAACCTGTTGATGTAACAGAATTAAAAACTAATAAGTTAAAAAGAAATTTTTTCAAAAAATAAAAAATTAGTCCGATTAGGGACTAATTTTTAATATTCCTTGTTTTAACATATTTAGCATTTTTGTATTTTGTTCAGCTGTACCTGTATAATTACTTATGTTATTAATACTTGCTAATTGGCTACGATATTTGTATGAAGAATCTACATTTATAGACTTTAAAGCATCTACTATAGAAGTTCCTTGATATGTCGTTTTTAGATATGAATTTGCTGTTGGTATGATAATTTTTTGATTTATTTTTATTAAATTTCTATCTTGAATGTTATTTAATTTAACTAATTTTTCTACTGTAGTATTATATTGTTTGGCAATTTTAGTTAGTGTATCACCTTTAACAACTGTATATATTATATTTTGGCTAGTAGATTCAATTGCTTTTTTTCCAGTTAAGTAATCAAGTGGATTTTGCATAGTGTTATTTAAATATACACCAAAGTGTAAATGAACACCTGTTGCCCATCCAGTTAATCCGATTGTTCCTAATACTTGCCCTTTTTTTACTTTATCCCCTACTTTTACTTTTATAGTATCTTTTTTAATATGTAAATATCTTGTTTGATAATTATTATTATGATTAATATAGACATAATTTCCTGCACCTTTAGTTTGCGAAAAACCACTAACACTATTATTTACTGCTGAAACAATTCCATCACTATAGGCAATAATTTCGTCGTTGGCAACACTTTTAGATACTAAGTCTATTCCGTTATGAAAATCACTTACTTGTCTATTGTTTATTGTATAAGTTCGATTACCATAATTACTTGTTATTATTTCATCTTGACTCTTTAAAACATGATTAACAAACATTATTTACCTCCTTTATCTTTATTTTGGGTATCAATATCTTTTTTAGTAAATAAATAGGTAATAATTGATCCATAACTTGTACATATAACCATTAATAATTCTTTATTTACTTGAATTTCAAATACAGTCACTATCATGATCGCTAAAGTTAATATTATTATTACTATACTCTTTACATCACAATACCTTTTCATTCTATCACCCTACAATATTAGATGGCGATTTATTATTTTGTTGTAGATAGAGTTACATAAGTAAAATAAAAAAAAATACATATACTAAAAATGGTGATAGCTATGTATCTTACTTTATTTATTATTTACTCTATATTTGGTTGGATTTTAGAAGTAATATGTAATTCTGTAATTCAAAATCAATTCGTTAATAATCATTTTTTATTAATTCCTCTTTGTCCAATGTATGGTTTTGCTGGAATATTAATATTTTATTTTTCTAAAAATATAAAAAATTATTTCTCTATATTTATTATTTCTATTATTATATCTATTTTAGTTGAATACTTTACTTCTTATTGTTTGGAATTAATATTTAATATTAGATGGTGGGATTATTCAAAGAAAATAGCTAATTTGCATGGAAGAATTAACTTAATAAATACAATAGAATTTGGGTTACTTGGAACAATTGGGGTTTATTTTAGTAGAAAATTAGTTAGTTGGTTAAATAATTATAAATTATCTTTAGTTAATATTTTTATTATAAGTATATTAATTGTAGATACGACTATATCTAGTTATTATACTTATAATATTAGTAAAAATAATACTAATA
>JAUNSN010000051.1 GCA_030539175.1 bacterium | reverse complement strand
ACAGATATTCTTTTCATAATTTCACTCTCCTAATGACTTATCCACAGTCTTTATTGTTGAATTAATCATATCACATAATTTTTCCCCAGGCAAGTATATTAGAAAATTTTTAACAATAATTTTTTATAAAAAAAATAATCTTAAATATTAAAGAATTAAGATTATTTTTTTCTTGACAAGATATAAAAGAGATCTTGTTCATCATTAAAATGTAATTTTAATGTATCTGTATCTAACAGACATTTATGTTCTTCATCTAATATATTATTAGATAATTTATATGAATAGTTACATGTTTTATCATCACTATAAATATAAGCTTCTTTATTTATTAAAACATTATTTTCATAAATATATATTATATAATTATCATCAACTAATTTTATATCATAAGTATAATTAGAAGCATTTATTTTCCCAATAACTATCCAACTATCAGTATTATCACCACAAGTTACATTAACTTCTAAATTACTATAAGTAACTTGTTTTTTTCTAACTATATTATCGATAGATGAAACATCTATCCATTCAACAACACAACCATCAATATTAGTTATTAAATCACTCTTACCATGATTAATTTCAATTGTTTGTAGTTTTTGTTTAACTTTATCTAACTTTTCTTCATCACTAATACTTTTATCATCCCATAGTGCAACTAACGTTAAATCGCTATTTATAGGAGTTTTAAAATCCCATTTTACACCATTATTATACCAACCAAGAAATTGATATTCTAACTTTTCTTCTAATATAGGTTCCTCAACTAATTCATTATCATTTACAGTTTGTAATGAAATAACAGTATTATCATTTACAAAACTAACTGTATGTATTAAATTCTTTTTTTCCCATTTGGCAACTAAAACAACACTATCATTTATTTGACTAATATCATTAATTAAAACATCATCTAAATACCAACCTAAAAAAGTATATCCATCTTTAGTTGGAGTATCAAAGACAAACTCATCATTTACTACTTTACTTGCAATAATATTACCACCATCAGTATCAAAATTAACAACATAGTTAGCATCATCTATCTTTTCAACCCATTTAGCAAGCAATTCTATATCATTCCAAATAACCTCACTAAAATCAAATGCGTGACCATTAACTTCCCAATAAGAAAATAAGTACCCATCCTTAATTGGATTATCAGGTTTAGTTACTACACCACCAACATTTACAACTTGATTATCTATTAAACTTCCACCATCGGTATTAAATGTAACAACATACTGTTTCATACTATTATCTTGAGAACAACCACAAACAAACAATAAAACAATAAATAAAGAAATTAATCTTATTTTATTTTCCATTTGCACCTCTTCCTTCCAATCTCCCCCCACAAATTATAGCACCACTAACCCAAGTAGTCAATTATTTTTCATTTTTTTATTAAGGTTAATTTCTATAGTAATTCTATCAGAGTTTATCATAGTGCGTCCACATTCTAATAATATGAATTTCTTTTTCATCTTCCAAAATTTCATACACTAATCTGTGTTGCCTATTTATTCTTTTGCAATCACCCCAAAAAGCGCCATATTTAAAACATCTGCTTCATTCGCATAAATTATATTAACTTGTTTATTAGACAATTTTTCAAAAATTAAATTTTTCTTAATTGCATTAGTATGTATTCTATAATTAATTTTTGCAAGATTTCTTTTTATATTCCATCCTAGTTTTTGTTGTTCTTCACATTTTAACCTATCAAACTCTTTTATTAAATATAATTTGAATTCTGGACTTAGCCAACTGGCAAATTCAAAAGCAATATCTTTATGCGCATAAGTTCCACCATATCTACCTTTTTTGGTAATTATACCCAAAGCATTTGTTTTTTCACTCCACATTGTAGGAGTTAGATAAAAACTATTTAATCCAGCCTTATTTCTAAATACATCGAATTCGATGTGATTAAAATTAGGGTTGTTTATTTTTTCCCACAATCCTAAAAACTCAATAGTCATTCTGTTACTCATCCAATTCTGAATGATAATTTCAACTCGTCCATCTTTTTGTTTGGCCATATCCGTTAAACATATATAATCTTGTTCATCTATTTTTTGATATGTTTCATTATACTTTAATCTTTCTAATTCTTTTATTAAATATGATTTGAATGCTGGGTCTATCCAAGAAGCAAATTCTAAAGCAATGTCTGGATGTGCAAATGTTCCTTTACTATATTTACCACTACTAGGAATAATACCCATCGCATTAAATTCCTTTTTCCATCTATTAGGTGTCATTATAAATCTATTATATGGAACTTCATTTATTTTAATTCCGTGTGATTTCACGGAATTAAAATTAGGAGTACTTAGTTCCTCCCATAATGAATAAAACATAAATGAATTTCTTGTCTTGCTTCTAATAATTGTTTTCTTTTTCTTTTTAAATCTTCGTATTTTTTTCTTGCTTTTTTAATATCTTCATTATTCATGATAAACCTCCTAATATAATAGTGTTTAAAAGTATATATATATTTTAAAGTATAATAAAACTCGAATATCGATAATAAATCGAAAGTTCGAGTATCAATCAAACTGGTGCGAGTGTCGTAGATATTTACAACTCTCACAAAGTACAAATGATATAAATATCACTTAATATAACATACTTTTATTCATTTTAAACACCTTCTTATCTCATAGTTTTTCCTATTTCTTCAATACCATTTTGCATTTTTTTCATTTTCATTTGTTCTTTTTCTAATGTATCAATTATTATTGCTACTGCTTTTCTATCATTTGAATTAGTAGTGGTACTTTTTAACGTGTATCCATCATCTATTACTTTGTCTATCATCTTTACTAAAGTTGCTAGTTCATCATCATCAATATATCCATCTGAAAGCATATCTTTATATGCTAGTTGTATTTTTGATAATTCATTTCTTAATTGATTAATCATAGGTGAAAAATCTAAACTATCTTCATCTGTATTTTTTGGTTTAGAATCAACCTCTTTTTTAGGATACAATTTATTATATTTTTCTTGCATTTCCGTTAACAAAATATCTAATAATTCTTTTTCTAAATCATTAGTCCCTAAATCATTTACTGATGAAGTCATTATTTCTCTAAATTCTGCATCGCTTGATATTTTATCTATTAAATACATTTCATTGTAGAAAATTTCTCCAACTAATTGCTTTTTAGCTTCTTCAGTATAAGTTTGGGTTGGATTATATTTTTTTATAGCTTTTATCATTTCTGTATAATAATATTTATAATCTTTCTTTTCTTGTTCTTGATAATCATTGCTTAACTGATTAATCATAGGTGAAAAATTTAAACTATCTTCATCTGTGCTTTTTGGTTTAGAATCAGCCTCTTTTTTAGGATACAATTTATTATATTTTTCTTGCATTTCCGTTAACAAAATATCTAATAATTCTTTTTCTAAATCATTAGTCCCTAAATCATTTACTGATGAAGTCATTATTTCTCTAAATTCTGCATCGCTTGATATTTTATCTATTAAATACATTTCATTGTAGAAAATTTCTCCAACTAATTGCTTTTTAGCTTCTTCAGTATAAGTTTGGGTTGGATTATATTTTTTTATAGCTTTTATCATTTCTGTATAATAATATTTATAATCTTTCTTTTCTTGTTCTTGATAATAATTTTGAGTTATATTACTAACAGGAGTATTACTAATTGATTCTATATAATTAGGATCAATTCCTAATTCTTTATATAAATTTTCAAGATTTGTTTTTAATGTCCTTACTGTTTCATTTGTTAATTCTTTTTCAAATGAATTATTTAATGTTGCTTCCATAGTTTCAGTATTGTAGCTACCAACTATAAATTTGGGATCAAGAACGTATTTATAACCACCATCAACTTGAACTTTACCTTTCATAAACGCTCTTGTTTTATTACAGTTTCTATCTGCAGTTGTATCATAAATATTAAAGTATTCATTAGGTAACTTAATAATTACTATGTTCCTATTATTATGATCATATTTTTCAAACTTTTCTTTTAATGCTTCTACTGAATAAGAATCAATATCAAGTGGTTGAGTAGTATAATTTAACGATGTTGCTTCATTTTTACCAGTTGTTCTTAGACCTTCTTTAAATATTAAATTTTTTACTTCTTCATCAGTAAAATGGGTACCATGAACTAAAAAACTGTATCCATTTGTATTACCAACACTATTTTTTAATTCTTGTAGTGTAACTTTTGGGTGCTGAATATTAGTCTGAGTTGAATTTGTTTGAACATTTTGAATTGTTCTATCATATTTTTTTATTTTGAAATCAATTATAACTTTTGATTGCCCTGTCTGCATTATACTTAAATCTTGACTTACCTTTAGATCTTCTATATCCAATCCTTTTTCTCTAAATTTTAATTTTAAGTATGCCATTCCATATTCGTTTTTTGGTGCGACCAAAATTGAAAATTTACTATTCTGAAGATCCGTACCAGACATAAACTCTTCATAATGCCCATTAGAATTTAAAATGGCATTAACAACTTCGTTTACTCCATGATGATTTTTCTCATTATTAACCCCAAATCTCTCCATTATATTCTTTATATATCGTTCTTGAGATTTATCTGTTTTGCCAAATTGTCTTATGTCATTCTGATATTCTTCTTTTGCTTCTTTAAATAACAATACTGATGTTTTAACTTTTAAAATTATATCTTCATCTGTTATTTGCTGGTTATTAATTTTGTTTATAACTACACCATTTTCTATTTTATAATTAGAACAATAACTAATTATTTCATCATAAGTAAGCATAATTTTACCTCCATACTTTACATATAAAGTATAACACATAAATTTATATTTTTATTAATTATGTAAAATTTTACATTATAATTCAAAATTATTTTTTACTATTTTCATTTAAAACTTCTTTACCATATTCTAATCTATTGTTATCTTCTTTTTAATAATTCACTATATTTATATAACATATAACTAACTCCATTATCATTACAAAGTAAAAGTCGGACATTGTCAACAAAATATCCGACTTTTACTAATTGTATAAAATTGTTTTTTATTTAAAAATCAAACTTCATAATTGTAGTTCGACTAATTTCCCACTGATACGTCAGTTAAGAACGTTTGGAAATTTCTTATAAGGTTAATTTCTATATTGATTCTATTATAATTTATCATAGTACGTCCACATTCTAATAATATGAATTTCTTTTTTCTCTTCCAAAATTTCATACACTAATCTATGCTGCCTATTTATTCTCCTGGAGTAAAGACCACTTAGTTCTCCACATAATTTTTCATATGATGGCGGATAACAAAAAGGATCTTTTTCAATTAATGAAAGAATTGTCTTACAATTTTTATCTAATCCAGCACTTTTTAATTTTTTCTTATCTTTTTCGGCTTGTTTAGAAAATAAAACTTTATACTTATTACCATTCTTCATTAGCATTATACTCCTTAGCAGAATCCCATTTTTTATTTTTTCGTATATTGTTAATATTATCTACTAAACCTGGTATGCTAGAGAGATATAATGTTTCTTCTATATTCTTCCATTCATTTTCTGATATTAAAACAGCATTATTTCCTCTGTTATTAACTATTGTAATAGGGTTAAAACCTACATTAACATCAGATACTAACTTAAATAAATTAGCTCTTGCACTAGTAATATTTATTGTATTCATATTTTCACCTCACATACATTATAGCGTACTTATTTATGTACGTCAAGTTCTTTATATTATTATATGCATATTTTTTAAAAAATATCAAAAAAACGAACTATAAAAGTTCGACTAATTTTCACTATGGTGGCTTCAGACAGAATTGAACTGCCGACACAAGGATTTTCAGTCCTCTGCTCTACCGACTGAGCTATGAAGCCACAAAAAAATGGCGGTTCCGACGGGAATTGAACCCGCGATCTTTTGCGTGACAGGCAAACGTGATAACCGCTACACTACGGAACCATTTTGGTTGCGGGAGCTGGATTTGAACCAACGACCTTTGGGTTATGAGCCCAACGAGCTACCAGACTGCTCCATCCCGCGATATCATTAATGGCGGAGGAAAAGGGATTCGAACCCCTGCGCTGCTCACACAACCTCCCGGTTTTCAAGACCGGTCCCTTCAACCAGACTTGGGTATTCCTCCATACATTATAATATATTAAAAATTTTAAAAAATATACTGGTGCCTGAGGCCGGACTTGAACCGGCACGAGGTTTAAATCTCGCAGGATTTTAAGTCCTGTGCGTCTACCTATTCCGCCACTCAGGCAAATATAGAACATCTAATGATGTTCCAAACATCAACAAGTAAATTATATAACAAATATTTATTTTTGGCAAGTCTTTTATACTATCTAGTCGATTTTTTTATTAATTTAGCATGTAAAACAACTCTTTGCGTATTACCATAACAACTTGATAAACTTAAAATCTTATCATTTACTGTTACTGAAGTACCAAAATCATATTTACTTCTACCTTTTATCATGTCAATAAAAGCTGTATAACTAGCATCATTAAAGTTAATTTGTAAATAATCAGAAGTTTCATCAATTATATACACAGAAAACACTTGCCACAAAGTATTATGAGTAGGTGTACTAAGCCACACAACATGGTTATCTTTATTATTAAACCAAGATTGTTTAACAATATTTGGTAAAGTACCAAACATTGTCGTATCAACTCTACTATGACCATAAATAATATTATTTTTAGCTAAATTCTCCATATTATTACGATAATCTAAAAAGATCCATCCCGCCTCATTAGGCGTACCATCAAATGCTTTATGTAGATAATAATCATTATCTGCAGACTGAACTACTGGATAATTAATATTAGTACCACTAACTTTAATCCAACCAACAGTATCAGAATTTTTAACCAACAAATCATCAAAATTAACATTAATTAAAGGCAACCCAATATAGTAAAAATAATCACTTAAAGAAGTTTCGCCATCTTCACCAAAAAATTCAACGTTTTCATCATCCACAACTTCTTCAACCACTGCCATCTCACCAATTTCATCCTCAATCTTACTTATCTTTTGATTGTCTTGCCACCAAGCAAACAATTTTAATCCAGAAAACACAAGTAATCCCGCCGAAACTAATAAAATTAGACCATATATAAACAGCTTAACCCCCTTCTTTAGCCTTAACTTTTTCTTAACAACTTTTTTAGAGTTAACTTTTTCTTCTTTATTGCCAACACACGCAAGAAAATCTTCTTCCTTTATTTCTTTTGTAGTTATTTCCCTAACTACTTCTTCTTCATCTACATATTCTTCATCGTTGTATTCTTCTTCATCCGCATATTCTTCATCACTATATTCTTCTTCT